>DLMH01000206.1 GCA_002478115.1 Candidatus Acidiferrum typicum | reverse complement strand
ATCGGCCGCGACATCACTGTGGGAAAGCAAGCGGAAGAAACATTACGGCAGTCGGAAACGAGTTTCCGTTCCGTGGTTGAGGGCGCGCCCTATGGGATTTTTCGCGCTAGTGTGGACGGCCGCTTCCTGCGCGTCAATTCGGCGCTGCAAGAAATGTTGGGTTACCGGACCTTGACGGAGCTCCTGGATGCCAACCTTGGGGACCATGTTTTCCGGAATCGCGCCGATTTCCATCATTTGGTTGAGTTATTGGGCAGCGTGGACGAGTTTAAGGACGTGGAGATGGAGTGGAAACGTAAGGATGACTCCCCCATCACTGTGCTGTGCAGCGGCCGGAAAGTGGAAGGTGGGGATGAGAATACTACCTATAACGAAGTCTTTGTCGAAGACATCACCGAGAGACGAGTTCTCGAGCGTCAACTCCGGATGGCAGCAAAGATGGAGGCTGTGGGGCGTCTCTCGGGTGGGATTGCCCACGATTTCAATAATCTGCTCGGAGTGATTATCGGTTACAGCCAGATGCTCGCGCGGAAAATGGAACGCGATAACCCATTGCACGAATACATCGAGGAGATCGAGAAAGCGGGGCAGCGCGCGACGTCGCTGACGCGTCAATTGCTCGCGTTTAGCCGGCAGCAGATTTTAACCCCGAAAGTCCTGAACTTGAATGAACTGGTTTCCGACATGGTGAAAATGCTTCCCCGATTGATTGGTGAGGACATCGCCATAAGCACGAAACTTGAACCCGCGATTGGGAGTGTGAAGGCCGACCAAGGACAGATAGAACAGGTGGTGATGAACCTGGCGGTCAATGCCCGGGATGCCATGCCGAGCGGCGGCAGGCTGACCATCGGGACAGCGGATGCCGTATTCGATGAAATGTATGCGCGGCAGCACCCGGGAGCAAAACCGGGGAAGTACGTGATGCTGTCGGTCGCGGATTCGGGCGTTGGAATGAACAGTCAGACTCTGCAGCATATCTTCGAGCCATTTTTCACTACCAAGGAAGTCGGCAAGGGGACGGGATTAGGGCTTGCGACAGTTTACGGCATCATGAAGCAAAGCGGTGGTTATATCTGGGTGGACAGCGAACTGGGTAACGGTTCTTGTTTCCAAATCTTTCTTCCCCACGTGGAGGAGGCGGTTACGCACGTGGCGGAGCAGACCTCGCCCTCGCCCAACTCGCAGGGAAGCGAGACGATACTCGTGGCGGAAGATGCGGAGCCCTTGAGAAAGCTGGCACGGACCTTTTTGGAAGAGCGTGGCTTTCAAGTTCTTACGGCTTCCAGCGGAGAAGAAGCTCTCAAGGTTGCGGCGGAATTCTCTGGAGAGATTCATTTGCTCCTGACAGACGTCGTGATGCCCGGGATGAACGGAAGGGTCCTGGCCGAACAATTGCTTCCGAAGCGGCCTGGAATGAAAGTTCTTTACATGTCGGGCTATACGGACAGTTTTATTGCTGGTCACGGAGTTCTTGAAGAAGGAACCCATTTACTCCATAAACCTTTCACAGAAGAGGTTCTGATCTCAAGAATTCGTGAAGTTCTGAAATCGGTTCACGCGATTGCAGGAAAGAAAGCGCCGCTGGTGGCGGAATTGCCGCGGCAGAAAGTTTGAGTAAAACTCAGTATGGCGAAACTTTTGGTTATCGATGACGAAGAAGCGGTACGACGCCTGATCCGGCTCAATCTGATGGACTCCTACGAAGTTGTTGACACAGGAGAGCCGGAACAAGCTCTGGCCCTGGCACTGGAGCACAAACCAGACGCAATCCTGCTGGACCTGCGCATGCCAAGATACTCCGGGTTCGAACTGTGCCAAACCTTCACGTCGTTCAGCGCCACACAGTTGATTCCCGTATTTGTGATTAGTGGCGAGGCCGGATCCAAAACCAAGGAGTTTTGTCGCGATCTCGGCGTTGTTGGCTACTTTGAGAAGCCAGTGGACTTTGACGCTTTGCGCCATTCATTGGAAACATTTTTAAAGAACGGCCGGAAGGAGCGTAGGAGTGAAGTCCGGGTCCGTCTTCGGGTGCCGTTAAGGCTGTCGGGGAACGATGAGAAAGGAGAGCCGTTTACGCTCTTGACAACGACCGAAAATATTAGCCGCAGCAGTTTCTTGTGCTCTTGTGGTGTCGCACTTCTTACAAATACTACGGTCGGTATTCAACTCGTCGGTCCAGCCAAAGAATTGGCCGGCAAGGCACGGGTCGTTCGCTCGGAATGGCATGAAACACCGTACCCTCGCTACGCATTCCACTTTGTTGAGAAGCCCGATCATTGGGTACTGGATTGAGCGCGTCCGTGATGGAATGGAATCGCATCCCTCTCAGGGACTCGCAATGGCCAGAAGGGGTGTTCGGGACAGGGTAAAGCTGGGGACGCCATGGTTTGATACCCAGCGATTCATGCCACGGAGGTGCAATCTTGACTACTTCAGCTCCCAGGGGCAACCGTTCGGAAGTGGACCGCCGACGTACTCCTAGGTATCCCTTTGTCGCCACGGCAGAGATCGTGGAGAGGATCTCCGGTACGCCAATGCATGCGCGAGTCAGCGATCTCAGCCTATATGGCTGTTACCTTGACATGTCCAATCCTCTCCCAAGTGGCACTCATGTTTTTGTGAGGATATTCACGGACACGGACTTTTTTGAGGCTGACGCGACTGTTCTGTATTCCCAAGCGAATCTTGGGATGGGCTTGGCATTTCGTGATGTAAAACCACATTTTCTACCGACGTTGCAAAAGTGGCTGCTTCAGGCAATGCAGGAAATGCACAAAGCGGAGCATTGAGGCTTGAATCGTCCGCATCCCTCACAAACCTCGCAACTAACTTAATCTCGGAATTATTTGTCCACTTGGCTTGAATGCTTACTTTCGATCATGAGCAACCGGATTGCGTCTCGCGCAGCTTACAACTGCGTGGCCAGTCTCTGCGGGATGAGGGGCCGGAGCTGTCCCTTCTTTCAAAGAGAGAGATGGCCGAGCGAAAGTTTCGAGAGTGTGACAGACCTCAAGCGGAAATGAAAATCCAGATTGAAATTGACTGCGATTACCTTAAGGTGTGAGTATAGGGCACAGGTTTAAGCCCTGGATTTATTCAATTAGATTATGACTACATTTATTGTGGGACTCTCGTGCAGTGTTTGCCAAACCGATGATAGGCAAGACATTCGACGACGAAAGATAATTGAGGGATGAACAAGCTTTCGCCCCATGAACATTTAAAAGATTTGCGGTCCCGGCTTGGGATCACCACACGTGATGTTGCGGAACTAAGCCAACAGATTGCGGAAGCCGAAGGCGATCCGGAATTTCAAATATCGAATGCATGGCTGACGCAGGTCGAGAACTCAGATTCGGTACCCAGCATTTTCAAGCTCTACAGCCTGAGCGCAGTTTATCGCATAAAGTTCACCGATCTCCTTCGCTTGTACGGTGTTGACCTGGAGAAGATCGGACAGCATCAACTTGCGAGTCCTTTACCCCACACTCATCTCACAACGCTGGAAGTGTACGATCCAGATCGAACCGTCTCCTTCCCGGTCCGATTTGACAGGTCATTTGACATTGATAACACGAATTTGGTGTCCAGGATGGTGGAGGTTTGGGGTGAGGTGCCGATCGCTCTCATCCAGCACTTGGATATCAGGCATAATCTTTATGGTTACATCGGGCTGACCGACAACACGCTTTACCCGCTCCTTCGTCCAGGGTCTTTTGTTCTGATCGACCCACGGATCCGCAAGATTCGCACGCTGGAGTGGCGCACGGAGTTCGACCGGCCAATCTACTTTATAGAGCTGCGCGACGGTTATGCTTGCTCCTGGTGCGACCTCCAAGACGGTCGCCTCTTGCTCATGCCACATCCCCTTTCTCCCTGCCGGGTACGCAGCCTGAACTATGGGTCGGAAGCAGAAATCATTGGCCAGGTAACTGCAGTCGCGATGCGGCTGACGGATCCACCACTTCCGGATTCTGCCGATGTCTCAAGATTGCCAGGGCGAGCCTGATATTTGAAACAAAAACGTGGACGATTGTCGGATTCAGCCGCAGGGGAACGGTGACGCGATACGGCTCCAATATTTGCCAGGTGCGAACAATGGTTGCGGCGCTCTCTCGCGAAGCGCATGCATAGATTTCGATTTCCTCTACCAATGCCTCAAGCGAGTAAGCAGCCAGCTGCTTGAAAATCTCGGTGTGGGCCAATTCCAAGGCCTCACTGGCCTTCTCAGGGCTGAATCGCGAAGCTAATCCCTCATGGTGATAGGTTCCTGTGTTGTAGTCTCGTGTTGAAGCGATGAAAATCAGGCGAGCTAAATCGCTCGAGATCTTCGAAAGTGTGCGCCGGAGCAAATCCTCGTAGACATCACGAACGGGTACGAGTTCAAACCCGGCATACGTTTCGTGTGAGTTTCTGGTGCTCAAGGAAACCTTCTTTTAGGGAGATGTGGGAATTCCAGTCGCTGCTCCAGCGGAGGATCTTGCAAAAGCCTCGTGAGCGTAGCTGATTTGCCGCGATAGCTCGTGCACATACGAAGCGATTCTCTCCAACCTCGGCGGACCAACGGTTGTAATGAGGAGCAAAAGAGTTTCACACATCAGTAGAAGTTCGATGTACATAAGAAAAAGTGAGAGTTCTGTTCTGAAGCGAATATCAGCAGCCTGTTTTGCAGCCTCCGTGTGGTTTCGCATGACCTGTCGGATGTCACGGGACGTTTGCCTCACCCAAAGAAGCGCGATCCTCTTACGCTCCTGGAGAAAGAGCCGTTCAAGACAGGGAGACTGTGTCTGCAATATGAGTTCCCAGTCTTCACGAGAAAATATCCTGGCCACTAATTCCGGCGGGCACACCTCGAACTCTCCGGAGTGCCTCGGGTCTCCCGGGAATTCCGAAATTGAGTGAATACCCCGAGCTGTTGACTCCTGCCTTAGAGCAAACACTACCAGGGCAATGAGGAGAAGAAGACCAACGGTCAACGCGCTTATCAATCCAATCATCGGTCAATAGCCTTATCGAGATATGAACGGGCTTCCTGCAGGCGCCTCTTTGTGGCGGCCGCGATTCTTTCATATTGTCGTTCGAACTGAGCGGACTCCTTTGTTTGAGGATTGGGACGATATCCCCACAAATGCACGATCCAAACAAGCAAACTGATATCATAAGACATTGGATAAAGATAGAACCAGGAATTGCGGAAGTGACCGCTCCCGGTGTATGCAAACGTCAACCAAATAACGCTCCCGGCGACAAACAGACCATAACCGAACAAGATGCCCCGAAGGTTTCTTCCAAAGGGTATCGAATAGTGGAGAAACAATAAAACAAGTGCAAAAAGAGAAAGAGCCTGGACCATCCTCATAGTTCGTTGAATTTCAGTGATGCTAGCCTCGGCCCACCATCGTGGATCATTCGCCGCATTGCCAGCTGCTACCACAAGTGCAACGAGAAAAAGCAGAAGGAGTGAATTGCGAGCCATGCGGGATGCTCCAGGATAGGCTCTCAAACCTACTCTAAAAATCTCAAAGACGACTCCACATCCCACCAGAATGCCGACAAACTCAGTGGACCAGTAAGTGTAACGATAGAGGAAGAGTTTCCAGTGATAAACATACAGGCGAAGGAAAGACTGGGATAGGACGAAGACGATGTAGAGATAAAAGGCGGGATACCGGGATAGAAGCTTCGTCTGCAGACCTCGCACCAGAAGAAGAGTCTCGACTGCTATACTGCCCCACCAAATGAGCTGGTCGAGCATTCCCCTGCGCACCTAGTCGCTCAAAAATTCGTCCACGAAAATGCTAGCAGAGAGCTAGGAAAGATGCCATGGCATCTTTCCTAGCTGCTCTCAGTGTTCAGGCAGTGAGTGCGTTGGAAGGCGTCGGCGGTTTGGGCGTCGGCACCCTCGGAACGGGGTCACCCCCGTCTGCGGTCATGATCGGGCGGCCATTGGCTTCGGGTGCGGTTCGATTGAGTTTTCCTTGGGTCATTCTAGCGTGCGGCAATAGAACCACAGCTGCAAATAGAACTATTGCACAAAGCTGGAAGGGGGTTTTCATTGAGCGCATAGAGTTCTCCTTAAGAAATTGAAGGCGAAGGGAGCAAGGCCCCGAACGCCTGAGTTTATGAACCGCGCAAGAGTAAGTCGGTGAACCGCAAGTACCGCAAGAAATTGATGGTTGGTTGGTATTACAACCAAAACGTGCCGACGGCTAGAGAGCTGCGACTGGACTTTGAGACTACGGTGTCTTCGTTGGGCCCTAAACTGAGGCCAAGTGACACCGTCTGCTTTCCCGTGGATTGAATTCTGCGGGCAGACTGCTGTTGAGTGCGTGCAGTGGCGGAAGAGATGGACGTTAGAGGAGTTCATTCCTGGGCTGCTACAGGCTGTGTTTTGTGTGTAGGCTTGCTGCACGGCCAACTTCTTTCCGAGCTTCTCGTTCAACCACTGTGGTCACCATATCCAGATGCTTTGCCGATCGTTTTTTGCGCGCGCGGATATTCAGGGACACTCCTTGTGATTTTGCTCTGCGAAAGGGGCATTGATTGTGATCCCAATCAAATACTGACCGGACGGGTCGAACTCACTCTTGTTGGTGGTACAGCAACGCTCTGTGATTCATGATTGAGAAATAGCTGTTCGATGGCTAAGGGGTGTTCGTTAGGAACTCAGAAGGATTCTGGACCAGAAGAAAAGGCGGCCCTTTCGGGAAGGAGATCGAAGTGACTAAGGAGACCAGATTAGGTAGTGCAATGGATGTAATTCCTTCGACTCCGTCTGGTGTCCCTCGAGTGCTGATCGTGGACGACGAACTCACCACACGGAAGCTGCTGGCTGCAATGTTGGGAGAAGCTGGAGTTCCCTGCAAGACAGCTGCATATGCGGAGGAGGGCCTGGGGATCCTCGAAACAGAATCGGTGAACGGAGTGCTCTCTGACCTCCAAATGCCTGGGATCTCAGGTATGGTGTTCCTGGCGGAGGTTCGACGGCGACACCGCCGTTTGGCCTTCTTGATGATTACGGGGGTGGACGACATTCGAGTGGGCATAGGAGCAATGAAAAAGGGCGCGAACGTCTATCTCGTCAAGCCCTTGCAGGTTGAAATTGTCATGGCCAGTCTCGAGCGCGCCTTGGAAAAGAAGCGCTTGGAGCAGGAGGTGGAGAACTACCGCGAGCACCTCGAGGAGAGGGTCAAAGAGCGGACGGGTCAACTTGAAACGGCGTTTTTTCAGGTCGAGCGCAGTTATGAGGACACGCTCCGGGCCCTGGGTGCAGCCATCGATCTTCGCGACAGTGAAACGCCTGGACACTCGCACCGCGTGACTCTATATTCGGCCAAGATCGCGAAAGAATTTGGAGCCACAGAACATGAATTGAAAACCATCGCCATGGGAGCTTGGCTGCATGATATCGGCAAATTGGGAATACCCGATGCGATCCTGTTGAAGCCCGGGGCGCTCACCGAGCAAGAGTGGGCCATCATGCGGAGCCACGCACAGGTCGGGTTTGATCTAATCAAACGCATACCTTTCCTTGCAAATGCCGCGGAAATCATCCTGACACACCATGAGCGTTGCGATGGCAGCGGTTATCCCCGAGGCCTGAAAACGGCGGACATTCCGATTGGGGCGCGAATATTTGCCGTTGCAGACACCGTGGACGCAATGACGTCTAACCGTCCCTATCGTTCGGCTCTCTCCTTCGAAGAGGCACACGATGAAATTCAGCGCGGGTCGGGAGGTCGCTATGATACAAGGGTGGCGAACGTCTTCCTGAGCATTACGGTCGAGAGCTGGAAAGCACTCCGCCATTCAATCGAGATTCCTGGCAGCGAGTCCTAATGCATGGAGGGAAGCTATGCTAGAAGCCCGATTTGTGGGAGCAGAGGAAATTGAATTCATTCGATTTCTAAACTGGAAACCAGGGAAGGCTCACGACTCACAAACAGGACGGCCTAGATTTTTGGCTCGGCTAACGCCAGCAAACACGTTGTGCGCCTCCGTGTAACAGGTGGGTCGTTCCGAATCTCCTTCGAAATGCTGCGTCTCTTGCGCCATCCTTCCAGGCTCGCAGTCCCGCCCGCTTGCTGCCCCAGGTGTTGTAGCGACTGCGCACAGCTGCCTATTAATCTTAAGTTGCCGCCTTCATTTGGAGATCTCCCGTGGCTTGACCTTGTTATTCTGTTGTTCCTTGCGATGCCTCTGCCGGTCGTTCTCCTCCAGCAGAAGAAAGCCACTGTTCGAGAATGGGAAGCTGGTTGGTAGGGACGTTTAGGAATGAAAGGCCCATTCCATTCGACTCGAGGGTGTAAGCAACCATGGCATCCGTCAGAAAATACACTCCATGATGTCTGATTTCTATTGCGAGGAGCGTGCCTTGGGAGAATGGTTCACGAGTGCGCACATAACAACCGCCCTTGCTGAGATTCGTTGTCTCGCCCCAAATCTCCCTGCCGGAATGCAACTCAGTAGCTCGGACTTCGGCAGCGAATGCCAGTCTATCTGAGCCGGTCTGTTGAGCACGAGCGTGTTCCACAAAACCTCCGCCCTTCGAAGGTTCGTTGCGGGCTCTTCCACCGATCGAATTATCCCGCTCGCCATATGGGCTTTCATGCTCCAACCGATTCTGGTTCGGATGCAAATCAAGATAGGTTGCCAAAGAAGCCGCTCTGCGCAACGAATCGTTTGAACGCTGGCTTCTAGTCAGATCTTCTGATCGTTTTTCCCTTCAATAAAAGGGAGGCAGCTGCGAGATGCAGTGATATTCGCATGGACGGGTTGTTGAAGAGCCTAGGCAACTTTTTCACCGCATCTGACTCCTGCCACCTCCTCCATCAAATGCTTAGGCCTTGCCTCCCTTGTCCGGCAAACAATGCCAACTGGCATCTTGGTGGCAAAGGGGCTGGGATTGCTCGGTATTGCGACCAGAATCGGGATTCGATAAATGGACAGCCCAGTTTTGCCCAAGCTCTCTGCGAGAAAAGATCTCCTCGGGGACTCTGGAGGCTGAACGCTTCCGCGGCCCAAGCGACCAGAACGGCCTCTCTCAGAGTGATGTGCATTGAAAGGTTTGAACGCTAGAGCAGTAGAACGTTAAAACGTGGCGAGGGCGCCGGCTAGGAGCGGGGTTCTTTCGTCAAACGCAGGTACTGGACGCCATAACGAAACATCTTTTCTAGCGGGAGTTCCTGCACGTAGACGATTTGGGCTGGAACAGGAATTCGGGGCAACCCGGGGGAGTAAGGAGCGGCGACTTCAATGCCCGCGGTTTCGTAATAGCGCCGGCTGCTTTTGAAACAAAGGCCGCCGCGCGAGACGTTTTCGCAGAGGACGATATCGTCGTCGAAACTGGGATTGCGCACAGACGCGGTGAAGCTCACTTTTATGCGGACATGCTGACGCCTGTTCTTGAAGCCTGTCGGCGAAGGCGACGGCTCGGGCGGGGGAGCGGCCTCGAGCGAAACAGTCAGGGCTTCTGGCACGGCGGATTCGTCAGGAACTTCCCCGGCAGATTCCTTCCAGAGGGTTGAACCACTACATCGTTCACATGATCGGAGAATGCCGTCGTGGATGGCGTAGATGTCCGATTCGAGAGCGCCAAGGTCGGCGAGTTCGCGGCGGCCGCAAATGCTGCACTGGAGTAGCTTTCGGCGAGCTAAGATCTCAACCTGCGACGCGGAAGGGAACTCGACACCCCAGAAGTCGACAGCAGGGTCGAGAAAAGCGACACCGTAGGTATAGGAATCACCTTCGCAGCCGATTTGGCCAACGACGCGAATCTCGGTCTCTTTATTACTTTCTTGGTGAACGACGATCAACTCTTGCTCGGCGGCGAGTTTATGCATTGAGACGATGCCCGCGCCGTGACGGCTGAGGACGACGGTCTTTGTTTGCTCCATGAATTCTACGCCTTGAGCATCCCAGCCGATGGCCGATGCGAAACCGATGTGCTGGCATCTAGGTCCGCCCGATGCGCCAATTTTCTGACCCACTCTCAGCCCGTTGGGTCTTTTGCGCGACCGTCTATAAGTCTCCTGCGTCGAAGCGGTTCGTCGGATACGGGGATGCAGACCCCTCCAACGTCTCCCCGTTGGTTCGGGGAGCCGAGATGCGGGTGGCCGAAACTCGCGCCGTGAATCGCGCCCTCCGTAAGGCTTATGGAATCGGTCTCTGTTCGGTCGAAGAGTTGGGTGCGTTCTCGATCCCGTCGAGATCTGCCTCCATTCCGTCCCCGTCAAACGGACCCCATCCCTCCAACGGTTCGGGCAATGGCCAACCCCGGCTCCGCGATCAGCTCTGCCTGTTGATCCGCCAGTACAACCTCGACTCGAATCTCGTGAAGGCCTACGCGGCGGACTTCTGCGGCACGGAAGCCCTCAGCGGCGCCAGTCGTGAATTGGTCGAGTCCTTCATCTCCCATCTCGCTGCCGCAGCCAAAGAGAACAGAGCTGCTCTGGTTTGCAAACTGAACTCCTACGCTCAACCGGTGGAGGCACAGCCTTGAGAAGACACATTCCCGGTCTGCATTCGGGACAGCAGGGCCTGGTCAGCAATCTCGACGGCCTATTCTTGGTCCGTGTGGAGCGGGTCTCCTATCGCTGGCATCCCCAGAAGCCCTTCCTGGCGCTGCGCTTCACCATCCTGGAACCAACCTCCTTTGAAGCACTTTCCTTCTCGGGACGCCTTTACTGTACTGACCGCGCGCTCTGGAAACTCAATTGGTTTCTCCGTGATTTTGGCTACGACACCGAACTGCTCAGTCGAGATCAGGTGGACGAAAAGGCCCTCCTGAATCTC
>DLMH01000066.1 GCA_002478115.1 Candidatus Acidiferrum typicum | reverse complement strand
CAGCCATCCGCCCGGTCTGTACCGGTTGAAGGTACCCCCACCCCCCTGTTTTTGCGTAAGTAGGGGAAACAAAGCACTTACGGGCGGCTTTCCTGGATGTAGGGGAAACAAAGGACTTAGCGGGCGCAAGAGCGAAGAAGAGGCAAAAGAGAAGGGTGTGGGGCGCATTGTTTGCGTCCCGGATGAGGCTCCGGGACGGATCGAAATGGCACAAGAGCAATGTCCCCTCAGCATAACAGGTGAAGCATATCACATTATTTACCACTTGTCAATTATTATTTATAGAGTACTAGTTTCGAAACTGGTACTCGCGCGGAATTGGAAGCCCCTGGACCCAGCCTCTCACCACGAGGCCGGGGCGCCCAGAGTCTAGTGCGCATTTTTCGCCCTGGTCACGCGCCCGGATGGCTAACCGTCTTAATTTGGGGTAATATCCGAGTCAGCATAATAACTAAAGAAGATTTATGAGAGATCTCTTCCCTGCTTTCTTTCCGCCCACAGAAGAAGAATTCAAGAAACTGTGGAGCGAGGCAACGTTCGCGTTTGACGCAAACGTCCTACTTGATCTCTACAGAGTGACGCCCGACACTCAGCAAGCCTTCTTTGACGTGTTGCAAAAACTGGATGGCCGTATCTTTCTGCCTCACCAGTCGGCCTTCGAATATCTCCGTAGTAGAATTGCCACAATCGCTGCTCGGTCCCGTGCGCACGAGGCCCTCAAAGAGTTTGCGAATAAACTCGCGAGTGGTTTTGAGTCCCACCAAAATGAATACCCTTCCCAGATGGCGACTGAATGTGCGGAAGCTGCAAAGCGCGCCGCTAATGACATAACTGAAATCGTAGACAAGTCGATGAACAGCCAACCGGACTTGCTGAAATCTGACGATGTCTTGTCAAAGCTGTCCAAGATCTTCTCGGGGAAAACGGGGAAACCCTACGACCAGGCTAAGCTGGAGGAGACCTACAAGAAGGGACGTCTTCGATACGCGGAGAAAACTCCTCCAGGCTTTAGGGACGACACCAAACCAGAACCGAATAAATTTGGCGACCTGATTATCTGGTTCCAGCTAATCGACTACGCTGCTTCAACTGAAAAGCCTGTTATTTTTGTTTCCGGAGACGCGAAAGAGGATTGGTGGTGGAAGCACGAGGGAAGGACGATCGGGCCCAGGTGGGAGCTAGGCCAGGAAATGCATGAGAAGGCTAGCGTACGCTTCTACATGTATACGACGCCGAAATTCTTGGACTACGCACAGCAATCCCTTGATGTGAAACCTGAACCGACCAAGAAAGCCAAAACAGAATTCGAGGAAATAGAGAAACAGGATGAGCAGGCGGCGGACTACTCTGTGACCCAGTGGATTACCGCCCAGCCGATTTATGGTTCCCAATTCGCCACAACGATACCGTCCACCGGATTTGGATACGTCAACACCTTTCAAGGGACGGTTGACTCTGGCGTTTTCGACTTTGCTCAGACTAAGTCACCATCACCCGAAGAAATACGCCACAAGAACAACCTTCTTCAAGTATTACCATTCAACGGTCTAATTTTTAGTGCCAGAACAGGTAAGTGGACCTGTGAAATTGAAAGTACGCCCCCGATTGGCACACCGGATCGCGGATCTTACAGTCTCGAATTCCAAGCGAAAGATTGGCCGCGCAAGACCCGTCGCCTGGATCTCCGGGTGTCTTTAAGCCGCCTGAAGAGCGATGCCGATTGGACGTACAAGCAGGCTATCACTCGTGCAATCTTGGCATGGCTGGACGGCGGTATAGGCCTGGGCGAAATCGACATGGCTCCCTGATCGTCGTTCGCGGCCGACCCTGAACGCAAAATGAGAGCCCTTATTACGTGACCGTGCGATTGTGAGTGCGAGGGAGGGAAAGTCGTCAATGCCCCCTTTCAAGAAAGTCTTCCTAGAGAGCACGGCTCTCTTTCAACTCGGCCCCCAGCTTGAGAGCGTAGAGCTCTCCATGCTGCTCGCCGTTCGCGAGTCCACCCCATTTGAGATTCTAGTCGCAGAGGTCAGCTGGATGGAGTACCTCAGAGATCGAAAGTCAGAGGTCGGAAAGTCTCTGGATAAGCTCAGCCTCATTGCAACCCAGGCGGACAAGCACGGCTTACAAATGGATGAGTTGGCAAATGCCGAAGCGGCGCTGCGATCACACTTAAGTCGGATCGATGAGCATTTCAGAGTGAGGGCCAGCGCACTCGGTATCCAGATACTACCTCTCCCGGAAGATATCAGCCTCCGGTCACTGCTTGAAATGTCTATTGACTGCGTGCCGCCTTTTGAGGGGCGCGACGCCAAATCCAAGGAAAAAGGTTTTCGCGATTCCCTGATTATGTTCACGGTGCTCAGAAATCTCAGGAGCGACGGTATCGATCCAGCAATCCTAGTGACCGGAGACGGGATCTTGGCTGAGGGCTTCTTGTTGCATCAGGAACAATTCGGGGCAAACATACAGGTGGTTGCTGACCTGTGGGAGGCCGTGGAACTGCTTGAAAGAGGGATGGAGGACGAAAACCTCCAACGCATTAGGGCCAGCGGTGAGGAAGCTAAACGCACCCTCGAGACTTTTCGTGAACAGATTTTGCAAAAGGTCGCCGAGATACATGAGCTGACCGATGCCGATCTGGGGCAGGGCGGACCGTTTCTTGAGCTAGACGACAAGGCCGATTATTTAAGCCCTATGCTGGGAATCAAATCGCCAAAGGAGTACGTTGAGATTCATCGTATAAAATCAGTCACCTACTCCGAAATCGGAACTGCAGTATGGCAACAAAAGAATGAACAGGACGCAACGATTCTATTCACGATCCGCTGCGAAGTACATGTCCTCGCTAGGGCGCCCTATCTTGTTACCTACACCAGAACGAAAAAATACGTTGTCGGTGCCGCACCAACCATGCTTGACCTTGCGTTCACAGGTGCACCCACCGAGGACAAGACGATGAATCTTCATTTCTTCGGAAAGGCAAAACTGGAGAGGGTGAAGACTGGCCCATGGAGACTGACATCGCTCAGCCTCGATAAATCACTGCCCTCTGAGGATGATTACAAAGCACTCTGGGGGACTGAACTATCTTCAGCGCAATGAGCCCGTGCTTCTAGTCTCCGCGGGTGGCCTACCCTTTGCGGGGTTGGCAAAGGGTGGGTGGACCGTGCACTCTTCTCCACGCTTCCCCCCTCATACCAGTTCCGACGCTAGTACCTCACAATGTCTA
The DNA here is from genome assembly GCA_002478115.1 of Candidatus Acidiferrum typicum. Lineage (GTDB taxonomy): Bacteria > Acidobacteriota > Terriglobia > Acidiferrales > UBA7541 > Acidiferrum > Acidiferrum typicum. Next base: position 9,318 of record DLMH01000066.1, on the reverse strand, counting down.
TTGGGGAAGAGAGTGACCAGCGATCAGATATCAGCGATCAGGAGGTAACAGCAGTGGCGGGTGGCGATCAGCGAGCAGGAGGCAAGAGAGATCCCTCGACTGCGCGACCCGACGCGCCACAATTCGGCGCGAAAGAAAAGATCGGGCCGCTCCACTCGGGATGACAGAGGGCCTGCGAGGCGAGTGGCGAGCAGAAGGCAGGAGAAAAGCAGATCCCTCGACTGCGCGGCCCGACGCGCCACAAGTCGGCGCGGAAGAACAAATCGGGTCGCTACGGTCGGGATGACATGGGGGGAAAGAGGCGGGTGGCGAGTGGCGAGCAAACCTCAGAATAGAGCGGACAAGCCGGGGGAAGAAAGAGTTTGAGGAGTTTTTGGTTTTGGGGTGGCCTGTATGTCGGAGCTGAAGCTCCGACCCCCTAAGGAGGAAGAAAGAGTTTGAGGAGTTTTAAACCGCCAATCGGGAGATTGGCGTTCCGGGGATTGCCATGCCCTGACGAAGGAGGAAGAGAGATCCCTCGACTGCGCGACCCGACGCGCCACAATTCGGCGCGAAAGAAAAGATCGGGCCGCTCCACTCGGGATGACAGAGGGCCTGCGAGGCGGGATGACAGATTTTGGGAGCATTGGTGTTGGGGGCGGATTTATGTCGGACATGAATGTCCGACCCCCTAGGGAGGGGGAGAGAGGCGGGGAGGAAGAGGGATCCCTCGCGTTGCTCGGGATGACAGAAGGGGAGGACGGGAGAAGAGAGAGAGTTTGGGGAGGGTTTGCTTTGTTTTCGTTTCCCAGCCCTGACGGGCTGGGCTAACGTCTGGCGCGCCCTCCAGAAGACGGCGGACGCAAACGGCGCGCCTCCGGCGCTGAGGAGAAAGAGGGACGACGGAGGGGGAGAAGAGCCAAGAGAAACCCAAGAACCGGTCTGAAGACCGGCCACTACATAAGAAAGAGAGAGGCGGGCACGATGTATCGTGCCCCTACGGCGGCAAGGATGGCGGGGCTAATCGGAGGCGGCTGGGGTGGAGATGGCGGGGGCGGGATGAGGAACGGCTTCGCGGATGAGGAGCGGAAACCGAGGGAAGGAGAAACTGCCGGCGACGTCGTCGATCACGTTCACTTGGCAGAGATAGAGGCCGGGCTTCAAGGATTGCAGCGGCAAGTCCATCTGGAAGATGACGGCTTTGCGATCGGGCGCGGTGACTTCGTTGGCCTCGACCAGCTTGGATTCATAGACCTTCGTCCCGCCCTGGATAAATTCGATGCTGGTGAGGACGCGGACGGAGTCACGCGCAGGCTTTGGGGCCACGGGTGATTTGGCCGCATCCTGCTGGCCCGGAGCGGCGGGAGCCGGCGCAGCTGGCGCGGAGTTCTTGCCCTTGGCGGCATCATAGACCTCGTACTGCAGGTACAGATGCTGGTCCGGCGTGAAGACGTGGGTGATATTGGGAACGAGCTCCATTTGGTCGCGCACCAGCGGATTGACGCCCGTCTTTTTTGCGGTTGCCGGGACGCGCAGGCTGCTCAACACCACGGAGCTCATTTTCATGGGCGACTTGCGAAGGTCCGGGATGCGCACATCGGTCTCGAACGAGCCCATGCGCCCGGTCTGATTTTCGCGGATCACGAATTTCAGGTGGTAGCTGCCGGGAGCCAGGAGGAAGCCGGTGTTGTACTGAACGTTTTTGCGGCGGACCTCGCGCGTGCTTTCAACGGCGAGTTTTACGGTGTCGCGCAAGCGGCCCACGGGGAATTTACCGCTCTCGAGAGCTACACCGATGATGTCAATGGTGGCGTTGTCTTTGTCCTTTTCGGTGACAAAGGGAATCTGGGAGCCGGGGATGACGAGGGAAACGGCCAAATAGTAGTGGGAATCGTCCTTGCGGAAATAGGAGGCGCCAGCGTAGAGCGGCACATCCACACGAGGCAACTGGGCGGCCATCTCGTCTTCGAGCTGCTCTTCGCGGTCGGCATGGTTCAGGTGCTCGAAGTCGCGGCCGGCGTAATAGCCGGAGCGGAAATCGAGCTTCAAGTCAGGCCGCTTCACGGTGACTTTCAGATGCCGGAACCTGCCGTCTTTAGCCGGATTGTTGCTGGTGAAACCCAGAACGTAATAGACGGAGCTGTCTTTCTGCACCTGGGAGAAGATGCCGCTGAAATCGTTGGAATCGAAGAAAGCTTTGCCGCCCGTGTCCGCGGAAAGCGTGGCCAGTGTGTCTTGTGAAGCGGCGTTGCCATTCAGATCGTTTAGAGTGGACGCGCCCGTGTAGGCGGATTGCCCGTGCAGGCTGGCGTTTTGCGCTTGCCCGCCGGGAGGAAAGGCTTGCAGGCCGCGAACGTCGAGGGAATAGATGGAGGCGTTGGACTTTACGGCGGCGGCCGTTGCGGCGCGCAAGGCAGACTGGTTATCCACGCCGGATTGCGTGATGCCATTGCTGAAATAAATGACGCTCTTTTTCTGCGGGAGCTTGCCGAGCGCCTGCATCAGGGACTGAATGGCAAGGAGCTTGCGATCGGCGTTGAAGGTGTTGAGATCGGTGTCGTCTTCGGTGAAAGAGCCGCCGGTCTCCGCGGCACCCTCGGAACTTCCCGTGGCGCCGTTGTCGAAGCCTTGGCCTTCGCCGGAGTTGTAGCTGGAGAGCACGGCGGCGAGTTTCTGCTGGTCATCGGTGAAATCGCAGTCCACGTGCATGTTGGTGGCGAGCGAAACGATGGCGATGAGATCCGCGGGCTGCATCTTCTCGTGAACGAATTTCTTCGCGGCGTCCACCGAGCGGTCAATCTCCTCGGGCTCCATGGCGGAAAAGTCGAAGAAGAGGAGAATCAGGCGGCGATCGCGAGCATCGAGCGTGGGAGGAGCTTTCTTGCTGGAGTGCAGCAGTGTTCCCGGCGTTTCCGGCGCCGCGCCTGAGACTGTTGGGCCGGCAGTGGCCGGCAATTCATCAACATTCTCAAAATCGAAGCTGGAGATAGCCTGCTTTTTGCCGTCTTCGTAAAGAGTAAAATCCTCTTTCTTCAGATCCTTGATTAAGTTGCCCTTTTTATCGTGGGCGACGACATTCACTAATACGAGTTCGGTAGTGATGCGAATGCGGCCCTGAGCGGCGACGGGCTGGCCGGGTTCCTGGGCGACAAGCGGAGCGCCCGGCGAGAGCAGCGCCGCGGCGGTAAGCATTGAGAGAATGTTTCGTGTGCGTAGCATCGGTGTTATCTCTCAGAAGCGAAAACGGGCCTGCATGGTGACACGGCGCATGCCCCCCGCAGCGGTGACTTCCCCAAAGGTCAGCGAGTTCACGGCGGTGCTGATGGAAGTGAAATTCACGTGATTGAAGACGTTGCTAGCTGTAAGGCGCAGATCGAGAGAGCGGGATTCCTTGAGCGGGATGGTGCGATTGATGGACATGTCCAGGGTCACTGTGCCGGGCCCCTCGATGGAGTTGCGTGTGGCATCGCCGTAGGGTGAGTCGCTCGGATTGCTGCAGTTGATTCCCGGGGTGCAAAACGCAGCGGTATTGAACCATTCCCGCGCCGTTGGATTTGGAAGAGAGATCGATTGCCCTGGGACAAGGTTGGCACGCTGCGATCCGCTGACGCCGCGTGCGATATCCAAGGCGCCGCCGAGCACGCTGGGAGTGAAATAGAGACCCGAAGCAACGGTGAAGTCGCCACTCCATTGCCAATTGGAGAGGGCGTGAGACCACACACCTTTTTGGGCGAAGCGGCGGTTCTCGCCGAAGGGAAGATCGTACATCCAGTTTCCAGTGAATTTGTGGGTCTGATTGAAACTGGAGAGCCCCCGGTCAGCCGAGATATCAAAGGGATTCTGAGCTACGACAACGCCACCGCCGCCGATGGAAGAGGCATCATCAATGGACTTGGAGAACACGTACTGTGCGCCGATACCGAGGCCTTTGGACATGCGCCTGCGAACGCGAACGGAGGCGGCATGGAGAATCGAGTTTCCTTCGGAGGACTCGTAAATGAACGGCTGATTGCCCGCGAAGACCAGAGCGCGCTCCGTATCCAAGCGCGTGCCTTTGGCGCCGTTGTAGCCGACGTTTAAAACCACATTGCCGGGCAATTCGTGCTGGAGGTCGAGATTCCAGATCTGCACGTAGCCCAGGGCGTAGTTGGGATCGACGGCGAAATTATTGGTTACCGTGCTTTGGGAAGCGGCGGGGAAACCGTTCGCAAGAGTGAGCGGGGCCGGGCCGATCAGGCTGGCGACATTCGTGGCATTCGTGACCGCGTTGGCAAAGGGAGGTTGAAATGCGAAGTTCTGAATCATGGTGCTGTACTGGGCGAGGTTGTAGTTGATGCCGTACCCGGCGCGGACGACCGTCTTCTTGAGAGGTTTCCAGGCAATGCCGATGCGAGGTGCGAAATTATTGCGGTCGGGATGAAGGAGAGATGGATTGGAGAAGACGGCCAATGTCCCCGAACCTGGCGGCAACACGGCACCGGCTGGAACGACCGGAACTGCAGTGGCAAATCCCGGGCCAACTTCCAAATTGGCGATACGGTCCTGGGCCTCGGTGTAGGGGCCGTTGTACTCGTAGCGCACACCGAGATTCAGCGAGAGACTGGAAAGTATGCGCCAGTCGTCCTGGGCGAAAAAGTCGAACGAGTTGGCGCGAAAATTGTAAGAAGTGGCACCGAACTGCAGCGATGTTTGCTGAGGAAAGCCAAGGAGGAAGTCCGCGAAATCATAGCCCGTGTCGGGGAGAGGTTGCGTGCTGCCCGGTGCGTATTGAGAGGTGGCAAAGCCTGTAAAGACGAAACTGCCCTCCGCATTTCTGGCAGAGTGAAAACTCTGAAGTATGCGCCGGTAGTCTCCGCCAAAGCGCCAATTGTGCTTCCCATGATTCCAGGAAACGGTGTCGGAGACGGTGTAGGTTTGATCGAGTTCGCGGCGCGGCGTGGGATCGTTGAGCCCGCCAAATGAAGTAAAACTGATTCCCGGCAATCCCCAGTCAAACGGAACGTTCGAGATTCCCGTGATTCCGGCGCCGCCAGGGCCTGCAACGTCGGTGACGTTGGAATAGAGATTCGTGGTGGAAACGTGATTGTGGTTGTAATTCACCCGGAAAATATTATTCATGCGATTTTTGCCGTAAGTCCAGCCAGCGCTGGCGTTCAAGCCTTGCGTTCCCGTACCTCCGGCAAGTGAGGGAAAGGGATTGACGATATTGGTCGAGGTGCGCGCCCAATTGAGCCCGAAATTGATGTTGTTTTGCGGCCGTCGCCCGCCACCTCTACCCCCGCCACTCCGTCCACTGGGGGTGGGGATTGATCCGAAATTGTGGACCAGACGCAGGATCACGGCGTCGGAGCTACTTGCGGCCGAAGTAAGGTACTGGAAATTCTGACCGGACGCGGTGGGAGGCATGTTTGGCAGGGGGATGTACTGCAGGAGAGCTTTGGCAGAGGGACTGATCAAGCTTGGATCCAACTGGTTGAGGACACCATTGAACTGATACTGCTGCCCCGTGGCAGGATTGAATAGCTGAACCGGCGCGGCGTCGTTGTAGGTGGCCCCTGTAAAATCACCATTGCGTTCGTCACTTGTTGGCACTCTGGAGTAAGCAACGTACGGGGAATCGCCGCGCGATCCGTTCCAGCCGGCGAAGAAGAACCATTTGTTGCCACCGTCGTAAATCTTGGGAATCTTCAAAGGGCCGCCGACGTTTGCACCGAAGCGCGCCTGGTTGTATTGCGGTTTGATGGCGGGGACTCCGTTGAGCGAGTAGGGTGTGGCGTCGAGCGAGGCGTTGTCGTCCGAGAAATAAAGCACGCCATGGGGCTGGTTGATGTTGAACCCGCGGCCACCCAGCCTGCCAATAGCGATGGGCCCGCCACCGCCACCTCCGCCCGGACCGCCGAAGCCAGGTCCGCCACCGAAGGGGCCACCGCCACTTTGTACACGGTCGCGAAATTCCTGGATGCGCTGTTGCAGTTCATCTTCACTGCCGCCGCCGAAGTCCTGTGTGCGCCCCTGCGCACCGCTGATGCTGACTGATTCCGTGGGGCCTTCTGCGCCGGCGCCATTCAAGGGAAGACTTGAGAGATCATTGGAGTTTTGCGCAGCGCCGGGTGCGCCCGTTGCACCAAAGCCGGAATCACTGCCGGCCAGAGAAGAGAGTGTGCTGTCCACGGCCAGGCTCTGAAACCCCCGGCCTGCCGCGATGCTCGCGCTGGAGTTGTTCGATTGCTGCTGCTGTCGGGAGGCGAGCAGCAATTCGGCGTCTACTTTTGCTGATGGATTCTGTGGATTGAGCAGGAGCTCCTGAGTGAAGAGAGAGAAGCCCATGAACTCGATGCGTACAACGTACCGGCCACGAGCGATGCCCGAGAAAGAGAATTTACCCTCGGCGTTGGTCACCGCAGCATATTTCTTGCCGGTCAATGTGTTGGCGGCAGTGACAGCCGCGCCCGGCAGAGGAGTCTTGCCGCTGCGTGTAGATCCGGTAATTTCATAATACGAGGCAGAGGTGCCCGGCGGAACGGAGATTACGGTGCCCTGCGCAGGTGCAACGGGCGCAGTCTCTTGCGCCTGCAAATGCAAGGCGAAGAGAATCGCCACCAATGCAATCGTCAATATGCCGTGAAGAATTGACTTCAAACTGCACTCCCTCGGTGAGTTATGGTTGCGGCGAATTGCCTGTGGGCGCGTTAGGGGGTGCACTTCCGGCAGGTCCTCCTCTAGCGTTACCCATCTGCTGCAGGCGCTCCCACTGTTCGGGGGAAAGGACCATTACGTTTTTGGGAACGAAGACATTATTTTGCGACGCTCCGCGGACCACCACATGGTCCCCGGGATGAAGGTCGGCCATGGTGATGCTTTCGCGGCCTTTGCGCAGAGAAGTATCTTCGTTGAGTTCGAGGGTCTGTGTGACATTGTCGGTCCGCAAGATGGTCAGCTTGGGTGCGTCAATGGACTTCACCTCGCCGGCGACAAAGTCTTTGCCCATTTCGCCGAATCCTCCGCCGCCGCCGGATCCCCCGCGACCGCCTCCTTGGCTGTTGTCTGTGCGCGTCCCGATCATCTGAGCGGTCACAGTGTGGTCGGCATTTTCATCGCCGCGCACAACAACAAAGTCGCCGACTTTGAAGTCGGCAATTTTCGCGGGCTGGCGGTCCTTGCGGAATTCGGTTTTGTCCGTGAGCTTGACGGTTACGGATGTTCCGTCAGGCTTGGTCATCGCGATCGAACCGCTGTTGATGGCGGTGATCTTTCCGAAGACGCCGCGACCCTCCATGGGCCCGCCACGGCCCTGCCCGCGGCTGCTGCGGGGGGATGTGCCCTGTTCTTGACCCTGGGGTGAAGTATCGGGAGTCTGTGCCGGGCCGGTTGTGGCAATGACCAAAAACAGGAAACTCAATAAGTAGAAGTGCTTATGGTGCATAGGGCTTCTTTCCTTCGCTAACCTGCTCATTCTTAAAGACGCAGGCACGGGTACTAAAGTTACGCCACCCAAGCTCATGGGGTTGGGGGATCGACTCAAACTATACCCCTGTAATTCCGCAGAGGCAGACCGAAAGTTCCCGGCGAATCCTGCCTGACAGCTTTAGCAGGATACCATCAGGCAAACTGGGGAGGCGTCTCGGGTATGTGATGTGGCGTGGGTAACAGGGCAGGAAGCTGCATGAGGGCAGCACTTGGTATGAGCCTGAAATCCGAAGTTGCAGAGGGATTCTCCTACGACTATGGATTGAAACAGAATAAGAGGCACACGCCTGTAATTGGCCAACTTCGAATTTGGGACTATGGTATGTCAGCGGGGCAGGCGGCTGTAAAAGCGGCGGCAAGCCGCCGCACTCCAAATTGGGTTGAAACGTGCCACGCGCACACCTTGGGACGCAAAAGAAAAAAGGCAGGAAGTTGCGCTTCCTGCCTCTCGGAACTTCGAAACCGGCGAGCTCTATTTCGCCTGGAGGGAGTCGATATAGCTCACCAGGTTGCTGATTCTCTGCTGCACAACGGTCTCGTGGTACTTGTCCAATGACTTGAACAACGGACCCCAAACCGGCATATCGGCCGAGCCGTGGGAAGCGGGGCCGCTGCCAAACTTCAGTACGGAAGCCACTGAATTGGCTGGATACTTGCCATCGTGTTTCCTGGCCAGTTGGGTCAAGTCGGTTGGCATCACCTTCATCGATGACGCCGCGGGACCTGCACCCTTACCGTCGGTTCCGTGACACGGCGCGCAGTACTGGCTATACATCTCTTTGCCAGACGCGGCGCTGGTTTGCTTAATCGGGGTCTTCTTGACCACGGGTTGCTGGTTTGTTTTCTCCTGTGCCAGACAGAGGCTCGTTGCCACGAGCAAACTTGCCAGCAGGATCATGCTCTTTTTCAACATGAGATCCTCCTTTCGATTGGGGATAGATAATAGGTGAGTGGAGTGCCTGGTCTATCCGAATTGTCGCTAAAATGGACTATATCACGGCTGCCGACCAAAAGGCTGTGATGTGTGCACAGTATGCAACACCCGCCAGAAGTGGCCCAATTCGGCCATTTCCCTGCGATCCACGCTAGAAAACCGGACCCGGTCCGGCTCAGAAGTGGAAGACGACGCCGGCGACGCCCTGGAAGTCGTTCTGGTGCTCGCTGAAGAAGGTGTTGAACACATAATCGCCTTCGGCCCGCAATGACAACCGATCATTCACCCGGAAGTCCACCCCGCCGCCCGCCTGCAGCATCAACGCGGTCCTGCTGCTGTCCGCCGTCTGCGGCTGCAGGTGCCCGCCACCCACCAGCGCGTGTCCCCAGGGTTCCCAACGCTCCCGCCGCGAGCCAATCCGTATCCCTCCGCCGCCTCCAAAATACTTCACATGCTCCCGGTCGTAGATCTCCGGCGCAAAGCCCGTCACCAGGTTCCCCTCCACGGCAAACCAGTCGTTCGTGAAGTACGTCACCGTGGTGTTCAGCCCCACCAGGCTCGCGTCGATCCGCGACGACTGGAACCGGAAAAACTCCACGCCCACTCCCAGTTGCCACCGGTAGTCATCCCGGGCGCCAAACACGAACTTCGGCCGGGGCGGCGCCGCCGCGGGCTCCGCGGCCGCCGCGCTCGCCGCTGGAATCGCCGGCGTTGCCAGCGCAAAACTCCGCGCCTCTTCGCTCGGCGCATACAAATTCACTTGCGCCGCCGAACTCTCAGCAAAATCGGCCGCAACATTTGTGGTGTCCTTGGCCGCAGCTACCCCCAAGCTCGCTTCCTGCGCCCCAACGGCCCACGCCGCCATCAACAGCACCAGCACTCCCAGCAATCCCTTTCTCATACACATTCCCCTCTGCCTCTTCGGCCAGTGTCTCCCA
>DLMH01000046.1 GCA_002478115.1 Candidatus Acidiferrum typicum | reverse complement strand
CCAGGATGTGCGCTCCCGCTGGACCGCCGAAAATCCCATATTCGTGCTGCAGGCAAACCAAATCAATGTTGCTGAAATTGAGGAAATCCGCGGCCTGGCGGTACGAAGCCAACTCATCCTGCGATAGCTCAAATCGTATCCGCGCGGGGTAGCTGTAGCCTTCTTCCGTATCGTTGACGGGCAAGGCCAACAGCTCCGTGGCTTCGTATTCCGCGTGAATCGCGTCGCACAAATCCGTTGTAAACGTGGCGATGCCGCAGCGCCGGGGAAGGTAATTCCCGATGATGGCGACCCGGCTTGGCAGCATGGGCCGTGGATGGATCGGCCATAGAGGAACAACTTTTTCTGCGACCATCGGCTGCGCGGACGCCGGATCGAGGCCCACCACTTCTTCGGGGACGGAAAAGGCAATCTCCGCGTGCGCGTAGAGCACGTCGACAACTGCCGGGTCTCTTGCTTGTGAAATTGTTTTGGGCAGCTTCATTCGATTCCTATCTTCGTGACCAGCCCGTCTGTTTCCGCACAGTAATGAGCATGCAGTGCAGCGATGGGCTCAAGTCGTGGCCCAAGCTAACGCGTAAGACAAGAGCGATCGAAGGGAGAAGGGATTAGTACGATCCTCCCATGCCGCCGCCGTAGCCTGCGCCAGCCGCGGCCGTCTTTTCTTCTGTCTTATAGTCGGCAATCAGAACTTCCGTGGTCAACATCAGCGAGACGATGGACGCAGCATTCTGGAGCGCGAGGCGGGTGACCTTCGCTGGATCAATCACGCCGGCCTTGACCAGGTCGCCGAACTCACCGGTCTCCGCGTTGAAACCAAAGGTTTCGTCTTTCGATTCGCGCACGCGGCCCACAACCAACGCGCCTTCGTGCCCCGCGTTTTGGGCGATCTGGCGCAAGGGTTCTTCAAGTGCTCGCTTCACGATGTTCACTCCGATGGCTTCATCGTCGTGAAGCTTGAGCTTTTCCAGGGCCGGCAGGCAGCGCAGAAGCACGGTGCCGCCGCCGGGGACAATGCCTTCCTCGACTGCCGCGCGAGTAGCATGCATGGCGTCCTCGACGCGGGCCTTTTTCTCTTTCAACTCGGTCTCGGTCGCGGCACCCACTTTGATTATCGCGACGCCGCCGACGAGTTTGGCCAGGCGCTCCTGAAGTTTTTCCTTGTCGTAGTCCGATGTAGTCTCTTCGATCTGCAAACGCAGTTGCCTGATTCGGCCTTCGACCTCGCTGGCTTTGCCTGCGCCCGCGATGATCGTGGTGTTGTCCTTGTCTATGGTCACCTTCTTGGCGCTACCCAAGTCCTCAATCTTCACGTTTTCCAGCTTGATGCCGAGGTCCTCGGTGATGGCCTTCCCACCGGTGAGAATGGCAATGTCCTCGAGCATGGCCTTGCGGCGATCGCCGAAGCCAGGGGCTTTCACCGCGGCGACCTGCAAAGTGCCGCGCAGCTTGTTCACCACCAGGGTAGCTAAGGCTTCGCCCTCCACTTCCTCAGCAATGATCAGCAGTGGTTTGCTCATCTTGGCCGTCTGCTCCAGCAGAGGCAGCAGATCCTTCATCGAGCTGATCTTCTTTTCGTGGATCAGAATACGTACGTCTTCCAGGATGCATTCCATGCGTTCCGGGTCGGTGACGAAATATGGTGAAAGGTAGCCGCGGTCAAATTGCATGCCCTCGACGATTTCAAGGGCGGTCTCCATCGTTTTGGATTCCTCGACGGTGATCACGCCGTCCTTACCGACCTTCTTCATGGCCTCGGCAATGATGTTGCCGACTTGCTTGTCGGTGTTGGCACTGATGGACCCCACCTGTGCGATCATGTCGCCCTTCACTTCGCGTGAGAGCCTCTTGATCTCTTCCACGGCAATTTCCACGGCCTTATCGATGCCGCGCTTGAGCGCCATCGGGCTCGCGCCTGCGGCAACCGTTCGCACACCCTCACGGAAGATTGCCTGGGCCAGCACAGTCGCAGTGGTGGTGCCGTCGCCAGCCACATCCGAAGTCTTGGACGCAACCTCGCGCACCATCTGCGCGCCCATGTTCTCGAGGGGATCCTGCAGCTCGATCTCCTTTGCCACCGTCACGCCGTCTTTTGTGATGATAGGTGAACCAAACTTCTTCTCGATCACCGCGTTGCGTCCCTTCGGGCCGAGCGTGATCTTAACAGCGTCAGCCAGAATGTTGACGCCACGCAAAATCGCCTGACGTGAATTCTCACCAGTTACAATTTGTTTTGCCATGAATTCACCCTCCTGGGTGATCGAACTTTCCACTCCAACCAAAACGCGCGAATAGGAACAGCTACTTCTTGCCGCTTGCTGCCTTGGCAATTCCGCCGACTTTCACCAGAATTTCGTCTTCGCGGAGGATCAGGTATTCCTGATCGTCGATCTTGATGTCGTTTCCGGTGTACTTGCCGAACAAGATTCGGTCCCCCACCTTGACGTCGAGCGGGATACGATGACCCTTTTCCATTTTGCCGGCCCCGATGGCGATTACTTCGCCCTCATGGGGCTTTTCCTTGGCCGTATCGGGGATGATGATTCCACCCTTCGCGGTTTCTTTCTCTTCCAGCCTGCGTACGAGGACGCGGTCATGTAGCGGTGTGATGTTCGTAATCATTTCTTTTCTCTCCGTTCCGTGTATTCCAAAAGCAACCTTTTATTCCTCCAAGCCGAAACCACGGGCGAACGGTGTTCGGCCAACTTTACGAACCAGAAGGTCCAAGTCGCTTTAACTTTCTGCCGCTCGAGATTGCGTCCAGTTGAAGTTCGCCAGAGCCGAGCGCAACTATCGATGTCACTCGCATCGCCATGCCCGCCCAACGGACCGCATATTTTCCTGCATAACCTGCCAGTACACCCCCTAAAATCACCAGAGCCAAGGGGACAAACAGCAGGCTTAAGAATAGCCAGCAAACCAATAGTGCCCGTACGTGGTAGGAATAGAAGCTCAGTCCCAGGAGCAACCCAGAGAATTGCGACACACGATAGATTCCTCGGAGCGGATTCACAAATTCCTCAATTTCGTTCAGCTTGAGTGGAAGGCCGTTTTCCAGGTTCTGGATGAGCAGGACGGCGAGATGACGGATACCGTACGGCCCGCCCAAAGACCCGGCCAGTATCGCTCTTTCTCGCCGTCCAAGGTCCCATCTTAAAGACTGTCAAGCCTGCACGCTGTGCACTTTTGTACAGTCTTGCGGAACTCTTGTTGGTAGGGTGACTACGAGGCGGAATGTGCGCGTCCAGACGGAGTTTCGAGGGGAATATGAAACCACGGAAACTCAAGAACAATGGAAGTAACGGCTCTTTCGATCCGCAAGTTTTCCTGGATACCGCAGGAGTGGCGAGAAAAGTTGTTGAATATCGAAGACATGAATCGATCTACTCCCAGGGTGATGCCGCGGAAACGGTCATGTACATCCAGAAGGGCGACGTGAAATTCTCCGTGGTGAATGGGTCCGGCAAGGAAGCGGTCGTGGCGATGTTTGGTCCGACGGACTTTTTTGGCGAGGGCTGCATGGCGGGCCAGCCGCTACGGATGGGCACGACAACAGCCGTCACACCCACAACCCTCCTGGTTATCCAGAAGGAAGAGTTGCTGCGTGTGCTCCACGCGGAGCATGAGTTATCCGATCAATTCATCGCATATATGCTGGCGCACAACATCCGGGTGGAAGAGGACCTGATCGATCAACTGTTCAACTCCAGCGAAAAGCGCCTGGCGCGGACGCTCCTGCTGCTGGCGCGTTACGGGCAACAAGAACAACCTGACCGTGTGCTGCCGAGGGTTTCGCAGGAGACCCTGGCGAGCATGGTGGGAACGACGCGATCGCGCGTGAATTTCTTCATGAACAAATTCAGAAAACTCGGGTTCATCGAATACAACGGCAAAATCAAGGTCAATAAATCATTGCTGACGGTTGTGTTGCACGAGTGAGGAATTGCTTCCTGAAAATTGGCAGCCTGCCGGGATGAGAAAATCCCGGCAGGCTGCTGACTCCCAACTAACTAATTCGAACCCCGCTGGGATTCGTTGCGAGGCGCACTCTTCTGCAATACGTCGACGAAGTGACGGCCGGTTGCGGGTACGCCCGTCTTTTCGCCTCTTACGATTTCCTTGGCCTTGATGGCGTGGCCATAGACGAGCGCACTGGCATCATCGTCGGGACGAAGCGTAGTGCCTTCGAGGGAAACGCCGACAAACAAACCGCGGGAACGCGAGTAGCTGAGGATCTCAGCACGCATCCAAGCGTCGGTATCGGCGGAAGCATCACGTCCCACGGGTCCAGCGGCAACGGAAGCATCGCCGCCCAGTTTGACCTTGCTGCTGAGAATCGAATCCATGCCTTTGCCATTCATGACCAGCAGGATCAAATCGGTGGCTTCGCCGCCGATTTGGAAGCCGAAACTGCCACCTTCCAAGGCGTACATGGCGGGGGCTCCCCAAGGACCACGGAAATGCTCGCCGGTCCGGCAAACCATAGCGCCGCGACCGTACTCGGCTCCGACGCCGAAAGCCAGTTTCTTGACGGACGGGAACACGATGACGCATTCCGCCTTTTCCAAAAGATCGTGAGGAATGTTGTCCGGGATGTTGAGGACTTCCTGCATGACGACGCCACTCTCTTCGAGCCGTTTTTGCTCCTTGTTCAAATCCTGGGCATACACTACACCGGCTGCGAGGGTAAGACATGCTGCGGCTACTAGATACTTTTTCATCGTTGACCTCCAGGGTCATACTGCTTTTCTAGACATTTGCTTCGCTACAGATTTCTGGCTGAAGAACTTTCAACGCGTTTACATCAGGAGAGGGTTATGCGTTACCCGACTCTCCGGCGGGATAATTTAGGGATTCCGGGCTAAGAACTTTTTTTTGCGCCGAGAAAGAGCAAGACGACTCCCCCCACCAACGCCAGGCCACCGAGTATGGGGGGAATGGAAACATGGTCCTGTTTATCCGCAGTGGCGTGGATCGGGCCGACATCAAGAACTTTTTCCCGATGGGTGTAGGTGAAACCCTGGTAGGCGAGGGCCAGGCCGCCCAGAACAATCAAGAGAATTCCAACCGCAAGAATGGGTTTCATAGTGTCCGCTTTCTAAACTAAACGATGCGCCTTCGACCCTGAAGCAGGTTAATGACAAGCATGGCGAGAGCCACGAGCAGGAGGACGTGAATGAATCCGCCGAAGGTGTAGGAAGTGACCACACCAAGAAGCCAAAGGGCAAACAACACGACGAGAATTGTCCACAGCATTGCCGTTCCAATCTCACAAGGGGCCGTTAATTAGAGCGCTTGTGCCGCACCAGGAGATGGATTTGGATATTTCCCGGATGAGCCATAGTAAGACGCTTGCAACTGCAGGTCTGTTCACTTGAGCACACATTTGGATTTACTTGCAGGCACGCTACTTCACGCAAACTCAGCCCCGTGGATGGCGATTGGTGTGGATGAGCCGCAGAGCCACGTTCGGCGTCAGTTTGCGGGGGTGGCAGCGAGAGTGGGAGCTGGGGTGGCAAGCTTCAACTGGTCAAGAGAGGACAACAGGGTTTGCCAGCGAGCGGAGTCCTTTTTGGTTGCGAGAGGAAGAGAGAGGTCCGAATAGAAGTTGAGGATATTGTCGCGGAGGTCGGGAGAAGTTAAATCGAATTTACGCTGCGCCAGTTCGTCTAACAGCTTTGCATAGGTTTCGTCGGTCAAGGAGTACTCGGCGGCCTTGGTTTCCTTGCCCGTGTCAAGATCAGAGTTGACAAGTACGAATGAGCCGGCGCGAACCTGCTGGAGATAAATGCGGTACTGATCGACGGTGGTATTGATGCTTTTGAAGTACAGGTCCTCCGTCTGGGCGGTGGGATTGTTGAAGGCCAGCGCCTTGAAAGGGCCGATCTTGGGCAAGTATCGCAAGAGCACGGCCCAAAAGCGGGTGCCGAAACCGGGCTTGGTGTAGTCCTTGCCCCACTCCTTTTCATAATCGGAGCGCGACAGGCGATAGAGAAACTTCTTTTTCGCGAAATCGGGCGACTCCTTCATCATGTCTTTCTCGTGGGTGCGCAGCGCGATCTGGGTCATTTGGGGGATCATGCGGCTGACGGCAAAGCGATAGGAACCGATGGCAAGATCCTCATGCGTCAGGACGTCATTCAATGGCAGCCCGTAAACGATGGGGAAAGCGCGCTCGAGAAGAGGCTTGGAGACCTGGAATCCGATGAAATCGTGATACTGCTGCGACGCATAACGGTTCTTCGCCACTTGCACCATGTCGAATCCGAACTCCGTCTTGAGGTGCGCGGTATGATTTTCCGCATACTTGACGGAATTGCCGTACTTCGCGCGCAGCTTGGGATATTGGAGGGAGACGGACTCGTTTACGGCTGGATGGCCGGAGATGTCGGAAGCATAGTGCGCAAGAGCGCCCAGGGCGAAGGCGTACTCGTTCGCATCCTGACTCCGCAGGAGCAGCTCCCGGACGAAATCACCGCTGCGAACGTAGTGCAGCAAATTGCTGAATTCCACGCTGCCAAAGGGATAGTAGCCGAGGTCCTGGATGACCGCGCCGCCGTACGCGTAGGAGTGTGCCTCCTTGAGCTGGTCCTCCGTGAGAGATGGAAATCGCTTGAGGAGAAGCGGGCGGAGATCCGTGGTCCACACCAAGTCCACGATTTCCTCGTGGGTGAGCACGGAGTACGCAAAGGAACCACCGGTGCACAGGAGCATAACGAGAAAGATAGCCACCGCGCGAATAGGCCATCGGGCCCAGCCATGGGAAGCGGCGCCTTGAGGGGGCCGCGACTTAATCCGGTTTTCTGAGTTCAAAGACAAGTTTTCTTGCTTCCTTATGGGGTTAGGCCGCGACACGCAGCCGATAGCTTCGAGCTGCGTGAGGCGGGGTCACCCCGGACCAACGGGACTTTGCCGGCGAGAGGGAGCGACAACAGCTCTGCCCCGCCGGGACAAGGTTCAAAGGCGTCCGAGAAGCACGAGAATGACAACAATGAGGAGCACGAGACCTACGCCCCCTGTCGGGAAATAGCCCCAGTCGCGGCTGTGAGGCCAGCGCGGCAATGCTCCGAAGAGTGCCAGGACCAAAAAGACGATCAAGATAGTTCCAAGCATGGTTTGCTCCTTTGCAAGCGAATGCATCCAACGAAATTCAAGTTCCCTGCCCCGGCGGCATTCTTACTGCATAGCAGAATGGCGCGCCGGGCTGGGTTGTATTCAAGCAACGAGCCGGATCACTTGCTAGAGCACGACGGTGATGGCAAAGCGAGCGCCGGGATAGTACGGATTGTACATATAATAGCCGCCATCCACGTAATCGATGTAGAAGTCGTCGGTGTAGTACCAGCCAACCGGCCACGGATCAACGAATCCAAACCAAAAGCCGCCGTACTGGAAGCGAGAATACCCGCCGACCATAACTGGGTTGCCCATGTGGAAGTGGTGCTCACGGCCAAAGTGGGAGCGGAAACGATCGTCGGGGATGCGGCCGCTGCCCCGCTCACTGAGGCGAAGCGCCGGCTGAGAGCGTTGAGTGGCCATGGCCTTCTGTGTGCGCTGGGGACCACCATGTGAAGAAGCCGTCTGCTGCTGCTGCTGTTTGTTGGACTTCGCCTCTTGTTGCTGCTGCTTCTGCTGTCCCTTGGCTTGCTCCTGGGTCTTCTGCTGCTGTTGTTTCTCGGACTTCACCTGTTCCTGCTGTTGCTTCTGCTGCCCCTTGGCTTGCTCCTGGGT
>DLMH01000115.1 GCA_002478115.1 Candidatus Acidiferrum typicum | reverse complement strand
ACCAGATCAATGTTGCTGAAATTCAGGAAATCCGCGGCCTGGCGGTACGAAGCCAACTCATCCTGCGATAGCTCAAATCGTATCCGCGCGGGGTAGCTGTAGCCTTCTTCCGTATCGTTGACGGGCAAGGCCAACAGCTCCGTGGCTTCGTATTCCGCATGAAGCGCGTCGCACAAATCCGTTGTAAACGTGGCGATGCCACAGCGCCGGGGAAGGTAATTCCCGATGATGGCGACCCGGCTTGGCAGCATGGGCCGTGGATGGATCGGCCATAGAGGAACAACTTTTTCTGCGACCATCGGCTGCGCGGGCGCCGGATCGAGGCTAACCACTTCTTCGGGGACGGAAAAGGCAATCTCCGCGTGCGCGTAGAGCACGTCGACAACTGCCGGGTCTTTCCCTTCAGAAATTGTTTTGGGCAGTGTCATTCGGTTCGTTATGCTCTCCTTTTTCGTGGCCTGGCGGAAGTGGGCCGCGGCTAGGTGCGTTGACGGGCGTAAATCCTGCGGCCGTTCGCGACGCCAAATAGGACCGTTAGAAGCGCAGCGCAAATCACCGCAACAAAGGTTGTAACAATCGTCCCACCGACGCCGCCGAAGCCTGCGGCGCGCATCAGGAATCCCCCGGCAACGGCGCCGCCGATTCCCATGGCGACGTCCATGATCGGACCATAGCCATTACCCTGGAGTATTCTTCCTGCTCCCCAGCCAACCAGCACGCCGATGAAAATCCATGCAAGTAAATACATACATTCCTCTTTGCCCCGTCGATTTGTGAATACTCAGGCAGACTGGGCTTGCCCCTCTTACGAAACTGGATGCAGCAGTTAAGCGGCGACGGCGGCGACGATCTTGTGAAACGTGGAATTGAGAACTTCGTAGGTGTCGACCTTGGGAGTTCCTTCGACGAGCGCTGCGAGCAGTTTCAGAACAGATGGAAAAGTTCCCTGGCTGTAGGTTTCGGCGTCCGATGCTTTGTCCCACAGGCTGATGGACGTGACTGCGTCTTCGCTGGGGGCAAAAAAGGTGAGTTCGTCCTGGAATCCGGCTTGCTTGCGGAGCATGGGTATGATTTCTTGCTCCATCAAGAGGCTGAATTTGGAAATGCTGTCGGGTTTCAGAACTGTGGTTACTTTGCGGACAAACATGGGGTTCACCCTGGTTTCTCGGCCAAGGGAGTGATTCAGGGTACCGCTTGCGGTCTCCGAGACCTGAAGGGACCCTTGATCCACTTCTAATTTGCTCTAATTAACCGATATTGTCAAGTTCTATTTACTTGTCCGCACTGTACTTTACTTTAATAGTAAATCACCAAAGGCCCCCCGATCACTCTCTTTCGCCTGTGACTCGCCGGACTGCCAACGGTGGGCTATCTCGCGATCAGCCGCGTAATCGGAGGCTGACCCGCTACCTGATTCTACGGGCGCGCTGCCCTGTTGGCTTGCGCGCGTCCCTTCCATTGCCCTCCGCGGCCCCGCCAATAGCGCATCGCGGAAAGCCACGTCGCATAAGAATAAAACGCTGCGGCAACGGGAAGGAATGGCGCCCACAGCGGCGAAAGCCCGTAAAACCGCACCGTGGGCAGGTACGTCACCGCCATCAGCAGCCACGCCGCCAGACCCAGCCGCCAGACCACGGATTGCGGGTGGAACGCCAAAACAAGCGGTGCAAGATACGTCAGCATCATTCCCGCAAGCGTGCCGAGCAGCAGCAGAGAAGAGTACTTGAGCTGCGTGAACGCCGTCCGCGCGATCAAGTCGCGGATTTCGCCAAACGTTTGGTACGCGCGCAGGCTCACGCTCTTCCGCGTCAGTCCCATCCAGATCGCGCCGCCGTTGCGCTTCACCGCGCGCGCCAGCGCACAATCGTCAATCACTTCCGCGCGAATCGCCGCAAATCCGCCAATGCGTTCCAGCGCCGTTCGCCGCAGCAAAATGCACCCGCCCGCCGCGCCCGCCATCTTCGCCTTTGTGTCCGCAATCCACCGAGGTGGATACAGCATTAGGAAGAAGTACAGGAAGGGAGGAATCAGCAAGCGCTCTGGAAACGTTTTCGCCTGCAAGAGCACCATCAGCGACACAAGGTCCGCTCGCTGCTGCTCCGCGCGCGACACCAAGCGCACCAAAGTGTCCGGCGCATGCTCGATGTCGGCATCGGTGAACCACAGATAGTCGGGCGAGTCCTGCTGGCTGCTCGCGATTCCTTGCTGCAAAGCCCAAAGCTTTCCGGTCCATCCGCCTTGCAGTGTTTCCGCGTGCACGATCCTTACGCGTTCCGCGGCGCCCGCTTCTTGTGCGGCGGTTCTTGCCAGATCAGACGTCGCGTCCTCGCTGTGGTCATCCACAACCACCATGCGGAACTCGCCGGGATACTGTTGTTTCGCAAGCGAGGAAACCACGCGAGCAATGGTTTCCGCTTCATTACGCGCGGGCATAACGCACAGCACGCGCGGCCAAACCAGCGGCGATGCGTGCGGAGCGATGTCGTCGTCAAACGCCCGGAGTTGCCAGAACGCTCCGCGAAAAAACGTCAGCACAATCCAGACGAGGAGAGTAAGACCGGCGAAGAGCAAAGCAATCGAAGGCACGCCCTATTCTGTCGCGAAATGCCGCTTCGCCGCCAGGCCAGATCTTCGGCGCGAATCGAGGAAGCCCGTGCAAATCAAACTTAGCCGCCGGCCTGCAGGCTCGCAGCGCGGTGAATGGCTTTGCGAATGCGCTGATACGTGCCGCAGCGGCAGAGGTTGCCGTTCATGGCGTCGTCAATGTCTGCATCCGTAGGGCGCGATTTTTTTGCCAGCAATGCCACGGCAGACATGATCTGTCCCGATTGGCAGTAGCCGCATTGCGGCACATCTTCTTCGATCCACGCTTTCTGAACGGGGTGGGAGCCGTCGGCGGAAAGACCTTCGATCGTGGTGATCTTCTTTCCCTCCACGCTGGAGACGGGCGTGATGCACGAGCGCGCAGTTTCGCCGTCGATGTGCACGGTACAAGCGCCACACAGCGCCATGCCGCAACCGAACTTCGTCCCGGTCATATTCAGGGTGTCCCGCAGGACCCACAGAAGAGGCATCTGGGGATCCACATTGACGGTGGTGGCTTTTCCATTCAGCGTAAAAGTGACGGCCATAAGTCCCTCCCTCGACGCGCCCGATATCGTACACCAAGTGCCCGCATGGATGGAAATGTGTGGATATTCGCCGGGCTTGCGCCCCCGCCCTGCCGGGACTCCTCTTCCTCTTTAGGGGGTCGGACATTCATGTCCGACATAACCGGCTCCCCAAAGCAAAAACTCCCCGATCTCCCCGCCGGACTGTTGCTCGTGCAACATTTTTGTCGCGTACAAGAATGAAATTGTCGGCGCGCCGACAATTTCACTTAACTGACTCGTTAACATGGTCACAGAAAACAAAAGAGTTATAGGCGAACACATTTGGTGTGTGCGGTCGGGTGGATTCCTG
>DLMH01000034.1 GCA_002478115.1 Candidatus Acidiferrum typicum | reverse complement strand
TACTTTCGTCACGGCACCTTGTCACTGTATGCCGCCTTCAACACCAAGACCGGCGAGGTACTCGGTAAAACGGCTGCCCGGCACACCTCGGCCGAGTTCGTCGCGTTCCTCACCGACATTGTGATCGATCAGCCCCGCGGCAAAGAGATCCATGTGATCGCCGACAACCTCTCTGCTCACAAGAGCAGGCCGGTCACGGACTTCCTGGCGGTGCATCCTAAGGTTCACTTACACTTCACACCGACCTACTCTTCGTGGCTGAATCAAATCGAGCTGTGGTTCGGCAAGATCGAGCGCGACGTCATTGCGCGAGGCGTATTCACTTCCGTCTCTGATCTAAAGAGAAAGCTCTTGCGATACATCCGTCAGTACAACAAATCGCCCCGTACCGTGAAGTGGAAATATGCCGATCCATCGCGCCACATCAGTACACAATCAGTTGGTACAGGCCACTAGAATCAGGCGGTGCCTTCGCAGATTCTCTGCGTGAACAGCAACACTCTATTTGAACTTAAATGACAAATGAAAGTCATAAAGCACTGGCACTATCCTGCCGTCTGCGTCAGCTGCAGGCCTGAGCTCCCACTCCTGCGTGGCTTTCACATACTGTTCATCAAATCCATACCCGACTGGTTGGACGACTTTGATATTCTGGGCGTGCCCTTCTGGTGTGACGACGAATTGCAACCAAACAGTCGCGCCTTGCGGATGGTCACGCAGCATCCCCTGTAGATCAATATCTGGGACCTTCATCCCTGGAACAGGACACTTAAGACAGGTAGGTATGCTGACTCCACCATACCCTGCGCGATAAACACCGTCCTTTGGTCGCAAAGAGTCGAGTGGCACCTTCAGATGGCTGCTCACCTCTTGTGTTAGCGGTATTTTTCCAAAGACCATGCCAATCATGAATTTCGTCGACTGGGCGATTCCGTATTCGGAAACACGAAACGCGGCTAGGCTCATGCCGATTCCGTTTTCGGCTGCTCCGTAGCTACCAACGACCACCGTGGTCGCACCTATCGATTTACCTAATGCAATCGCGTTCTTCACATCCGATTCGTCGCGGGGAGACAGGTGTTGTACCTCAAGTGCCGCTCCGAGCCGGTGCCTGTCGATCACTTCAACCGTCGGCCCTTGGCCTGCAAGCGAGGCCGATATCTGATCCGCGAGCCAAGGCCCGAAAGAGTTCGCCTGGCCCACGGCAGGTTCCAGATCCATCACAACGACGCCCTTCTTATCTGCCTCCGTGAATTTCTCTATTAGTTGACGAGCCAAAGCATCGGTTTCATTCCTCTTGCTCTGTGGCGCGGAGGGGCTCGCACCGAAGGCGGCAATAGAGATGAACGCAGTAACGAGGAGTTTCAAAACCACTTGCTTGCCACTGGGTCTGTGATCCATATTCCAATATCTCACCGTCAAATGCGATCATGCTAAGACGCCAGCGTTTTCAAGTCAACGCGACTTTTGATTAACGCCGTGGCGCACCTTTTGTGCGCGGAAGCCTCCTGGGTGCCCTTCGATATGAGCGAAGGCGTTGTCAAGACACAATACTCCCTTGCAGTGTTTTGTCACCGCGTGGTTCCCAGAGTTGGTTGAGGACCGAAGCCCTGGAACTCTCTCATGAATCTAAGAAAATGGCATCCGTGGACAATTCGGCAGGAGTTCGATTTAGAATACGAGGGAGTCTGCGGAATTATTCCGTGTACCCCGCGTGTACCTCGGTTCGGCGTTTTTGCGGTTTTTCTCTCTTTTGCAGTCTCATGCGATCAACAAGTTACGTAGTATCAATCCCCCCGAGGGGTTCGACTCCCACCCCGGGCACCATCGTTTCCCCTTTAGTAATGGCATTTTTTCCGGACAGCCACTGATCTGTAGCAGAATTGTGGTGCTCGAAAGTGCTCCGCACGCATCCATCCAGTTGTTGCTGGCGCGATGCGACCCAAGGCGCCTAGTTTCTCTCGGTGATCGCAACACGTCTTGCTGACTTAGAAACTTCCCCGCGTTTTATGCAAGCCTCCTCCTGCAATCCTAACTACACTTCTCTTGGCCCCCGAGTTTTCGCTCGGATACCCCAATTGGTTTGCGTGGACACTATGGAAGCGCGCGGCACGGAAACTCCGGATCACGACATCTCCTCGCAGGGGGCACACTACGCCGCCGCGGGAGAGACTGGGCCCAAAAACACAGGACTTTCTCGCCACTGGATTACCGCGATCCTGTTCCTCGGCGTATTTGCTTTTTGCGTCCCTACTATTCCGTCCGCCGACATGTGGTGGCATCTCAGCACTGGCCGTTACATCCTGCAAAACCACTCCATCCCTCATACCGATCCGTTTTCTGCCACGATCGCAGGAAAGCCCTGGACCGTTCATGAATGGCTCTCCGGCGTCATCTTTTACTTCGCGTATTCCATGATCGGCTCCGCAGGACTCCTGCTCCTGACTGCCTTCGTTCTCACGCTTGCTCTTTGGTTCGCCTACGAGCGCTCCGGAGGGCCCTTGGTTGCCAGAATTCTCTCGCTGGCTCTGGGTGTATGGGCCGCCAGCGCCATTTTTTCCGTGCGCCCCCAAATCTTTTCATATCTTCTGGCTTCTGCTTTTCTCTTCGTGCTGAGCCGGTATTTCCAGAACGGTTCGTATAGGTTGCTTATCCTGCTGCCTCTGCTCACGATTCTCTGGGTTAACCTTCACGGCGGCTACGTCCTTGGCCTCACGCTCATTCTTCTTTTCGCGGCAGGTGCTGTCGCCGATTGGCTCGCGGGTCAGGCAGACGCCGTCACGACGAAACGGCGGGTTGTCTGGCTTCTACTGGCCTGCGTTGCTTGTTTGATGGTTGTGCCTCTCAATCCCAACGGCTTCGCCATGTTTACGTATCCCTTTGTGACGCTCAAAGCCTGGGGAGCACAGACGGACATTATGGAGTGGCGTTCTCCCGACTTTCACTTAGCGATCTTTCGTCCCTTTGCGGTGCTGATGCTTCTCACTGTGGCTGTGCTGGCCCTTTCTCCGAAACGGCCAAGGCCCAGCCAAATCCTGCTCCTCATCTCTTTCTCATATGCCGCGCTCTATTCCATGCGCAACTTGCCATTTTTTGTGCTGGTGGCCTTCCCGCTGCTCGCTGAGTACGCTTTCTTGCCCGCTTGGAAATTTCCAGCCTGGGGTTTTGGCCTCCAAAAAGCTTTTCAGGCCTCCGCTGTGCTCCTGGTCGCCGTGGTCTGCGCCAATGTTGTAAGCGACCACATCGCCGCGGAATTAGACAGGGAGCAGTCCCGCTTTCCCGCGCGCGCCGCTTCGTTTCTCGATGCCCAGAAGCTCCCTGCTCCTCTCTTCAATTCGTATGATTTTGGTGGGTACCTAATCTGGCGGCTGTATCCGCGCTATCGAGTGTACATCGACGGACGCACGGATCTTTACGGGCACACATTCCTCGATAATTTCATCCAGGTCTACGAAGTCAACACGGATCCCCGGGTTGCGCTGAATCACGATGGTATCCGCACGGTTCTGGTGGAATCGCACTCGAATCTAGCCGCGTTTCTTCGGACGCAGACAGAATGGAAACGCGTATACGAAGATCCTGTCGCAGTCATCTTTTCACGCTGAATTCTTCAACCAGGTGCGCCATTCGAGTTTGTTGGCGACCACACCCAGGCGGCGTCTTAGCCTGAAATCCGAAGTCGAAGAGGAATTTCTCCGCTCCGGGACGGCAAAAAGCGCCGTCCCTCCGGTCGAAATGACAGGTTTTGGGCGGTGGATGACGTGGGCGCATCCAACTTCGGCGAAGTTGGGTCATCACAGGATAATCATTTGAAACAAAACGAGATGCGCTCGCCTGCAATTGGTGAACTTCGGATGTCAGGTTTAGATAAGGGCATCGTAACAAAGCAAAAGGCGGTGCTGTTCAGCTGGGGGGAGGAAGCAGCACCGCCTTGTTACTCGGGATGCGGATCCCGGGGACCGGGATTCCGCTCCCTTGAGGAAACTCAACCGCGAACCGTCAGCACCGGGCAAGGCGCCTTGATCACTACGTTATAGGCAATCGTGAGAGGCACATGGCCTGCCAGACTCTTCCGCGGCTTGGCGCCCATTACGATCAGATCCGTCTTCGATTCCCTGGTTGCCAGCAGAATCTCTTCCACGGCGGCGCCAAAGGTGACCCGGAACTCTGGTTTGCACCAGTTCTCGGTGCCGGCGGGCATGAGTTGTTTCATGCGCACCACATTGCTCTCCCGCTGCCGGGCCACGCTCTCTTCCGTATAGGCCGCGGCGCTTTCAATCACATGCAGCAGCGTCAGATGCGCGCCATGCTCTTGGGCGAGGGAGAAAGCGTAAGCGGCAGCTTTCTCCGCACCTGGCCCAAAGTCGGTCGCGAACAAAATGTTCTTCAACTCCACTTCCTTTTTCACGGTGTCCTTCACCAAAGGACCCACCGTCAGAACCGGACTGTCGGACTGCCGGAAAATTTCCTCGGCAACGGAGCCGATAAGGATCTTTTGGACCTTGCCGCGGCCGTGCGTCCCGGCCACCACCAGGTCGATCTCATGCTCGGCGATCAGCTTTTCCAGCGTCGCCCAGACGTTGCCCTCTTCCATCAGCACTTCATGGGGTACGCCGCGCAGTTTCCCGGAGATCAGGATGTCAGTAATTCCTTCTTCGGCGGCCTGGCGCACCTTTTCGTAGGTGGCCTGCGCCAGTTGTGGCTCGGCGAACTGGAATGGATCCGGTGTAATGACGTGGGTGAGGTAAATCCGCGCATCGTAGCGCTTGGCCATCGCAATGGCGTAGTCCAACGCGTGGTCGGAGACTTCCGAAAAATCGGTGGTCACAAGAATCTTGGTGAGGGAAACCATCTTATTCTGGACTGTCTTGGCCTTCTCCTTGGGCTCCATTACTTGCGGCATGACTCCCTCCTCAACTTCCCCCCTGTGGCCCAGACTGATGGCAGCGATATCTCAAACCTACAAGAGTGCACGTTCCGTTCCACAGTGCGCCCTTCTTAGTCGCTGGAAAGAAAGAGTTTGCGTCACTTTTTAAGTTTACTGCAGTGTAACTGAGCCAACTGCCGCAGAATTGTGCGCCGAATCACCTAAATCTGTGGGGAATGAACAGCGGGAAGAGACTGGCCACCAGCCCCAAACCCTGGCCTAAAAAAGAGGCAGCGGCCAGCTAATGGATGAGCCCGTCATGCGGGCGTTCGCGGTCGACTATTCAACGCTTCGTTGTAGTCGTGCTGGCCGCTGCAAAGTCATTTTGTGGGCGCCCCTTTCTACGACGTTTCCGTTTCAGCCTTGCCCACGAACGCAAACGCCCTGAAAGGAACGCCCACTGCGCAGCTATTCGACAATCGCTCCATTGCCTCATTGCTGCGCGCTGTCCTATCTTGCATCTAGGGTTCCTTTGTGGCGCTCCCCGCCTACCCTAGGATCTTGCTGTAAATACGGCTGTTAGAAGCAATGCCATGGCGTGGCGCAGACGGGAACTGCCTTTCCATGGGGCATTTCACTCTACCCCGTGTTTTCTCACCCACAGCTACATGCCCCCACTGGGGCGCGGTCGAAGCAGGCACGTGAGGGGAGGCCGAGCTCGACCACTTGGCTCCGCTGCCAGGGGCCTGCCGCTCCTCTCGACTCTTTCTCTTTAATTTGGAAACGTGGACCCGCAAGGGATCGACGCTCAGGGATTCGCCGGCGCCGCAGGTTCTTCCTCTTCGCTATGCGACAGCCCAAACTTCTTCATTTTGTAGCGCAGCGCGTCCCGGCTGATGCTCAAGAGCTTTGCCGCCTTGATCTGGTTGCCATGCGATTGCTGCAGCGCCAGCTCCACGAGCGCATGCTCCACATCCTCCAGCGACGTACCGCCCTCGGGAATCGATAGAGCAGGCAAGCGCCGTTTCCCCGGAGCAGGCTGTGCTTCCACCGGAGCGCCCAGTTTGTGCTCCCCCAGCACTGCGCCGCTCTTGCCGCTGGCCACGGAGAACGGCAAGTCCTCCGGCCTTAGTTGATTGCCCTCCTCGAGAATCATGGCGCGCTCCAGAGCGTTCTTTAGCTCGCGGACATTTCCTGGCCAGTCATAATTCAGCATCAGCCTTCGCGTCTCCTCGCTCAGGCCCAGCACAGCCTTGCGGAACTTCTTGTTGTAGTGCGCCAGGAAAAACTCCACCAGCGGCACAATGTCTTCCTTCCGTTCCCGCAACGCCGGCAAATAAATGGCGATGATCGCCAGCCGGTAGTAGAGGTCCTGGCGGAAACGCCCTTCCCGCACTTCTTTCTCGAGATCCCGATTGGACGCGGCAATCACGCGCACTTCCACCTGAATATCGCGGACGCCGCCCACGCGCCGGACCATCTGGTCTTCCAGCACGCGCAGGAGCTTTGCCTGCAGGAGCGGCGAAAGCTCACCAATCTCGTCCAGGAACAGCGTGCCGCCGTCGGCAATCTCGAACAGGCCCTTCTTCATGGCCTTGGCGTCCGTAAAGGCACCCTTTTCATGGCCGAAGAGTTCCGCCTCGATCAGGGTTTCGGGGATTGCCGAACAGTTGATGGCCACGAAGGGGCGTTCCGAGCGGGAACTGCGGTAATGAATCGCCTTGGCCACCAGGTCCTTGCCCGTGCCGCTCTCCCCTTGTATCAGAATGGTACCGGCTTCACTGGCAGCGACCTTGTACACAAACTTCATCAATTCGGTGATCTTCCGCGATACGCCTATGACCTCGTGATAGCCCGCGCGGCGCCGCACCTCTCCGCGCAGCGATTCCACCTCGGTCCGCAGCGCGCCTGCTTCCAGCGCGTTCTGCAGCGTCACGCCCAACTCTTCAAAATTGATGGGTTTGCCGACGAAGTCGTAGGCGCCCATGCGCAGCGCCGCCTTCACATCGTCGAGTTGCGGGTCCGCGGTCATCATGATGATGCTGCGCGTCTCTCCCGCCTGCTTCAGCTTTTCCAGAACTTCCAGCCCGCTCATGTCTGGCAGGTGCACGTCCAGTAGAACCGCGTCCACACTTTCGCCCTGCAGACTGCGCAAGGCCTCTTCGCCCGTTTCGGCCTCGACGCTCTGGTAGCCGTATTCGGTACACTTCTGCGTCAGCGCCCAGCGGACGAGCTTTTCGTCGTCAACAATTAGGATTCGCTTTTGGGGCATGCCCTTATTTTATCACCATGCCCTGTCTACAGCCGGTCCTTCTTTGGGCGCTCCAACGGCAACTCGATCCGGAACCGCGAGCCCTTTCCCGACGCACTGCTCACTTCGATCGTTCCTCCATGCGACTGCACGATACCGTTCGCCAGCGATAATCCCAGCCCCGTGCCTTCGCTTCGTGTCGTGAAAAACGGTTTAAAGATTTTGGGAAGCGCGTCGGCAGGTATCCCTTTCCCCGTGTCGGACACTTCCACAATCGCCTGATCCTGCTCCCGGGCGGTGGTCAGTTCCACTTTGCCTGCACCGGAAATGGCCTGAATGCCGTTCAGCAGGAGATTCAACACCACCTGCTGGATTAACGCGGGATCGTGGTCCACCAGCGGCAGAGAAGGATTTGGTGCGAACAGGATCTGCACCGGCTTGTTGCGAACCTGCTGGCGCGCGAGCATCACCGCTTGCTCAATCGTGGTGTTCAGATCGCTGGGGCGGAAAGCAGGCGGCCGGGGCCGCGCGTAGAAGAGCAGGTCGTTCAGAATGTCCTGGATATGGCGAATCTCTTTCTGGACGTCCCCCGTCACTGCGCGGCTGGGGCTGTTGGCTGGCAAGTCTTTGCTCATCACGTCCACAACACCCGCAATTCCGGCTAGCGGGTTGCGAATCTCGTGGGCCAGACCTGCGGCCAGTTCGCCGAGTGTCGCCAGGTGTTCCGCGCGCGCCATTTCACGCTGGTGAAATTCCTCGAGTTTCCGCCGGCTCTCGTTCAACTGCTCGACCATTTCGTTGAACTGGCGGCCCAGCCGGCCGATGTCATCGTCCCTCTTGGCAAATCCCACGCGTGTGGAGAGGTCGCCATGGCGCACGCGCTCAATCGTCTCCATCAGTTCTTCCAGCGGGCGCTCCACGAGGACGAGCAGGACGGAGAGCAGCACAAAACAGAGCAGGATGGCAAAGCCCAGCGCCGCCAGCAGAATCCACTGGGCGTTTTGAATTTCCAGTGACCGCAAAACCACCGTCACGACGACCAGGCTCAGCGCCAACACCGCGATGATCGGGATGAACACTTTCCATTGCCAGCGGATTCCCGTGGCCCACCGCACGGTCTGGGGCAGTTTCATCCCCGTATCTCACCAGAAAAACAGCACTTCGCGCAAGTCGGCATGGTGACTCCAGAGGCAAGGCCCTGCCGGGAAACACAATTCGGCACATGTCCCCGACAATTTCGCCCCACTTTCCGCGACTTCCTCTACAATCACATTCACCCAATTTCAAGCTCACCTTTAGCCCGAATTTCTCATACTAA
>DLMH01000023.1 GCA_002478115.1 Candidatus Acidiferrum typicum | reverse complement strand
ACAACGAAAAAAAAGACATCACCACTCAGCGCTTTGATGGAGCGGATTCAAAAGGCATTCGGCAACAGGCTGGAATGGGTCTCGTGCTCCGAGCGGGCACAGCGGTTTGCTGCTTCAACAAAACCTGCACGCTTCTCGATAGGAACAGGATGACCCATGAATCACAAGGTGGCCGAGCAACGGCGCTGCTCTGCCGGCCCGCCGCATCTCGAGATCACACTCCGGGCGGCGCCAGGCTGCCGCTCTCATGAACGTGGAAATAGGCCTCCGCTGACTTCACTCCCACCTCAATCCCCCGAAATCGCTGCATCTGCTCGTGAGTTGCATACCAGCCCCAGCGCCCGACACTTTCAGGAAACGCGTAACACGAGGCGCGCTTGCGGTCTTCCGTCGCAGTGATATCTACATAGAGGTTGGGGAGAAAGCTTTGCGATTCCGCACCCGACTCGACCTCGTAATAGTAGAGGTCAAATTTCTTTCCATCCTCAAACCAAGCGTCATAGGCCAACAGCGAGGCCGCCCGATGGTCCCTGTGCGAATCGACCGGCCAATGCGTGAACACCAGATCGGGCCGCTCCGCCTCCAGCAGCTTTCTAAACTCCTCGTATCGCGAGATGTTAATCTCGGTATGAGCATCAATCTGGTTGGCAAAGAGTGGGCGTACCTTCAGGATCTCGCATGACTTCGCCGCCTCGCGGGTAAAGAGCGCGGCGTTCTCCTCTCGGGGTTTTTCGGGGAAAGCCAATTCACCTCGCGTCAGAGACAAGGCGACAACCTCGTGCCCTAGATCGGTGTAGCGGGCCATGGTGCCGCCACAGCCTGCCTGAGGATCATCAGGGTGTCCCCCCACCACCACGATCTTCAGTTTTGCTGACTTGGGCGGTTCTGCTACGTCCCAAGAACCCCCGAGCGGCAGTCCCAGGGCAGCTACTCCGGCCAAACCCGTCGATTCTTTTAGCAGTCTTCGTCGTGAAATCCTCGCCATGCTGTCCTTTCCTTTTTAGGAGCTCTTAAGCTCCGAGCTCATGCGCCGGGCCGTTCGAAGCACATCCCGATCCGCTAAGCCCGGCTGTTCGGATTGAGTCTTACTCTATACCGCATGAAACATGGCTGCCCTTCCCCAAGGAACTCAACAGCGCCCAATGACTCCTGCAAATATTTAAGTGCTTTTTTCCTTGCGAATTGTTTACGTATTTGTTCTACTACGTTCGATATTGACTGCTTTAGCCACAAACGGTAGTTGGCTAAACACAGGATGTCAAGCAAAAACACTAGTTCGAAGACACAGCATAGTCGCAGCTCTCTTTCGGAAAACGAGGTATGGACCGGTTCGATCAACTGCGTTGTTTGGTCTAGAGTGTCGAGCATCTACCACCTTCTGGTCCGGGATCATTGGTGGCGCGTTTCTGACCACAGCAACTCACGGAACCGATCAGCTCATCGTGCAGCGCCTACTCGCCGCCAAGAGCGAATGGCAGTCCAAGCCGGCGGTGTTCTCCAGCGGCACAGCCGTGCTGTTCCAGTTCGGGTTGTTTCTGCAGATTAGCGCGATGCTGTTCGTGTTTTACAAATTGTTTCCACCAGATGTTCCCTTCACGCGAACCGACACGATCTTTCCGACATTTATCGTCACGCGGATGCCTCGCGGGAGCAGCGGACTGCTGATCTCGGCGATCCTCGCTGCCGCCATGTCCAACCTGAGCGCCGCGTTGAATTCGCTATCCTCCACTTCCATCGTTGACTTTTATTCGGGTCTCTGTCCGAACTCAAGTGAAGAACGGCACCTAGTTGTGTCGCGCATCCTGACAGTTGCACGAGGCCACTGCTATTTCTGTTGGCAATTGTTGCGCGCCGCGGCGGCAAGGTCGTGGAGATGGGATTATCGATCGCGTCGGTAGCTTACGGATCACCGTTGGGAGTGCTTGCCGTTAGATCCACCCAGAAGGGCGCGATACTGGGGATGCTGTGCGGATTCGCGCTGAACATCGGCGTCTGGCAGCTTAGAAAAGTGCCGTTCACCTGGTACGTGGCGCTCGGTAGTTTGACAAGCTTCGGAGTCGGGTACACCGCAAGCGGAGGGTTGCGGGATTCGGCGAACACCATGGCCATTGATACGTGAGGAGCTCTCTTGAGTCGCACGGATTTGCATACAGAACAACAGAACCAAGCGTCCGCAGCGCTGGACACCATGAGTTCGCTGGACCTAGTCAAGCTGATGAACCAGCAGGACGCTTCCGTCATTGGCGTCATTCGCGAGGTCCTGCCGGCGGTCGCCCGCGCGGTCGACATCATTGCGGAGCGCATGTCCTCCGGCGGGCGATTGATTTACGTGGGAAGCGGAACCAGTGGACGAATCGGGGCCTTGGATGCCTCGGAATGCCCTCCCACATTTGGAACGGACCCGTCAAAGGTGCAGTACATAATCGCCGGTGGCGACCACGCACTGGCGCATGCCTCCGAAGCGAGCGAGGATTCCGCCGAACTGGGATTGAAAGACATGGCCGTAAAGGTTCCTGGCGCGAATGACGTGGTCGTGGGGATCGCCGCTAGCGGAAGAACGCCGTATACGCTCGCAGCGCTGGACTATGCTCGCCGACAAGGCAGCGCCACTATTGCTCTCGCGTGCAACCGTGGATCGGCGCTGGCTGCCGCGGCGCATATCGCAATTGAGATGGAAGTCGGACCCGAAGTATTGACCGGTTCGACGCGGCTGAAGGCCGGGACCGCTCAGAAGTTGATCTGCAACATGCTCACGACAGGAGCCATGACCAGGATTGGATACGTCTACGGCAACCTGATGGTAAACCTGCAGCTGAAAAACGAGAAGTTGGTGGAACGCGGAATCTCCATTGTGGAGAGTATTGCGGGCGTTAGCCGCGAACTGGCACTCGAAACGCTGAAAGCGGCGGAGATGCGCGTACCGGTGGCGATCGTCATGTTAAGGGCCGGCACAACTCGCGCGGGCGCCCTTCGTCAGTTGCAGGCGGTAAACGGTAATCTGCGGCGGGCATTGGAATCGCGCCAAAAATAGAACCCGGAGGAAAGGTCATGCTTTCTTCTCAATCGAATTTCTATCGACGGTCGTTGGCTCTGGCCGGAACAGTGCTTCTTGCGCTTTGCATCAGTGCTCCGGCCCAGGTTGCCGCCCAGCAGCCAGCGCAACAGGCGGTCCAAAGCCGTTTCGCGGCAGTGGATGAAATCATAGAGCAGGCCGTCGCCAAGGGGCTTATCCCTGGAGGTGTCGTCCTCGTTGGACATCGTGGCCAGGTAGTTTTCCGCAAGGCTTATGGGATGTGTTCTCTTGAGTCGGCCCGAGAACCGATGACGGTCGACACGATATTTGATATTGCATCACTCACGAAATGCGTTGCCACCGCTACCTCCGTCATGAGACTAGTGGAACAAGGGAAAGTGCGGCTGAACGATCCCTTGACCGCATACCTGCCCGAGTTCGGAGCAAATGGAAAGAACGACATCACGGTCCCTCATTCCAGGCACTCTCGACGGGCGGGGACCCGCGCAACATTGCCGAGAGCTGGCGTGACGCCATCGAACAGTTTGAGACGGTCCGCGCGAAGTACCTTCTGTACTAATTGGCAAAGGCACTGCGCGGCACAGCAGTTGATCCGGGGAAGGCGAGGAGCATGAACACAGCGTATTGGAGACAGGGAGTGCGTTTGTTGCTGGTCCTTACGGCGCTTAGCGGCACAGTATTGCAGGCCGCGGGACCCAAGTCCCGGGCTCGTACAAAGAGCGCGCACAAGACCGGGCCGGTGGTGCTTGACCAGAGCGGCGAGAAATGGGTAGCGCGGACCCTGCGCAAGCTTTCTCTGGAAGAGAAAATTGGCCAAATGCTGATGATTTGGGCGCCAATCCGATTCATGAATGTTGATGGCCCCGACTACCAACTGC
Organism: Candidatus Acidiferrum typicum; assembly: GCA_002478115.1. GTDB lineage: Bacteria > Acidobacteriota > Terriglobia > Acidiferrales > UBA7541 > Acidiferrum > Acidiferrum typicum. Next base: position 14,420 of record DLMH01000023.1, on the reverse strand, counting down.
TACGCGATGCAATCGAGAAGTACCACATCGGCGGCTTCGGACTAACGGCCGTAAACGACGGCCCGTTCCTTCTCAAAAATCAGCCCCTGGAAGCGGCGGCACTCACCAATCAGTTGCAGCAGGATTCTTCTTACCCGCTGATCATCGCGGGGGACTTTGAACGTGGACTCTCGATGCGCATTGACGGTACCACAGCGTTTCCTCACGCCATGGCTTTTGGGGCGACGGGAGATAAGGAATCGGCATTTCAGTTCGGCAAGATCACCGCCCACGAAGCTCGCGCCATTGGTATCCATTGGAACTGGTTCCCCGTAGCCGATGTCAATTCGAATCCAGCAAACCCGATCATAAATACGCGCTCGTTCGGGGAGGATCCGGTGAAGGTCAGTGAATTCGTGAACGCCTACATCGCGGGCGCGCACAGCGAAGGAATGCTGACCACGGTGAAGCACTTTCCCGGACACGGTGATACAGACACCGATACGCACTTGGCACTGGCTCGCGTTAACGGCGATCGCCAGCGCCTCGACAGGGTTGAATTGGTTCCCTTCCGCGCCGCGATTGCAGCCGGAGTAGACTCGGTGATGGTGGCGCATGTGGCCGTACCGGCCGTTGAGCCGGACCCCAATCGTCCCGCGAGCATCTCCGCCGCGGTTGTGGCCGGTTTGCTGAAAGAACAGCTTGGATTTCGTGGAGTTGTTGTGACCGACGGAATGGGGATGGGCGCGTTGACGCAATTCTTTACAGGAACGAATGCGGAGATATCCGCGAAATCCGCAGTGGAAGCAGTGAAGGCGGGCGATGATATGGTAATCCTTCCACTCGACATTGAAGCGTCCTACAAAGGTCTGCTGAATGCGGTTCGCAACGGGGAGATCTCTGAGGCTCGCATCAATGACAGTGTGGCAAAGATTCTCCGCATGAAGGCGTCGCTTGGGCTTAACCGGGACCGCTACGTGGATCTCCAGGCGGTCACGAGGGAGATCGCCAAATCAGAAAACATCACCGTGGCCCAAAGCATCGCTGATCGGGCGCTGACGCTGGTACGCGACAACCACGAGATTCTGCCACTGAAGGCGACTGCTGTCCCCTCCAGCACTCCAGTTCCTGCTCAAGCACAGTCGGAACAAACCGATTCAAGCACGGTGGTTGTGGTCCTCACCGATGATCTTTGCTCCACCGAAGGTGGACGGATGTTTGTGAAGCAATTCCGTTCTCGACTTCCTAGTGTCAATGTCTTCGACGTGGACGAAAAGAGTTCAGCGGTGCGGGAACCCGTGATCCTGGCAGCGGCTGAACGGGCAACCAGGGTAATCGCCTTGGCTGAAGCCGTCCCCAGCGGTGGACGCACGGTGCGAGCCAACGGACAGGAGGCCGGGTCAGCTGGTTTGGACGAAGGCTTGGCGAATCTGCTCGCGAAACTGGTGAACACCGGAAAGTCCAAGACAGCAGTGATTGCCTTCGGCAATCCCTATATTGTGACGGCGATTCCCGAGGTGCAGACTTACCTTTGCACATTCTCCAACACGACACCGTCCGCGATTAGCGCGGTACGTGCCTTATTCGGAGAGATTACGGTTCAGGGCCATATGCCGGTTACAATTCCCGGTATCGTGGAACGCGGCTCCGGGTTGGCGGCATCACCGGTTACATCCCCCGCCGCAGTGAAATAAATAGAAATATCACGCGTCTTCTCGGAATCAAGGGCGCCCGTACGATGACACGCAGTACGGCGGGCGACAGCACAAACGTACTCGGGACATGACGCTCCACCCCGGGTGTAACATCGTGCGGGTAGGCGCTGAGGCAGCTCGCCTTGGCTTGCAGGTAGCCATCCAGCAGACCTGTGAGAACGCTCGGATTCCCCGCAATCAGATCGCTCATACGTGCATCGGCTGCGCTGGCATTTCCGCCTCGAAGGTGACGAGCACTTTGAAACAATTCATCTCGGAAGAGGTCTCGGGATCGATTGAGGTGGTGGGCGATCACCACATTGCCTTTGAAGCGGCTTTCGGAGATGAACCAGGAGTGTTGGTCGAAGTAGGGACCGGGTCGATCGTTTTCGGCCGCAATGCGAAGGGCCAAAGTGCCCGCGCCGGCGGTCACGGCTTTGCCATTTCCGACGAAGGTTCGGGATACTGGATTGGACGTATGGCAGTCTCCCTGACATTGCGTGCTCTCGATTGCGGGCACAAGACCCTTCTGCTTCCGCTGATTCTGCAGGAGTGGCAGGTCCCGCAAAAGGACTTGGTGAAGGCCGCCAATTCTTGCCCTGCGCCGGACTGCGCCCGTCTGTACCCTCTCGTCCTTGAGGCGGAACGCGACGGTGACGAGGTTGCATCACTCGTGCTGCGGCGAGCGAGCGTGGAGTTGGCGCAACTGGCACAGGTTGTTCTGGGGCGACTCTCCATGACCGGATCCGCGCGTGTCGCCATGGCGGGCGGCGTGTTTGAGAACAGTGAGCATATTCGCATGCAATTTGCCGACGCGCTCGGCATTCTCTGGCCATCGGCCGAGGTGCTGCCAACGCTCACGGACCCGCTGCTCGGCGCACTCTCCCTGGCAAGAAAGCGTCAACAGTAAAACAGATGTTACGCTTTCCGCAGTTGCAGGTGAAGCGCGCCGTACAAAGGACGGATAGCATTCCCACGCTTGGGGAAAATTCATGTCGAACGCTCAGAAGTCAGTTTTGAACGAAGAGAGAAGACAAGCCATCCTAGATTCCATCCAGCGCAATGGACGCGCATTCGTGCGCGAACTTGCCGCCAGCAGCGGAACTTCAGAAGTAACAATTCGCCGCGACCTCGCCCTCCTGCAGAAGCGCGGTCTGGTACTCCGTACGCACGGCGGAGTTCTGCCGGCGCGCGCCATGTTGCAAACTGACTTCAACTTGGCAGAGCGTGCACTGAACCATCCCAAGGAGAAAGTGGCCATCGCGCAGGCAGCCGCAGCCATGGTGAAAAACGGCCAGTCGATCATTCTAGGATCTGGCAGCACGACCGCGGCCATCGCTCGCGAGTTGGCGGGATTTAAGAACCTCACCGTCATCACAAACAGCATCAGCATCGCTGCTGAACTCGCCAGTGGCGATGTGGACGTCCTCCTGACGGGAGGGATGCTGCGCAAGACTTCGCGGTCCCTGATCGGTCCACTTGCGGAGCTTGCATTCTCGCAATTGGGCGCCGACATTTTCTTCATGGGTACGGACGGCATAGACTCACGCCGCGGTCTCTGCACGCAGAATCTGCTTGGCGCGCCACTTGTGCGGAGAATGGCGGAAGTCGCGGCCCGCACAGTCGTCGTCTGTGATTCCAGTAAGTTCGCGACATCGAGTCTCTACGCAGTGATTCCCATCTCCAAGGTCCAGGGAGTCATCACGGACAGCCGAATCCCGCAGGACGAACTGACCGCCTTGCGGGCTGCAGGTGTCGAGGTCACGCTCGTCTGACGCAGGACGTGTTTTGTACTCCTCTCGGGATGGTGCAAGCTGCCTGATCTGCTGCAAGGCATTTGCCTATGAAGCAAAAACCAACCAGCAAATGTTGAACGGCTTGCATCGCAAGTTGAATGTCGTGTGTATCCAATGATTAACGTTGTGCTGCAAAGCGCATAAGAGCGGCTTGGACGGAGGAGAAGCCTGTGAGACTCACGCTGCTGACTTGAGCGGCGCCTGGAATCCTGCGCCGTGGGGTTTGCGATTGCCCAGTCGGCCCAGACACGGAGGAGGTACCCGCACCGTGTAATTCCTTGAGCTCAAAGAGTTCTAGCTCTCCGGGGAGGTTTCAAACCTCTCGAGGACGATGGTTTCCCAGACCGTTGTAGCCCATTCGGAATGCTGAACGCCTGCTTTGGAAGCATATGCTCCAAATGGTCTCGTCTCGGTTTGTTTCGACTCACCGTCTCAGGCGAGACGTGCGGCGCGCCTGCCTTGGGCGCACCACCCGCGACTCCAACAACTCCGTCCATTTCTTCTAACTACTAACGTCTCCAACAAATCGGGGAATCTGCCTTTCGCTCAAAGGTAACTCGAACGGATCGAAAACGTTGGATTCTGGCACAGTTTTGGCACAGCGACACTTGGCCGCGTTCCGGTTGTCAACACTGCTCAACGAGACGAGCCTCTCAAAGGATGAGCGCCTGCAGTAGCCCGCAGTAGCCCGAACGGTTGGCGCGTTCGACTGCTTGGGTGCGAACGCGAAGCTATTGGACGCAAAGCCTGGCTCTGCGGGTTTCAAGTGTCCGCGGTGGGTTATGCAGGGTCCCGCCCCTTGTGGTGGGAGGAAACTTTGTATCGCGGAGATTCTCACGAATTTCACCACAATCGCCCCGCCCCGGGAAGATTGATCACATGGCAAGGTGCGAGTCCCGATGTGGTCACGGGGAAACATCAAAGATGAACGTACTTGCCTTTGCATGCGCCGTCGCTTTCCTCGCGTCGCCCGCCGCGGCGCTCATCAGCGGGTGTACACTATTCATCAACGGCGGCTCGACAGCCAGATAGAGTGCCGCGTTATACCCGAGGAGGAATAAGCCACCATGCTCGTTGGAGTCTTCACACCCCTGCTGTCGCAGCTTCCGTTGCCTGCGGTCCTTGCGAAACTCAGGTCACTCAACATCGAAACCGTAGAGCTCGGGACGGGAAACTATCCGGGCGATGCGCATTGCAAGATCTCGATGCTCGAAGACGCCTCCGCCCTTGGCGAGTTTCAAAGGGTTCTGGCCGATCACGGCGCCACCGTCAGTGCCTTGAGTTGTCACGGAAACGCGCTGCATCCCGATAAGGCCCGCGCGCAGCAGGACAGGCAAGTGAGCCGCAAGACCATTCTGCTCGCCGAAAAGCTGGGCATCCCCGTGGTAGTCGATTTCTCCGGATGCCCCGGCGACTCGCCCGCTGCCACAGCCCCCAACTGGGTCACCTGTCCCTGGCCTCCCGACTACCTGAAGGTGCTCGACTGGCAGTGGAGCGAAGTAGTCGCGCCATATTGGATCGAGCATGCGAAGTTTGCCGTCGACCACGGCGTGAAGATTGCCATCGAGATGCATCCGGGGTTCGTAGTCTATAGCCCGGAAACGATGCTCAGGCTGCGCTCCATCGCCGGATCCAGTGTGGGGTGCAACTTGGACCCGAGCCATCTCTTCTGGCAGAGCATCGATCCCATCGCCGCCATCCGAGTACTCGAAGGCGCCATCTTCCACGTCCATGCCAAAGACACCCAACTTTACCCCGTCAATCTGCCGCGCACCGGTGTGCTCGATACCAAGCCGTACACCGAAGAGCGCCAGCGTGGCTGGATCTTCCGCACCTGCGGCTACGGTCACGGTGCCGAGTGGTGGACCGAGTTTGTCTCCACGCTGCGCATGTTCGGCTATGATTCCGTGCTCTCCATCGAACACGAAGACAGCCTGCTTTCTCCGGAAGAGGGCTTGACCAAGGCGGCGAACTTCCTCAACGGCATTGTGATCCGGGAGCAGCGTGGTGCTGCCTGGTGGGTCTAGCACGGAGCGGAGGGAAAACACAATGAAACCAATAAGGACTGCAATTTTCGGAACCGGCTTCACGGGACGCGTGCATCGGGAAGCGGTGCGGCGGCTAGAATCCGTCGAGGTGGTTGCAATCGCAGCCGAAACCACGGAGGATGCACGACCCTTGGGCGCGAATTTCTCCGTCCCTACGCTTACGACCGACTACCGCGAACTACTGCGCGATCCGGCGATCGATGTGGTGCACATCTGCACGCCCAACGCGATGCATTTTCCCATGGCCAAGGAATCGCTCCTGGCCGGCAAGCATGTGCTCTGCGAAAAACCCTTGGCCACGACCGTAGAAGAGGCGGAAGAACTCGTCTCCCTCGCCGCCCGGCACGGGTTACGCAACTGCGTCTGTCACAATTTGCGTTACTACCCGATGGTGCAGCAGATGCGCCGCCTATGCGAAGCTGGAGACCTCGGTGAAATCCTCGTTGTGCAGGGCACGTATTCTCAAGACTGGCTGCTATACGACACGGACTGGAACTGGCGTGTCGATGCCAGAGTCGGCGGCCCTTCGCGTTGCATGGCCGATATTGGCTCGCACTGGTTTGATATGGCCGAGCACATCACCGGATTGCGTTTGACCTCTCTCTGTGCCGATCTCCAGACCTTCCACACCACGCGCAAGAAGCCGAAGCATTCGGTCGAGACTTTTGCCAATAAGCTGCTTGGCCCGGAAGACTATATTGAAACAGCCGTGGCCACGGAAGACTTCGGCGCCGTCCTTTTCCACATGGGCGTGCGCACGCGCGGCAGCGTCACCGCCAGCCAGGTCTCCGCCGGACGCAAGAACCGGCTCAGCATCGAGATCTACGGCACAAGATCTTCCGCTGCGTGGGACCAGGAGCGTCCCGACGAACTTTGGGTAGGCCACCGCAATACCGGCAATGAGATCTTCCTTAAAGATCCGTCTCTGCTCAAACCTGCGGCGCGCAGCTACGCCGATCTTCCCGGCGGCCACAGCGAAGGCTACGACGATACATTCAAGCAGGTCTTCCGCCGCTTCTATGCCACGATCAGCGCGCCGGGAGGCGCCACCGAGTATCCGCAGTTTGTCGATGGACTGCGGCAACTGACCATCCTCGACGCCGCGCTCCAAAGCCATCAGACGCGAGGCTGGATTGATGTTCCTACACCAACAATCAGCCATTGAAAGAAACGCTGCCGCGTGTGGCTGGCGAATTATTATTTCTCCCATGATTCTTCAGGGTTCCCCGTCCTGCTACGATCCTGCGATGCACAATCTGGTCGTTCTTTTCATCCACTTCATTGCTACCCTGGCCCGCTTGCTCGGACCTGGCGGCGTCCGTTCCATAGTTGCGGAGTCGCTTCTCCTCGCCACCCGATGCTGGCGTGGTATCTTATACGGCGTCCGTCATATTCCTGAGGAAAAAGTAAGTGAGAGGCGAGTTTGCCTCTGCGGAACTTATTGGGCGATGCCAAATTTAGAAAGGTGCACTCCATCTCCATGAAAAACGTATCGCGACGCGAAATGCTCAAAATCTCTCTTTCTGGTGTAGCTATGGCTTCAGTCGTATCCCCCCTATTTGCCGAACAGGGCATTCCTGTCCCGCGCAAAGGACGCATCAAACAATCGGTTTGCCGATGGTGCTACCAGCAGATTCCTCTGGACGAACTCTGCGCCAAAGCGGCCCAGATGGGATTGAAGGCTATTGACCTCCTTAGTCCGGAGGAATTTGAAGTGCCTCGGCGTTATGGGCTTGTTTGCAGCATGGGTTACGCAGGAGGCGGCGAGATTGGGAATGCCCTGAATCGCTTGGAGAATCACGCCGCAATTGAAGAGTCTTTTCGCAAGTATATCCCCCTGGCGGCCAAGGCTGGCGTGCCGAACGTAATCACATTTTCCGGCACCCGCAAGGGAATGTCCGACGACGAAGGCGCCAAGAATACGATTGCGGGACTCAACCGCGTCAAGAAAATTGCCGAAGATCATGGCGTGACGATCTGCATGGAACTTCTGAATAGCAAGGTGGACCACAAGGACTATATGTGCGACCACACTTCATGGGGAGTGCGCGTGGTGGAGGCGGTGAACTCGCCGCGCGTGAAGCTGCTCTATGACATTTATCACATGCAGATCATGGAGGGAGACTTGATACGCACCATCCAGCAAAACATCCAGTGGCTGGGCCACTTCCACACTGGCGGCGTTCCCGGAAGGCACGAACTGGACAATACGCAGGAAGTGCAGTGGGACGGCGTGATGCGCGGCATCCTGGCAAGCAACTTCCAGGGCTATGTGGCTCACGAATTCGTGCCTGCGCGCGACCCGCTTATGTCCCTGAGGCAAGCCGTCGATCTGTGCGACGTGTGATGCCGGTCCGTAGAGACTCGCCCGTTGAACCTGGTAGGCTGGTTCCGCGACGACGGGCTTTCGCTCCACAAAAATACAAGAGCCGGCGGAAATGGCGGGCGCATGAGGAAAATCCTGGTCACCGGAGCGACCGGCAAAGTCGGCCGCCATTTTATCGAGCGCGTTCTTCAGTCGGACGAACTGCCCGGCGTGAAGATCCGCGCGTTGTGCCACAACAGGCTTCTGCCACCGCACGCGCGCCTCGAGGTTGTCCAGGGCAGCATTTGCGATCGTGGTGTCGCGCGCAAAGCGCTGGACGCTGTCACTCATGTGCTGCACTGCGCTACCTGCAAGGAAACTCCGGACGACGTTATCGACGTTAGCGTGAAGGGTCTTTTCTGGCTCCTCGAAGAGTGCAGGATTGGTCCGTCATTCGAGCAGTTCATCCTGCTCGGCGGCGATTGCGCCGTCGGCCATTTTTTCTACCCGCATCCCGTTCCCGTCGCCGAAGAGCAGAAGCACAGCGCCTACCCCGGCTGCTACGCACTCTCGAAGGTTCTCGAAGAGGTGATGCTGGAACAATATTTCATCCAATACGGCCTCAATGGATGCTGCCTGCGTGCGCCCTGGATCATGGAAAAAGATGATTTCAAATACACGCTCTCTTTTGGCGAGGATGCCTTTGGCGGACCGCGCTGGCGAGACCTGGTCGGACCCGAGCGGGCCGATGCTTATTGCAAAAGCGGCGCGGTGCCCTTGATGCTTGATCCTGACGGCCATCCCGTCAAACGCAATTTCGTTCACGTCAGCGATCTTGTGGATGCCATCCTGAAAACGCTAGACCATCCCAAGGCGCGTCAGCAGACCTTCAACATTTGCATGGATGAACCGGTGGATTACCAGCAGGTGGCCGATTACCTGCGGCAAACACGAGGACTTCCTTGTGTGGAGATTAAAACTCCTTACTATTCGACTTGGTTGGACAACACCAAAGCGAAATTTCTCCTGGGTTGGCGGCCTCGCTATGATCTCAAGCGCCTGATTGAGGAAGCCTGGAGTTACCAGCGGGATGCAGCCGACCCCCGGCACATCTGGTACCCCGGATAGCGATCCAGCCACTGCACGGAATATCGCCTGACAGGACGAAGGCAGAATAAACCTGAAATCCGACGTTGCAGAGGGTTTCCTCCGCTCCGGGACGGCCAAAGGCGCCGTCCCTCTGGTCGGAATGACAAATTTTGGTTGGTGGATGATGTGGGAAAGCCCAACTTCGACGAAGTTGGATTCTCTTGCGAGAACCGATTGAAGCAAAATAAGATGCACTCGCTTGCAATTGATTAACTTCGGATTTCAGAACAAATCCAGATCGCAGACCGTGAAGCGTTGCGGGCAGTGATTCCGGGGAATAGAATGCAGTTTGGCCTGGAAACGAACTGTGACAGCGGCTGTAGAGAAGGGAATTCAGTCTCCAGAATGAATTGCTTCTGTATGATGCGCTCCCCCTTTCAAAATCGAGTGAATCGTTGTGCCCTGTTTCTCCTTTTGTGGGCCGCTTCATTGGCTGGTTTGGCTGTGGCTCCGACAGTGGCGCAAACCCCTTCCCCATCGCAACTGGATGCGATTACCGTTGAGGGCACGGTTCGGAACTCCGCAGGTGAACCAGTGACGGGAGCTTCCGTGATCCTTGAGGAGAAAAGCGGGGGACACAAACTGGAAACGAAAACGGATGCAGGAGGAAAGTTCAGCCTTATCGTTCGTCATGAAGGAATATACACGGTAACGGTGGAAAAAGCGGGCTTCGGCAAGTGCGTCACGGACCCCATCCCATTGTCGGCCGGTCAGAAGAAACAGATCGAACTGCAGTTGCAAACTGCGACGGCGGCTCCCTGTGCCCACTCGCTTCTGGGCTTCGCCTATCTTCGAGACGCGAAACCTGACGATGCGGCCCTGCAATTCCACCTGGATTGGAATCCTCAGAGGGGGAGCGAGATCATCGCATAGCACGGACCTGATGATCTGCCGCCAGCTTTACCGAAGTTGGCGGGCAGCTACTTGAACAAGGGTCAGTACTCGGCCTGTAGCGCTGCTCTGACTGCCGCGTCTTCACCGCTAATCCCTCAACAGCTTCGTCTTCTATCGCGCTGCTCCTACTACGTAGGCCGTGACGATCTGGTCGTGAATGCGACCGACCTGTTATTAAAGGCGCATCCCGACGATCCCTAAGCACTCTACTGGCGCATCGAGTCTGTGGGGCGTTTAGGACTAGCAGCCCTCACTAAAGCGACCGACATCAACCCGGATTCAGCTTCGCTTCATGTGTTATCGGGTGACATGCTTCGCGGCAAGGGCGATTTCTCTGAAGGTGCCGCCGAATACCGCAAAGCGATTGCTTTGAAGCCCGAGTTCCTGGCCGCTCACATGGGACTTGCGCGGGACCTCTACTCCGATGACAATCGCGAAGGCACCGAGCATGAATTGCAATACGTTCTCAATGCCAACCCAAGCGATCCGGAGGCGAACTACCTAATGGGCGAGATACTTGTCAGTCGCCAGCAGTTCGCTGAAGCATTACCGTTGCTTCTGAAGGGCCTTCACGCGGCACCAGAAGAACTGCCCCATGTTCATGCCAGTTTGAGCAAGGTTTATGCCGACCGAGGCGAACTTGCGCGAGCGATCTCGGAGATCAAACAAGCTTTGCCGGGTGATGTCGACGGAAGCTACCACTATCGTCTCGGCCGGCTGTACTTTCAGGCGGGGGATCGTGCGGCTTCGGCACAAGCTATGCAACAGTCAGCTAAATTGCACCGCCAGAATGACGCCTCAACTTCGCTTGAAGATGAGCAGTGCTGCTAGTCCCGCATCGCCCTAAGTCCAGAATGTCCGACTACCGCTTGCGCCATCCTTTGCTCGGCACGATACCCGCACCTTCTTGCACCGTTATCAGATGATCCGTCTGAATATTCTTCAGCTTCTCCTCGAATCCGTTCGGCCAGTGAATATCGACGTCGGCAACCGCATCGGCTCCCTAACCGAAGTGCAATCTGGGATCGTTGCTGGATATGTAGCTGGATTGGCTCAGTACCGTTTGTGCTTGAATCTTTTCCCCTTATTTCACAGGCACGCGCGCAAATATTCATTCAACGCGGCCAAGTCTTTCACTTTAAGCACCGGCACCTCGTGGTTGCGCCGGAAGTAGCCGACCTCGCCTTCCACGCCGCCTTTCTCGTTGCCGCCCGCCGGGTTGCAGAACTCCGCCTGGAATCCCCAGTGCGAACGAAAGGCGATCAGCCGGTCGGTCTCTTCCCGCTGATGTCCACGCAGAATCTTCTTCACCGCGCTCTTCAGGTTGTCGTAGCGCAGCAGCCGGAACATTCCGCCGAAATAATGAAAAGCCCGCTCGTGCGCTTCCAGAAACGCCTGCTGCGTGGCGTGAAAATACGCGGTGTGAAACCCCCAGCTTACGTAAAGCTATGGTTTTCCGGTGAGATCACGTATTAGTTGAACCTCACGTTCGCGATAGGGGTGGCCATCGGGATAGAAAATGTCGTGAAACCAGATGGGCGGCTGATCCTCAATGTATGGATGTTGCCAAGACTCCCACGGCAGGTTGGTTTGCGTCTTCCCGACCACTAACCCCCAATTAATCGCGGCTACGTGATACTTCTTCGCTAGGGGAAGGATTGTGTCGAAAGTGCTTCCGACTGCGCGTGCCATATATTCGGTGCAAAGGATTGGGCGTTTGAGCTTTTGGAGCGCAATGATGTCGGCTTCGAACTGTTCTGGCCACTCATAATTGTGAAAGGAGATCACGTCCGATTGTTCAATCTGCGTGCGTTCCACGGAACTCCACTTCGTGGAGTCACCCCATTCCGATGCATGACCATCCCACAGGCCGCTGGTGAGAGGTTGCGAAGGGTTTGCTGAACGAGCCCACTCGAACACCTGCGGAAGCAATATCGCAACTGTTTCCTTTTTATTTTTGGAATCCTGCTTATCAGTACCGATTCTGTTGCCGGGCTCATTCCATACGTCCCAGGCGAGAACCCGCTGGTCACGTGCAAACGCCCCGACGACTCCTGAGACATACGCCTGGAGACGCGGATACTGGGAAGGGTCCTGCAATGCCGAGGCGCCTGGGCTCTGCACCCATCCCGAATTGTGTACTCCGGGGATAGGAGGACGCTGCGGTCCCAGTTTGGGATTTGGATCCCAGCAGGAATCGAACAACACGAGCATTGGGCGAATGTGGTGCTTTGATGCAATGGAGAGGAACTGGTCGAGACGCGCCTTAAAGCCTTCAGGATCCTGCTGCCAAAGCAAGTCATGCAGGAATACCCTCATCGTGTTCATCCCAAGCGCTTCAGCCAATCCCAATTCCTTATCGATCTCCTGTGGATCAAAAGAGTCAGCCTGCCACATCTCAAGTTCGTTAATTGCGTCCTTCGGGATGAAGTTGCTGCCGACCAGCCACGGCTGTTGCTGGTACCAGCTATTGGCCTCCTGTTCGGTCCAGCGTGGCCGCGCAAAGGCTGCCGATGACAACAACAATACCGTTGCGAAGACGATCGCGAAACGACCACTCTTGGTGATCATATCTATCCCCCCACTAATTTGGTTGCAAGTGCTCTTTCTCGACCTTGCACTCAGCTCAGAATGATCAAATACGCGGCGCGTGTCAACGAGTTTGAGACCAGTGGTCATGGAATTTAGTGAGTATTTTCATTTGTGTTGAGCGGTTTGTTGATCCGGACCTCGGATGGAACCGCTGTTGGTTTGGGAGCTTGGCGGACGAAGCGTTCGGGGTGGACGCGATAGGCGGCGTCGAGAACGGTTTGCCGCTGTTCGAGGATGAGCGCGGTTTGGTTGTAGTGAACCATGGCTGGCGTGAGCAAGCCCAGGCCGGAATGGCGGTGTTCTTCGTCGTACCAGCGGAAAAATCCCTGCGAAAAAGCACGGCTGTCTCGAATGCACCCGAAACGGTCCGGGAACTCCGGCCGATACTTCAGGGTGCGGAACTGACTCTCGGAATAGGCATTGTCGTTCCATACGTGCGGACGGCTGTGCGTTTTGGTAACACCCAAGTCGGCCAGTAAGAACGCTACTGGCTTGGAACTCATCGACGTGCCGCGATCGGCATGCAGCCTGAGTTGCCCGCGCTGGATGTTTTGTTTCGCGCAACTCTGCTCCATCAGCCGTTTGGCCAGCTCCGCGCTTTCTCTCAGGGCTTTGCTGGTAGTCTCCGGAGCCTGGCGCCACTTGAGCAGCGCCTGAACGGCCAGCCTCGTGATCTCCACGCTGGCACTGGCGCCGGTAGAGTACATGCCGGTTTTCTCCGAACTCCACCAGACGTGGTCGCACTTTTCGGCGCGCGCATCGAGAAGCAGTTGGATCGCCTGGCGCGTGAACTCGGGGTCCTTCACGCATTCAGCAGCATCTGAATCGCTACGGCATCTCGTTGCGCGATCTGGTCTGGCAAATTGACAAGGGCGGGGAGTTCAAAGGCAACTTTTCCAAAGTGCTCGGCGACAGCAAGCACGTGCGCATCCCGCCCGCCGCGCACACCTACCAGAGCGATGTGGAAACCGTACACCGCCTTGAAGAAGACGAGTTTTTCGACATCGAAGACTTTGCCAGCCGGGGAGACTTCCTGGCCAACGCCCACACCTACCAGCTCTACTTCAACCTCGTACGACCCAACTCCCGCAACGAAAATCTCAGCCCTTTGCAAATTATCGAGCGGCTCGCTCCCCCGTCGCCGCTCGAACTCTGCTTGCTTCGACCGGTCCTCCTGGATTATCACCTCAACGACTCAGGGGAATACGATGTACCTAGACTTCCCTAGCTTTTTCTAGTGCTTTCAGGTTATGCGCTGGCTAGACTGCCTGGACCAGCCAGGCTTCTCAGCTCACGTCTTTGCCCAGCCGCGGTTCGCCACCCGCCCTACTCCCTCTCTCAGCGTGATCAACTGATTGACTGGGACGTGCTTGAAGGATTCAACAAGGCCGTTGGGCCAGCGCACTTCCAGGTCCACCGAAGTGTGGCCTCCGAGGCCGAAGTGCAGGCGGGGATCGTTGCAGGAGTAGAAACTGCTTTGACTTACCAAGCTTTGAGCCTGTGTTTTCCCGCCATAACGGGCGAGAACCCGAGCTCCGATCGCGCTCCGATTGGACTTCACACCCTCGAGTTTCACCTTAATCCAATTCTGTTTTCCTTGGATGTCATTGCGCAACAAGGAAGGGGGCTCGTTCATGTTTATGATAAGAATGTCAATGTCACCGTCATTATCGAAATCCCCAAACGCGCATCCGCGGCTGGAGTGCGCCGCAGCAACGCCGGGGCCGGCAGCTTCGACCAGTTCCTCGAAGGAGTTATTGCCGAGATTGCGAAACACCGCGCGCGGTGTCTTGTACGGATATTGCGGGAGGGTTCGTTCCACTTCCGGGTAAACGTTTCCGGTAACGATAAAGATATCCGGATATCCATCATTGTCGAGATCGAAGATTCCAGTACCCCAGCAAACATAGCGCGTCTCTACCCCAATATGAGACTGCCGGGTGACATCGTCGAAATTCCCCTT
>DLMH01000108.1 GCA_002478115.1 Candidatus Acidiferrum typicum | reverse complement strand
AATCTCCATTTCTGCCCCATTTTTTTGGGGCACTCAAGAGCGAGCGGATACTGCTCCCAAGGCGAGCGGCTGCATTCTGGGAGGGACCCAAACTCTTCTTTGCAGTTTGAGAAGAGTTTGGCGAGGAACCGGGAAAGCAGAAGACGCGAAGACGCCGGGCGCAGGAATTATCCCGAAGCTGTGCCCGAGAAAATGCGTGGTGGAAATGGAAGGTGGATCGAATCGTCCAATTGGCGTTCGGGGGAAACCGGAGTTGCGTGCTGCGGCGTACGGGACCATCGGTCGTGAGGTCGCGCTGAAGGGAGAAATGGTAGTCGAGGGGGGACCGTCGTTTGATCCGCGCCTTGTTGGCGGAGTGCCCTCCACAAGGTGGCCCGTTGATGAGTCAGTTGGGGAGCGCGGGACAGTGGGCAAAAGTGAGGCCGAGGTGTGCGTGGTAGGGCGCGAAGAATTCAGAGGAAGAGGAGCCGTTCAGTGGTCATGGTCCTGACGACGAGATGACGGAATAGCGGTTCAGTCTCAGATATTCTGGCGACAGGGGCGACTGAAGGCGATGAGACCCGTGCTGAGTCACACTTCCTCGAACGGGAATTCTGGGGCGGTCGGAGATTGGCGCTTTCCGTTCGAGTCGCTTGAGAGCGTCCAGCGGGACCGGCTAAAAACAGGTTCCCTCCCTGACCAATCCCCAAGATCTGCATCTGGCTCAGTTCTATGCTCATAGGAGTTATAGTAGGGCCCATATGACTGCAGAACTGACGCGAGAAGAATTTCTGAGGATTGCGAGGGGAGACGATCCCCATCGCAAGGCATTCTGGAATGGCCTCCCACGGATCACAACCCCTCCGCGATCGCCTATCCGGCCGATGCAGGATGAAGGCCAGTTATTTGAGTTCTTGCTCCCATACCCCATCAACATATTCGACGACGCGGAATGGCCTGCGCTATCGATCCAAAGAGACGAGATCCACGTGCATCTGCTAAAGCCAATCAGTCTGCAGGTATCGCCAACGGAGCCAGTTTCGGCGGGCAATGAAGCGCCTGACTTGTTCTCAACAAATTTTCGAACTCTTGTGCTTCGAACGGCTCCTCGGTATCCGATCAAACATGCTGACGTTTTCCCAATTGTTCGCGAGGCATTGCAGTGGATCAGAGTGCTAAGCAGGCAGTATTGGATCGGCACTGGAACGGCTGGAATAGCGGCTGCATACAGAGGGTCTGCCTTTCGAGTTGAACCACCCGCTGTTGCACAAATGAATTATGCCGGATATGGACAAACGGTTCAGGTACGTGCTTTGAAACTAGACTCTTGGCATCAAGTTCGCTCTTGCGTAGAGGCGCAGATCCCTGTGCCACCCGCCGAATCTATTTTCTGTGACGGGCTCTCCAGCTTTGTATCCGGTGACCCTGTCCGATCCGTCATTGAGCTGGGTATTTCGGCAGAAATTGAACTTACAAACCTGCTGGACGACGTTGCTGCGATAAGACCCACTGCAGCCGCTACGACTGATTATCTAGATTTGAAGCGCAAACACCGGGACCGTTTCCACACCAAATTGCTGCAAGTCTCAAAAGCATTCGGGTTGGATGATCCCACGAGTTACGGCGTCCCCAATATGCAATCCAATTGGGCAGAATTGCTTCAGAAGCTCTATGGCTTTCGTAACAAAGCAGCTCACGAAGGCCGTTGCTTGGTTAAGGACAAGACTTCGCAGACAACCAGACCTTTGAACACGGGGGAACTGCAGTCGTTTGTCTTTGCTGTAGAAGCTATGTTCAATTGGGCTCGTCAGCAGCGGAGGACACTAGGACTCGCGACCGTCGCTACTCCGAGGCGAGATGACCAAATTGTGTCAATCATAGGTGCGATCGGTGAAGGCGGCATCAATATGGATACGTCGGAAGCCTGCGCGACCATCTAAGAGCATCGCTAGGCAGCCGTTTCCGACAAGCGTTTACTCCGGTCTACAAACGGGATTGTGGGAAGGGTGGACTTGGTCTGGGAGTTTCGAGCCGGTACTGCAAACCCTGCTATCCCGTACCGCGGGAGCGGCTTTGCGTTTGTTCAAGTGCCGCCTGGGTTTCTTTCAGGAGCTTCACTTGTAGCTCCAGTTCGGAGGCGTAGATTTCGGCGCGTTCATAGAGGCGCGCATTTTGAATGGCGACGGCTGCCGAGAGTGCTAGGGACTTGGCGAGTCTCAAATGCTCGCGAGTGAATTGTCCCGATTCTTTGCTGCTGACGGAAAGCAATCCGACGAGATTTTCGGACACGACCAGCGGAATGCAAATCCAGGAGCGTGCAGCTCCAAAGGCAGGGCTATCCCGCCATTCAGATTCGTTGCGAGTGTTCTCGACAAGGACACTATCGCGTGTGAAGAGAACCTTCTGCAAGAAGCGATAATCACTCACTTCCAGTGTTACCACATTTTTTCGGGTGGTCTCTCGCGGCATTTGTCTCGCGACGAGAAATGAACGATCTGTGTCCGTTAGTAGCACGCTGGCCGAATCGTACGGGACGATTTTATGGAGTGTTTGCAACAGGGTGTCAAGGAGAGCATCCATCTTCAGGTTTTGGGTCAAGGTCAGCGTAGCTTTGCGGAGCGCTTCGGCTTCCGCTCTTGCGGCTTCGGCTTCCGCTAAATGCTTCGCGATCTCTTGCTCGGCATGTTTCCGTGAAGTGATATCCTGCGCGATGCCGACAAGCCGTGGAGGGACCTCATCGGCGTCACCGGCCTGCGTGCCCTTACTCCAGATCCAGCGTGAAGCTCCGTCCGGCCGTACGATGCGGAACTCTTCGTCGAACTTTCCGGTGGTGCGGGCCTCCTCGAGCTTCGCGAGGAAGCGGGCGCGGTCCTCAGGGTGGACCAAGTCTTTGTAGGAAGAAGGGTTCTCGCGGATCTCGGCGAGGGAGTGCCCGGTGATGGTCTCGTAGGCATTGCTGACGTAGATGACTTCCTTCGTGTCCGCTCTCAGCATCCAAACCACTTCTTGGACATGATCGGTCACCTCTTGGAGGAGTTCTTGGCTCTGCCGCAGCGAGGCCTCGGCCATGCGGCGTTCGGTCGTGTCACACAAGATCGCCACGTGGCGGCCAGGAACATAATTGGCGGCGATAGCGTAGTCGACGGAAACAATTTTATTGTCGCCGCGAACGAGTTCGGCATTCCCGCGCTGCTTCTTCCCCTCTAACAGCAGATTCCAGGCACGGGCGAATTCCGGTTCGTCGGTGAAAAAACGCGAGAAGGAAGTTCCGAGAAGCTCCTCGCGGGGCACACCCAAGATGCGGAGGGCCGCGGGGTTGGCATTGAGGCAGGCCGGCTGGTTGTCGAGAATCAGGATGCCGTCGAGGGCATGTTCGAAAATGGACGCGAACTCTCTGTCTGTCACGTAAAACGCATCGGCGACAGCATGGCGTTCCCTGCCGGCATGAAGCAGATAATAGGCGTGCAGCGCAAGAGCGCAGACCAGTATGATCGGAATGACGGCGAGAAACAGCCGTGATTGCCGGTTGCCTACGACAAGAGACAAGGTGAAGAAAACAATCCCGAGGAGCAGAAGAGACAGCGAACCGATCCAGAACCACCGGGGAGGCGGTTCAGTTGGCAAGCGCGACTTCGGAAGGAAGGGAGCCATCGGCATGGGAAACGAACATACGTCGCGAACCGTTCGCGGTTCCTCTCTGGTCTCTTCACCGTTTGGTAGCCATGCTACCCGCCGCCGTTCCACGGAGTCAAGACGAGAGGGTTTCCCGCATCAGATCTCGAACTTTCCATGGTCCTATACCCCGCTCATGGACACCTTGGCTGTGACGCAACCCATAACTCTAGTTATATCAATATAAGTATCAATGTATTCGTGTTGTTGCTAGTGTTCAACTGGAATAGCTCTCGCTAGCGTTTTTGGCGGGAGAGTGCCGTGAATTACGCGAAAGCATTTGGCCGCAGACTGAAATCGATTCGAGAAGCAGCAAGACTTACTCAGGAGCAAGTTGCTGAGCGGACTCGGGGAGATGCGAAGTATTTGAGTGCCTTGGAGAACGGACGCAGCAGTCCCACTCTGGACACGATCATGGCCCTTGCTAAGGCCCTGAACGTGCCGGTCGGTGACTTCGTGCTACTAGAGGGAGAAGATTCTGATGCGCGGTCTCTGCGAAGGAGAATTGATACTGCGATAGATGCGTGCAATGAAGAAAAACTGCGCCGCGTGTATCGATTAATTCGAGACGTCATAGAACCGTAGGGCACGTCCGGGTGGTGCAGATTGTTGTCTGATGCGAAAAGCTCTTGCGCCTCAGGCGACAGTCCGCTGTCGCACTGCGAATTCGTGCATAATAAGCAGGTAAAGTTTGTACTGAGAATTTGGCAAAGAAGAAGGATCCCGCCGCCGTCGAGCTTGGGCGGAAAGGCGGGAGGGTGACCGCGAAGCGCGGGCGCAGATACTACAAAGCGCTGCAAGCTAAGCGAAAGAACCGCAGGGGTGGTCGCCCTCCCAAGCCCAAGAATAGCCGCTAAAAAGTAAGTACAAAACAGCAAGCGCTTGTTGTATTGTGGGTCTATGTGTTGCACGAGAATGTTTGTAGGAATCGTGTATAAACTAGAGTCTGATAGGGGCATTGAATTCGTCATGCGCTTTGCGGTCCGGGTGTAAACATGTCAAGCTCCTTTCCCGCAGCCCGCTTTCCGGCCCTTCCGCTTCGCAAGGACCGAGGGGCAACCGATCCTTTATACAGGGACACGGTTGCACCGAACGAAGAACCCTCCGACGAAAACCTTATTGCCCAGATGTGTACCGACGATACAGAGGCGCTGGGCATTCTGTTCCGCCGCTATGCCCGTCTGGTCCACAGCATTGGAAAGAGAATCCTCCGGGATCCCGCCGAAGCCGAGGACTTTGTACAGGAACTCTTCCTGCACCTCTTTAGGAAGGCCCACCTGTACGATGCTTCGAGAGGGCCTGCCCGCGGCTGGATCGTGCAGACGAGTTACTATGAAGCGCTCCACCGCAGAGCTCACTTGAGTACCCGCCCACACTATGGGTCGACCGAATTTGACGAACTGGAAGCCAGCGACATCGCGGCACCTCCGATAGCCGGATACGACCGGTCGGGCGAGGGGCTCTTCGGGAGGGCCCGCTGGCGGGAATTGGTCGAGTGCTTGACCGAGGAACAGTGGGAGACCTTCCGCCTGCATTTCTATGAAGGCTATACCTTTGACGAGATTAGTCAGATGAAGAATCAGACGGTAGTGAGCGTGCGCCACCATTTCTACCGGGGTCTCGACCGCTTGAGAAAGCATATCTTCGCCAGTGAATTGCGCTATCGTTAAACAATGTGGTAAAGATGGAGGCGTCACTAGGAAGCCAAGGTGCGGTGTCGTATGAGTCCGCATGAAGAGTTTCTCGAACTATGCGCGGCTTCGACCGCTGGTGAATTGACCAAGGAAGAGCGTCGCAAGCTCGACGAGCACCTGTTGGGGTGTGCCGCCTGCCGCGAGGTTCTAAAGCAGCTCCAGGAAACGGTTAAAGCGGCGGTCCCGGCTATCGCTGCCGGACTCCCTCAGAATGAGCCGGAGCCGGATAAGTCCTGGTCTCAGGACAAGGCGGAGGCGGAGCTGTTTGAGCGCTTGTCCAGAGAGGACAGTCAGGCCGGTTCCCGACAGACCCAAAAAGATGTAATCGAAGGTTCGGAGCCGTCCCATCACCGCGGCTATTTTCCCTCCCGGTTCGACTGGCGACAGATGTGGATGTCTTACGCTGCTGCTGTTTTGCTGTTCCTAGCGCTCGCGATTTCAGCGTACCGCGTGGGCATCCGAAGAGGCGTAGAAGTCGCGACGAATGTGCCAGCAACTCAGGAGAAGGGAAGTAATTCACTCGAGGAGCAACTGAGCGATCTCAGTCACGAGCGAGAAACTCTACGAGGACAGCTTGCCTCGCGCGACAAAGCGATTGACGATCTGAGGCAGCAGGTCGAACGGCTGAAAGCTGCAGAGAGCAAACGCGTTGAGCATTCCGCTTCGGCACAAAACGAACAGGAGAGCCGTCTCGCGGAAGAAGCGGCAAGCGCGAACGCTCGCCTCGCGGACTTGCAAAGGAAGCTTGATGCTGAGGAAAAAACACGTTCTGAGGAGTCATCCCGTGCAGCAACGCTTGAGGCAAGGCTTGGAGAGCTAACACAGCAATTACACGAGCGTGACGAAACCGTCGCGGCTCAGACGCGCCGGCTCGAAAGCCGGGAAGGAACCATCGAGCAACAGCAGGCTAAACTTGCCGAACAGCAAGAGCTTCTGAACCACGACCGCGACATTCGAGAATTGATGGGGGCGCGGGACCTCTACATCGCCGAGGTCCGTGACGTTGGAAAAAACGGAGCAACCCAGAAATCTTATGGGCGCGTTTTCTTCACGAAAGGGAAGTCACTGATTTTCTATGCTTACGATCTCGACCGGCAGCCGGGTTTGAAGAACCCAAGCACGTTCCAGGCTTGGGGCCAGCGCGGGACCGACAGAGAACAGGCTTTGAACCTGGGTGTTTTTTATGAGGATAATGTCTCCAAGAAACGTTGGATCCTGAAGTTCGACGATCCGCAGAAACTCGACGAGATCGAGGCGGTTTTCGTGACCGTGGAACCGAACGGCGGCAGCCACAAGCCAAGCGGTAAGCCCTTCCTCTTTGCTTATCTTAAGGTCAATCCCAACCATCCCTGAGCGAGAACGCTCCGGCCAGCCTTGCAGAAGCCCTTCCATCGAGATGCAGTAAGCGGCACAGAAATCGCTTTTCGCCTGCAAACCCCAACAAGAGCGTGTCATCACGCGCTAGGAGGGTTTTCGTGCGAGTGAACCGGGGCGTGGGGCTTTTGGTTTATCTACTTCTTGCCGTTAGTTTGAGCGTAGCGCAATCACCGAATGGGACGGTCAGCGGAATCGTCCTCGATCCTTCGGGAGGCGTAATTGTCGGCGCTGACGTGTTGATCATCAATAATGCCACGGGAGTTCAATATCCGGGCAAGGCGAACAGCGAAGGCTATTACGTGGTGCCCAATATTTCTCCCGGAACATACCGCATTCAGGTTTCAAACAGCGGATTTAAGACGATCATCAAACCGGACATCGTCATTCATGTTGAGGACGCGCTTGCAATCAACTTTACGTTACCGATAGGAGCTGCCTCCGAGATAGTGACCGTAGAAGGTGGCGCGCCGATCATCAACACGGAAAACGCTTCAGTAGGCACGGTAATCGACCGCAATTTCGTGGAGAGCTTGCCCCTCAACGGCCGCAGTTTCAATACGCTGCTGCAATTGACGCCGGGAGTTGTGATCGCCCCAATTTCCAGCAGCTTCCAGTACGGACAATTCAGCATTGCGGGGCAGAGAACTGATGCAAATAGTTTTTCGGTCGACGGTGTATCGGCCAATTTCGGCACTTCTTCGACGGGTGCGGTGGGACAGTCAGGAACAGGAACGGCACAAGCGTTCAGCGCACTCGGAGGCACAAGCAGTCTGGTGTCCGTGGATGCGCTGCAAGAGTTCCGAATTGAGACTTCATCGTTTGCCCCGGAGTTTGGGCGATCTCCAGGTGGACAAGTGATTCTTACCACGCGCTCGGGAACGAACGAATTTCACGGAACAATCTTCGACTATTTTCGCAATACAGCCATGGATGCGAACAACTGGTTTAATGATAACGCCATTCCCCAGATTCCAAAGGCGCCCGAACATCACAACGATTTTGGAGGGGTGGTCGGCGGGCCAATCTGGAAAGACAAGACGTTCTTCTTCGCTTCCTATGAGGGCGCGCGATTGGACGTTCCTTCGACGATGGAAATTCAAGTCCCGTACCTTAATTCCGCTGTGCCGTCTTGCACGCCATCCTCAGCGATCGCCCCGTTTCTCGAAGCTTATCCGAAACCCAATGGGGCTGTATCGTCAGCCACCTGTACGGGCCAGTTTACGGGGTCATTCGCCAACAAGGCGACGCTTGATGCGGGAAGCTTGCGCATCGATCACACGTTCAACGGGCGCTTTTCGGTTTTCGGGCGCTACAACGATGCTCCATCGCAACTCGCAAGCCGTACTTATAGCCTTTCTGATATGGATACAACCATTGCGAACACGCAGACTGTCACTGTGGGTGTGAACATGAGTCTGAGCAGCCGATTATTCAACGCATTGCGCGGAAATTATTCTACGCAACGGGCAGGTATCTCTTACGCTCTCAATTCTTTTGGAGGTGGCAATCCACCGGATCCGAGCGTACTCATCGGCTCGCTTCCCCGCGGGCAAACCACGGCGTTCTTCCTTCCGTTGGATGGAACCCAAGACTATTACCTAGGGACGGACGCAAATAATCGAACCAAACAACTAAATTTTCTGGATGATCTCAGTTTCACTCTCGGTTCACATCAATTGAAGTTCGGAGGCGACTATCGAGCCATCTTTCTCAATAACGTCCCTTTCAAAAATCAATTCGTTTACGTAGCTAGTAGTGTACAGAATCTCATCTCGACGGGGCAGGTGCTTTTGTTTGAACCCCAAACGGTGCTTCCTGCGCGGATACTTTCACAATCCACGTCGCTTTATGCTCAGGATAATTGGAAAGCCTCGCGAAGACTTGTGCTGACATACGGAGTCCGGTGGGAACTCAGTCCCGCGCCTGAAGGTCTGGGTTCAACAACGCTGGCATCCTGGTTAAATGTCAACAATCCTTCGGCCATCACGTTGGCGCCCGCCCGAACTTCGCTGTGGCGCACGACATACGGAAATTTTGCGCCGCGTCTCGGGATAGCCTATAGCCTGGATCAAGCGGGCAGCATGGTGCTAAGGGCCGGGGCAGGTGTGTTTTATGATCTCGGTGTCGGTGCATCTGCAAATCTTGCTACCGATTTTCCGAACGACGTGGTCGGGGGACCTTACTTTTTCCAACCTATTCCAGTGCCTAATATCAGTTCCTTTGTGCCAACAATTTCCGCAATGCCTCCGTATCCTTCCAATCTTGTCGACGGGTTTGACCCAAATCTGAAACTACCCCGTTCCTACCAATGGAACGTCGCCTTGGAAAAGTCGTTCGGAGGCCACCAAGCCATCTCTGCTACCTATGTAGGACAGGCGGGGCGCGATTTGCTGCGGCAAGAAGCCCTCTATCAACCAAACGCCAATTTCCAAGGGGCTTTTGAACTGACGGGAAACGGTGCCAGGTCCAACTACAATGCGTTCCAGTTCCAGTATCGCAGGCCCCTAGCCACTTGGGTTCAAGCACTCCTGAACTACACCTATTCGCATTCGCTAGATAACGCTTCCAATGATGTTATCGCCGGCCTTTCAAATACAGTGATCTCGGCGGCAAATGACTATGCATCCTCGGATTTCGACGTGCGACATAGTTTTTCCGGTGCCCTGACGTTTGTCCTTCCTTCCGCTGGAAAGTCCGAGGCGCTAGCCCAGGTGACAAAAGATTGGTCGCTCGACACGGTTATCGTCGCGAGAACTGGATTTCCAATCAATCCCACGGTATCGGCGCCGTCGTCGTTGGGTGCCAGCTATATTCGTCCCGATCGTGTGCCCAGCCAGCCTGTTTATGTATACGGCGCGCAATGCGCGCAGGTTTTTGGACCCGTTTCCCAAGGCGGGAATGGAGCCCTTGAGGTGGGGCAAATGTGCCCAGGGGGAATGGGATTGAATCCGACCGCATTCGACGCAACCACTCCTGTGGCCGAGAATCGCCAGGGAACGCTCGGCCGAAATGCAATCCCCGGCTTCGGCCTTACACAAGTCGATCTTTCCATGGGGCGGAAGTTTTCGATCACGGAGCGCCTTAAGGTTCAGTTTCGAGCTGACGCATTCAATCTGTTCAATCACCCCAACTTTACGAACCCCGGCGGCTACCTGTCGGGCGGTCCATCTGAACTGCTGTCGCGGGAGACGCTCAACACGGGGCTTGGTGGGCTTAATCCCATCTTTCAGGAAGGCGGTCCTCGGTCACTGCAACTCTCGCTGAGGTTGGCATTTTGATGTGCCAAGCGAGAATGGTCCTGCCTCCTTTCCGGTATCGACGGTTCTTGGGCAACCAAATCCTTGTGAGGCAATTTGGATGAACTACGCCCGCAGCGCCAGCGTTCTCTTTTTCCTACTATCGAGTGCGATTTTATCGGCTGGTGCCCAAGATTTCGACGCCGTCGGTTTTGACCCAACGCCCGTGCGAATCCCGTCTCTTGAGAAGAGCAAACGACGCCCCGTCAGTAGCATGGATCTGCTAGAGATTCGAGATGAAAAAGGAGTCAGTATTTCGCCTGACGGCAAATACGTTGCGTTTGTGGCCGGGCAGGCCGTGTATGAAACGAACGGCTATCAGAGCGGGTTGTACGTCGTTGGGACCGCGCCCGGCAGCGCTCCCGTCTGCCTCGGGACTGCGGGCGCACCACGATGGGATCCAATCAACCAATGGTTGTCCGAATCGCCGCAGTGGTCACGGGACAGCAAGTACATTACGCGTCTGGCAAAGATGGACAAGGCGGCGAGTTGGCAAGTGTGGCGATGGGGCCTCAATGGAGATCATCCAAGACAAATAACGAATGTTCCCGGTAATGTCCAGAGTTATCGCTGGACTCTAGATGGTGACAAGATCGTTGTGACGTTCGAGAAACCGCGAGACCCCGCAGAGAATCAGAGGTTGTCCGAAGATGGAATTCTTTACGACGGGGGCCTTGATGCTGGGCATGGCCGGCCCGTAGTAAGTGAGGTACTCGCGGCAAAGCCTCATGAGATCGAGACGTGGATTCACGACGTCACTACAGGCGAGGAACGGAAGCAGACAAAGGCAGAGGCGAACTCCATTGGTCGATGGGTTAGCGATATCGGGGAAGAATACAACGACAGAACTGGAGCTTCAACTTTTGTAGGGCATCACTTGCTCGACGCTAAGGTCTCGCCCGATGGTCATAGAGTTGCATATCGGATTATCGACGATTCTCCGGGAACCAAGGTCGTTTATGAATTGTTTTCCAAGCCCGTTGTTGGAGGAACGCCTGTCAATGTGGCGCCAGGGGTCTACTTCGTTGGCGATTATTGGTGGGCTATCGACAGCAGTGGAATCTACTTTACCCAGAATTTGGGGGACGGCCATCCTAATAAGCTCATGGTGGTACCTGCTGGAGGCGGAACGCCGAGGCAGGTCTTTAGTAGTTCGGACGCACTCTATGATTGCTCGCCCGACAGGAGCTTTCGGTATATGGCGTGCGCGGGCGAAAACAGGGCCGCACCTTCTCAAGTTGCTCTCGTAGACATAGCGACTGGCACTGGACGAACGCTAGTCGATCTGAATCCGGAATTTGCAAATCTAGAACTCGGCTCAATCACACGCCTGGATGGCGTCAATAGATATGGAGATAGTTGGTGGGCAGAATTGGTGAAACCGCTGAACTATGAGCCCGGAAAGAAGTACCCATTGATCGTCACGACGTACCGGACCCGTGAGTTCCCGCGCGGCGCTTCGGGGGATGAGAATCCCATTCACGTCTATGCGGCACATGGATTTGCTGTTTTGAGCTTCGATTACGGCATCAGGGAATTTGACAACAAACCGGGCGATTTCCAACGATATTTATCGTGGTATGAATCGGTGGACGCGAGCATAGAGATGGCTATCGATGCGGCTGCAAAGATGGGCGTCGCCGATACTACAAGAGTAGGCTTGGCGGGATATAGCCGGGGAACGGAGATTGTGTCATACGCAATCACACACACCAAACTCTTCCGGGCTGTGAGCGGCGCCGCAGGGGATGATAGTCCATACTATTATTACATGGCACGGAGACACGTTCAGGACGACGTTTTTTCGAGGGACGGTGAGGGAGGGTGGCCTGAGGGAAAATCTAAGGCCAATTGGAGGCAGAGGGCTCCTGAATTAAACGCAGACCGAATAGATGCACCGGTGCTGAACAATGACCCTGATTCTGAGTTCCTGCAGGACCTTGCGTTGTATACGTCTCTTCGAGACCTTGGAAGGCCCATGGAGCTATTCATTTACCCGGACGAACTTCATCACTTAAACCAGCCAAAACATCGCTACCAAATTTATGAGCGCAATCTCGATTGGTTTAGATTTTGGCTCAAATCTGAAGAGAGCGCGGATCCGGCCAAAAGCGGGCAGTACCAGCGCTGGCGTCAACTGCGCCAGCTACAAGAGAAAGCGCAATCGAACGAAAAGGATACTCGGGAAAGCCAGAATTAGCATGGAATTTCAAGCCGCGGGCATAGGGCACGTTTCTCATCGTCCGTTGCTGGGTGATCAAGAATTTGAAGCATCTGCCATCTCCACTACTCGTAGGCTTCGAATGCTGGCGGGGTCATGAGGTTAAGAACGATAGATTCGCTACAGGTGCAAGGAACTTTCTGTTGTCCTCCATGAATCGTGGTCACAGGATGCGTTAAATCGAAGATTTGCAGCTTGTCGTATTCTATGAGTGTCGATCCACGCTCTGCGTTTACCTCCCAGGGAAAGGTGTGTACATCTTGAACTCCAAACGTCAGACAACGTCTTGAATGCGTGGATTTAGAAGCCGAGAGGCTCGGCGCCTTGAGCCTCCCGACTTATGTTCTACTCGTCTCCCTCGTATGCAGGAACTGATGTCCAGTCTATGGGCACACTGTCCTGGCCGCCCATTTTCTTGCTCTCGCCCTTAATCACGGAGCTTGCAGATGCAAGCGAAGTGATTTCTGGTTTGGTGTAGTTCATTGATTTTTGGCTCCTTTCTAGGTCAGCATGTTTGCGAACCTAAAGTCCAAGCGGATCTCGAATACTGCGTTGACGCCGGGAGTTTAGAAGCCGCGAGGCTCGGCGCCTTGAGCCTCCCGGCTTATGTTCTACTCGTCGGCCTCGTATGCAGCCGGCGTTGCGTAATCTATGTCCAGGTAGTCATTAATGTGAAACACGGTCTTTGGTGATCCTGAGGGCGAGCCCTGAATCACCAAGCTTGCAGACGCAAGCGAAGTGATTTCTGGTTTGGTGTAGTTCATTGAGTTTCACCTCCTTTCCCTTTTGAATTTCTCAGCTGAGATATCGTTTTTTATCAATTAATCGTTTCTTTACTTACCTGCCTCATAAGCAGAGCTGGTCAGTAGGATTGCGGAGCGCCTGCTTGGTCGCTGGCCGTGTCTGCCAAGCTGCACCACCCAAGACATGCCTGGTAGTTAGGTTTCGGAGCCAGAACTCAATACCAAGAGTGCGCATAAGCGTGACCACGGGAACCTCTGCCCCTCGCCGAATCTTTTGCAGTGCCTCCGCGAAGCGCGTTGAATCGGCGATCCCAAGGGAACTGATGAGCATGTGTTGGCCGAGTTCCAGACCTGAACACTCTGCTGCAATCCCCACCCTGGGACCACGATTAACAAATGCCTTACGTTTCCGGTTCAGGAGTTCGTCGGGGACAATGCCGATGAGCGCACGACGCATCAGAGAGCGGCGCTGGCCGGGGCGGACAAGTTGTTCGCGCGGGATTGCGGATAGGAATTCGAGCAGGGTGCGGTCGAGGTAGGGATAGCGTTTCTCCCGAGGCAGATCGGATGACAAGTCAGAGCATGCAAGCTGCCTTCGCAGCACATCCACGGTGCCTATATGTCCTTGAAAGCTCGGTAGGGGGCCGAAGATCTTTGTCCGGTCCTCATAACCAGTCAGAGCCGCGCGGTTCCGTTTGACGAAGGCGGGATTGAACCAGGCCGCGGGGCGTTTGTATTTCGGGACTCCAACGAGTGCGGGAGGAAAGAATTCCCGGACGGCATCAAATAATAGGTAGAACCACGGCTTGCGCTTGTTGAGGGCCCAGACTTTGAGTTGGTGCGCGAGGGGCCTGAAAAGACCTCGGGCTAGAAGATCTTGTAGTTCGGGGGTGGGACTTGGGACGCCACCGGTGAATTCGTCGCCGCCAATGCCGGAGAGGACGACGCGGTTTCCTTGGGAGGCGATGCAGGCTGCGATTTGACGGCCGGCTTCGGAGGGGCGGCCGCCGCCGGAGCCGGGAGTGGCGGCGAAATGGTCGCTGTCGAACTCAAACTTGAAAAGTTCTTGTGAGCCCATGTCGATGTGGGTACCGGTGCGGCCGCGTTTTTCTTCCACTTTGGTGAAGTAGGGGCGCTCGTTCCAGTTGGGTTCGGAATCGTCGTAGTAGGAGATGGTGTCTAGGCGCGGGGTTTCGGCGGCTCCGTGGGCGATGATAGCGTCGGCCATGCAGACGATGGAGGAGGAGTCCATGCCGCCACTAAGTTCAGCAAGGATGGGACTGTCGGAGCGGAGCCTGCGGCGGACGGATTCGCCGAAGACGGCGCGGAAGTGCTCTTCGTATTCGCCATCCGCACGATAACGGATTCTCTTGCTCGGATCAAAATCCCAATATTTGCTGACGATGTGTTTTCCCGCTCGTATGAGCACCGACGAGGACGGCGGGGCGGAATGAATCCCGACGTAGGGCGTCAGATGAGCGGCAGGGAAGAACGAGAACCACCCGGCGATGTATTCTTCGCAGAGCGCAAAGGTCTTTCCTGCAAGAAGGATGAGCGGATCAAGGATAGTGCTCCAGGACACCTGCTTGTCGTCGAACGAGTAGTAGAGCTGGCGCGTGCCGATGGGGTCTTTCGCGAGAATCAGTGACCGCGTGTGCGGGTTCCAGATCGAGAGGGCCCAGTCGCCAATCAACATGGCGAAGCAGTCCTCCCACCAATATTCATAAGCAGCGGAGACGATCTCAACGTCGGTGGAATGCACGGTCACAAGATCGCCCAACTGACCGATGAGTTCGGCGCGATTGTCCAGGCGGCCGTCCCAGGTGAGGATGGGGCCGGACGAGGTAACGTGCGGCTGCGATTCGCGGCGCGATTCCTTCGTGGTATGAAAGCCCCGGTACAGGATGCTGATGTTTCCGTTGGAATAGGAGCCGGCACCGTCTGGGCCGTACGGAGCGAGAAGCGGGGTGACCTTTTCGAGATAGTCCCGGTCGACCGGCTTGCCATCCAGATTCCATCTTCCAAATTGGACACTCACGGTTGATCACCTTTCCTGACAGAGACTCAGCACCGATCGAGAACTGCGTACATTTCTGGCGTGTACGGTTTGTCGTTGACCACGCGGCGATCTACCTCGACCCAGGCGTGCGCCTTGAAGGGCATCTGTTGTGCCCCAATGACCACTTGCGCGAGCACGCCATATTGCTTTAGGAGGCATGCAGTCGCAGCGGATCGCTGCAGGCAAAGCGCTTCTTTCCAGTACCAGATGCAGGCCATGTCAACGGCGGAACAGATTCGCTCGACCGCATCAGGAACCGCGGGTTTATTGCCGACCGGGTATTTGCGCACCTTGTTGTAAAGCGCTGCGAAATTGCCGCGGGCCAGGATGAGATCGAAAAGAATCAGGTTCCAATACGCTTTGAGGACAAGAAACGACATAACCAAAACCTCCGTCGTCACACTGGCAGTTGAAACTGGTTGCACAGAAAAGCCATGCGATCCGTCAGTGCTTCAACTCGCTCGCTTAGGGGAAGCACGGGAGAATGCCCACGAAACTTGCTGTAATCGAGAAAGATCGGGTGATTGGAGGTGTTGGCCGTTTGCAGCCGGGCGGTCATCTTGCGTGCATGGAGCGGATTGCAGTTCCGGTCCGCGTCACCGGAGACGATCATCGTGGCAGGGTAGGCCACGCCATCCTGAACCTGATGGTAAGGAGAATATTTCGCGAGAACGGCGAAATCATCTGGGTCTTCGACGGTGCCAAATTCCTCTTTCCAAATGTGGGCGTTATCGAAGAGGTGATAACGGAGCATGTCAAGCATCGGGACCATGCAGACGACAGCGCCGAACAAATCCGGCCGTTGCGTGAGGGCCGCTCCAACGAGCAGACCGGAATTAGAGCCCCCAAAGATGCCTAGTTTTCCAGGAGCCGTTCGCCCCGTTTTGAAGAGCCATTCGGCAGCGCATAGGAAGTCGTTGAAGGCCGTTTGGCGGTTGCGACGCTTCGCCGCCTTGTGCCACTCGACACCGAACTCCGAGCCGCCTCGGATGTTGGGCAAGGCAAACAGGCAGCCTCGTTCCAGGAGAAAAGCAACGAAGATGCTGAACTGTGGCGTCATCGAAACCCCGTAGCCGCCATAGGAAGTCATGATCGTCGGATTGCCGCTCCGCTCGAGAACATCGCGGCGGCCCACGAGATACATGGGGATTCTTGTGCCATCCTTGGACATGAACCAGATTTGGGAATAGTCGAAGTCGTTGGGATCGAATGGGACGCTTCTCTTCGCCCACAGCGCACGCTCGTTTGTCTTCGCGGAATAACGGAAGATGCCGATGGGTTCAGTGAAGGATTCTGTTTCAATTAGTATCTCATCGGCATCCGGCGAAGCGCCGATGAGGCGAAGTGTTTCGTCACTTCGAGTAGGAATCTCGCCCAGCTTTTTCCCGGAGAGGTCGAAGACGAAGATGCGATGGATCATTTCTTTCACGCAGGAGACGTAGATGCTGTCTCCAGCAACAAGCCAATGGCTTATAGGCATGTCGCTCTCGGGAACGACATCGATCCAATTGTGTTCTCCGTTTTCCTGAAGGCGGATTTCGACGATCCTGCGGTTTGGCGCCTTGCGGTCGGTGATTGCCAGAATTTTGTCGTCTAAGAAACGCAGACCTATCAGATAGTCAATCTTGCTGAATATGAGTTTTGGTGGGGTCAGCGCGTCGAATGATTGCAGGTAGATGTCTGTGAGTGTCTTTTCGAGGAACCGGTGGACGAAGAAGGCGAGGCGCTTCTCGTCAGAAGAAAGGCTTAGCCGGATCCTCTCGTCCTCGCCGGCGAAGAAAATCTCTCGGTCTTCGCTGGTGGGCGTTCCCAGGACGTGCTGGTATGTGGCGCGGTAGAAGGGCCGCTTTGCGTCCAAGGCTTCGTGGACGTAGTAGAAACTCTTGCTATCCGGCGCAAACGAGAATCCGCGCAAGTAGCCGCGGGGGAGGAGATCGGGCAGACGCTTCCGAGTTTCGATTTCAAGTAGCTCAAAAGTCCCCGTTCTCTCTCCCCCCTCTTTCACCTCGTACAAGAGCAACCGACCGTCAGGGGAAACACGAAGGGGCTTTACCGCCGTGTATTTGCCGGTTCTCCTTTCCGAGGGGTCGATCAAAAGGCGATCCTTGCCGTCTGCGCCTTCACGCATGTAGATGCAAGGCTGCTCTTGGTCCGGGAGGCGCTTCCTGAAGAAGTAGCGGCCACCGGCGATTTGCAGGGAGTCATAGGTCTCGACGGCAAGGAATTCTCGAATGCGCTCACGAATGCGTTCTCGTCCCGGGATGTTGTCCAGATAGGAGCGGGCGTAGCGGGTTTGCTCTTCGATCCAAGTGCGCGTGCGAGGAGAGTCCTGGTCTTCGAGCCAGCGATAGGGGTCGGTGACGGAGACACCGTGGAAAATCTCCGTCACCGGGTCTGGCGTTGAACAAGGCCGGGAAACGGTCAGTTGAGACATTCGACCCTCCGCCGCTGAATGGAGTCTGCTTCCTGTTTCATCAGCCGGGTCAGGCTTCGCAGATAGCCTTGGAAGCTGGGGAGCTTCAGGCGTTCGGGATCCCGCCAGACGTTGTTTGAGACCGCATAGGCATAAACCGCGACGAGGGGTGAGAACGAATAGGCATGCGCAATCTGCTCGGATGATGCGACCGAACTCCAAATGCGAGAGTAGGAAGCTCTCAACTCATTCTCGAGGGGCGCAAGTTGTGGATAGTCTTTCCGCAGATGCGCAAGAAAATATTCAAAGGTCAGGAATGGATGACCGACGTAGGCTTCGGCCCAGTCAAGGAAAGTGCAGCGCTCGGGGCCAACAATGATATTGCCGGGATTGAAATCGCTGTGGCCCAACGTATCGGGGACGGCCGACAGCGCCAGGCACTGGAGAGCGTCCTTCAAAGTCGCGCCGAGGTCCACAAGTTGTTTCTGCGAGAGAATCGGCGGCGGCATCTTCGTTTGCTGCTTCATTAAGTCGGCCATGGCGTCGAAAAATGGATCGACCATTTCGAGCAGTGCGGCCAAGCGCAAGTCCCGGCACCCGGCCTCCAAGAACTCGTCTTCTAGTCCAGTGGAATCGATTTGCAGATTAGCGAGCGTGGTTAGGGCAGTTTGCCAGGCGGAAGGATCTGGGACATCGTTGAGAGTTACGCCACCCCCATCGGCCATGAGCCACCCATGCCATTCGGGTTTTGTTGCAAGGACGCGCGGAACATAATTGGGCAACGATCGTGCCAAGGCCTGCGATATTGCGTATTCGTGAAGGTTTGGCGCGCCTACAGCCTTGAACCAGAAGGCAGCGTCCGTCGTTTCGAAACGGATCAAACTGAACGAAGAGCTCGCATTGAATTGCCGGAAATTGCCCGTGAGTCTGAACTTCAGGGGTTCAAGCTGCTGTGCAATCCAACTGCAGAGCTCGCGAAGCCAACCTGGTTTGGCAAATGGACCTTCATTGCATGTTTCAGTGCCGTGGGAGAGAGCCCTGAGAATGTTGCAAATCCTACGGAAATCCTGCGCATCCCGAAAGGAATCAATCACCAGCGAGGAGATGGGAACCCAGAATGCTATTTGTGAGACGGGGCCGTCCGGACGGACGCATTCCATCGCCTGAAAAAGGGTGCGGGGTGTCTCACTTGTTGGCGTCTCGCAAGGGCAGGTAAAAAGAGAATAGGCATCGAGGTCTAAGTGCGTTCTCACTGCGTCTCTGATTGGCTCCGCGACTCTTTGCCACCGTGGGATATCAACGGAAGGCAATGAATGGTACGGACCATCGGGCAGACACAAGAGTTCAGACCCACTGCGGCGAGTGATGATGAGGCGGTACGTGTCCCGGTCGTCTTGTCGTTGAGTGTTCAAATCGCCCTCCCGTGCGGGTTTATGCGCCGCTGTTTGGTGCGCGAGACTCGACAAGCCGGTGCTTTTCGAGGCACTCCAGGAATTCACGAACGTCGCGTTCGACAATTTCGGGGCGAATGCGGAATTTGCGGCTGATTTCCTGGATCATCTGGCTTTCGGGGCAACCGTGCTCCAGCATTTCGAGGATTTTGGAGCCCACGAGATTGAGGGTGAACATTTGGCCGTGATGGATGTCGAGAATGACTGCCCCGTCGCAGTCGTGAGTACTCCGCACTCCTTCGGCTATCTTCAGCACGGGTTTTCCCCTTTCCTGCTGATTCCGAGAACGGATGAGAATATGCAGTGGACACTGCCACGAAAGCAGGTTGACATCCACAACCGCGTTCATTTGTTCGTGAATCAGGAAATGGAATTCGCAATTCACTCTGAATAGAGCAGTTAGGGCCGCGTAACGCGAGAGTTCGCAGGCTGCACGCGTTCAGATTCGGGTCATGTTTTGGCGAATTTTAGTGAAGAGCTTGTCTTTGTCTGTGGAGGAATCTTTTTTAGGGCAGGTTGCCAAAGTGGCTCGCCTCCGAAGCACGATGCAACTTCGCATAGAAGCTCCCAGAGAGTTCCAGTTCATGGTGATGCCCGTCTTCGACGATTCTGCCGTGGTGGAAAACAAGTACGCGGTCCATCCATGCAACGTTTCCGAGGCGATGCGAGATGAAGATGATTGTGACTCCCGGCAGAAATTCGGGAATCCTGTGGAGGATCGAAAGCTCCGCTGGAGGGTCCAGCGCGGAAGTCGCTTCGTCAAGAATCAATATGCGGGGCCTTCGCAACAGGGCACGAGCTAGGGCGAGTCTTTGCCGCTGGCCACCGGACAGTTGACACCCGGCAGGGCCCAGAGGCTCTGACAATTTGCGTGGGAGCGATGCGACAAAAGAGCGGAGCTCAAGAAGATCGATGATTGCTTCCAGTTGCCGAACGCCAACGAATGGATTCCCCAAGCGAAGATTCTCTGCCAGAGTTTCGTCAAACAGGACTGGAATGCCGGGTACGTAGCAAACGAGTGAGCGAAACTGTTTCAGTGGCATATTCCTGACTTGCGATTCCCCGATGGTTATGGACCCACGGTCCGGGTCGTAGAGCCGCGCAGCTAGTTTCGCAAAGGTGCTTTTGCCTGCACCATTTTCGCCCACGATGGCTACGTGCGCTCCGCTCTCGATAGACAGACTGGGGATCGTCAAAAAGCATTTCTGTCGCTCGTATCCGAAAAATATGCCTGTAAATCGAATATCGCACACCATAGAGGGCGGCATCTGGGGGCCACAGATTTGATCCGTCACAGTTGGGCGCAAGGCCAGAATTGCCTGGAGGCGACGGATGCTGGAAAAGGTTCGCTGCGCTCGTGCGTACGTTTCGAGGGCACCACTGAGAGGATCAAAGAGTTGGAAAACATAGCTATAAAATGCGACGAGGCCGCCGACGGTCATGACGCCATGGAGAGCTGCCCAGGCACCGAAACCTATGATGCACGCTGCTGCGGCAGCTATCGGAAGATTGGTCCAACTTGTGAATTGGATGCCGCCGGCGGCAAGCTTTACTTGGGATCGGGCCACGTCTGAAAAGAAATGAAAGGCGCGCCTTTCCTGCCTCTTTTCCTGCTGTAGTTGTTGAATCTGCAGGACCGAGCACATGTGCTCTTCAAGGAAAGCGCTCAGTTTCGCTCTCGTGGCGTGCACTTTGTCGGATCTTTCCGCAAGCAGGCCGCGAAAATGACGACGAGCGAAAACAAACGCGGGAATTGCGGGAAGAACCAGCGCAGTCAATCGAGGGTTCAAGATCAGCATTGCGGAGAGAGTGAATGCGGTTACAAGCGCCGTGCGCAGGATGGCAGGAGCCAGGTCTGATCCGAAATACGCAACCTCCTCGATCGGCTCCCGAAGTGCATAAAGTCTCGCCCCCACGGGAGTGTTCTCGTGGTATTCGGCAGACAGGGAATCTAACCTTTCAAGGATTTCCTTTCGAATAGAAACCACGGTTCTTTGTGAGGCCAAAAGTGTCAAATACGCGCCAAAGCTCGACAGGATGGGCCGCAGTTCTGAACTTAAAAAAATCACCGTAACTGTGCAGATCAGGAGAGCAATGTTCCGATTTGGTAGGACGCGGTCGATTACCCACATGAGTACGAGCGGATTGACCAGGGCGAGCACGCTCCCCGCCGTAAGGCACAAAAAACTGGCCAAATGCCAGGCAAGAAGAGGCCGGATTCTCTGGTACAGCCACAGCAATTCTGAAGGAAGCATGTTGCGTATGAATTCCGAACGGCCCGGCTGCGTTTCAGCCTGATGGAATAACCTAAGCGCGTTGCCATGTCGATGGCCAGAATAAAGCCAAAGTGTTCGAGTTTCCGACATGGGAGGACGAAAAGCGATGAAAACAAGGGAACAATGGGCTATCGAAAGAAAGCCACGGTGTTCGCCATAGGGTCAACTTCTGACTGCAATCCGTCTCAAGACGGTCACAACTTGGCCGACTATCTCTGCGTCGCCTCCACTTTGGTGAGGTTTCGCACTTGGGAGGCTTGTAGAGAGCGGGTGGAGTACGGTTGTGTTGCCAGCCAGAGCGAAGCGCCCACAAAAATACGATCCGTCGCGCCGGGCAAGGAGATATACAGGCTGCTTCCACTCCGGTTCGTTTTCCGAAACGACGGCTGTTTTCATGCGTTGGTTGACAACTAAGAATGCTGCACCTCGCAGTGGGGCATGAAACTCCTGCCCCATTTCTCCAGCCCAGAACACATCGCGCAGTGTGGGGCGCGACATGCCGCAGAGTTCCGGAAGTGCGTTACGGAGAAAGAACGGAATCTCTTCGAAGCGGTCCGCGAGAATATTGAGAAAGGAGTTTCCTTTCGTTCCTTGTGGCTCTCGATCTTTACGGCGTGAACTAGCAGCCCAATGTGTGCTTTCTGTTAAATCTTCTGGAATCGCTTCTTGTCCGAGTTTGTCCATGGCGAGCCCCGATGCTTTCAGGAAGCGCCAAAACCCGATGAAGTAGAGCGTGCAAAGGGTCACGACCTTGTGAATGTGACGTGGTGGTGCTTCGGCGGATTCGTAATCGGAGAGAGAGCCGATGGCTGTGAAATATCGTTGATCGCCGAGTTCCTGCGCTATCTTGCGACTCATGGCCGATGCCTGCCGGAAGGACAAGCCGGCGCGCTGCCTGCCTTTGCGGAGCAAGTGACGGAAGTCACTGCCGGGAGGATCGGGTTGAAGGAGTTCCCGGCTTTTCGGGGTTGGGAGCGTTCGGAAACCCGAGGCAAGGCCCCTTTTTTTGAGGCTCCGAATCTCCATATCTATTGCCCCCAGGATTTTGAGCTCGGTTCCGACCTGAAGCTCCACTCGTGGCGCGGTTAGTTTTGTGGACACGAGCGCGACCCTACGTGGCGCAACTTGTTGCAGGCGGCAGCAATTCAGACCTCGAGCATGTTCCACGAGGAAGAAATCATGGGAGACTTTGCCTCGAGTCGCCGCTAGCTTTACTTCGGAACCACGTGGATCGGCGCGAACAATGCTGCCTGGAAGCAGGTCGGGGAAGCAGAAGTCATCCTCGGTCCCGACCTTCGCATAGATGAAGGACACCCTGTTGATTCGCTGCAGTGCGGCGACTCGCTCCGTGACGTTATGGGTGAGGATCTGAATGAGCGGCGTTATCCGCGGAGGCGGCTCGCCTTCCCCTTCGAACCATTGAACAAGCGCGTCGCTATCATAGAGGTCTGAGTCGAGAAGCATTGTCCGGGGGAATGACAGGCGGAGCTGTAAACGCGGAATGTCGTCCAAATGGAGCCCAAACACATACAGCAAATGAACGAGATTGTAGCCGGAGACGCAACTGAGTGAAATGAGCTGGTAAATATTGGGCGTGAACCGCGCATCGCGCAAATCAAAGTAGAGATTGTGAGGAATGTGATAGAGCGATTGTCCGGGGAACAGTCTCCGAGATTCTTTGGACACCTGCAATAGACTCATGTTTCTCCTGCGCAGGATCTCACGAAGTTTCTCTGCCGGTTTGAGACCAGGGTGGAGCGCCTTTTTTCCGAGCACGGTCTCATCGGGTGTTTTTGATGGTTTCGTTTTCTCAAATTCGTGGTGCGTCTGGCGTCGCATGGGGACGGGACCGGCCTCTCAACAAAAAACCAGACGTGCATAGGGAAAATCGGGGACGAAGTGTGAAAAAAGTGATTGCTGACCGTATTTGAGACCGGGTCCCGAGTAAATAGCAAAAAGGGCATCGGGCATACTTCAGCCATCATTTGGCTGGACAGTTAACGATGTTCTCGTTACTATTCGCCCGAGATGGGGTCACGGAGTCCTAGCTCGCGCCCTGGAGAACGTCTCAAAAAGCTCCGAGGAAGTCTGCGTTTGTCGCTACGCGAAGTGGAACGGCGGAGCCAGCAACTGGCCCAAGTTAAGGGCAATCCGGATTACCTAATCTCCCACTCCTGGTTGCGGATTATCGAAAATGGCACATATGTTCCTGGGATTCATAAATTTTACTCGCTCAGTGTTGTTTACCATCGCCGCTGCGAGGAGCTCCTGGCGATCTTCGGGGTCAACCTCGCGGACGCAGCCAAGGACCAGGCGATGTTCAAA
This sequence comes from Candidatus Acidiferrum typicum, assembly GCA_002478115.1. GTDB lineage: Bacteria > Acidobacteriota > Terriglobia > Acidiferrales > UBA7541 > Acidiferrum > Acidiferrum typicum. The sequence goes on along the minus strand of DLMH01000108.1, from coordinate 75,520 downwards.
TGGCCTGCAACGCACCTTGTGGGCGACTCGGGGGATACGGATGAGGGCACAATCCCTTTTCCGGTACGAGTACGCCAGGAATTCCATGTCGAGGGGACGCAACTTCTAACGAGATTGGTGCAAGTATGGGGGGAGGTGCCGATAACGTTGATTCGGCAACTCGACCTCCGGAGGTCGCTCTACGGGTACCTGGGCTTGCGCGACTACTCTCTCTTCCCCGTAATCCTGCCCGGGTCGTTCCTGCAGATCGACCCTACAGAGACAAAGATCAAGACGGGCGTGTGGCGGCAAGAATTGGAGCGCCCGATCTATTTCATCGAACTCCGGGATGGTTATGCCTGCGGTTGGTGCGAATTGAAAGACGGACAGCTCATCCTGGTGCCCCACATCACCTCACCGCAGCCGATTCGCAGGTTCTCCCATCTTGATGAGGCCGAAATAATCGGTCGAGTCACCGGAGTTGCTATGAGGATTGTCGGCGGTGGATTGTCGCCAATGTCGGAATTACCACCAAAGGGGTGGGGTACGCCGCAGAAGTGAGTGAAATATCGGGCCGTGCGCAAAGGTTGAGTAGCCCTGCGATCCTAGTGAGTGTCTGGGCATCGGACGGGAGCAGCAATTTCTTGAGCGAGTTCAGTTCCTCGGAAGAGCCGAGAATTCGCAGCCATGTTAAAAGGGATATGATGGTGGGGGTTTTGATCTAGGACATTCTACCGCCAATGCGTCCGTACAAAGAGCAATATGCCAGAGTTGAACGGTTTCTGCAGCGAATCTCGCGACCAAATTCTAACCGCGAAGAGCACGAAGATTTTCTGTGGGCTTTCTTTCAGAACTGCTGGCATCTTTGCGACTGGGTGAAGAATGACACCAGTATTAGAAAAAATAAACGGGACGCCATTTTGTTGGCCGTCGAACAATCTAAGCCGCTGGCTATATGCCAATGTATCGCAAATCGCTCGAAGCACTATCGCCTGCGTTGGAAGCAACGTCGTAACGTGAAAGTAGTCGGGAAAATATCCGTAGGAATTGAGGATGGCGCGGGTGGAGGAGGCTCAGCCACGATCTCTCTGGAATATGTAATAAAGGAAAGAAAAAAAGAGTACAGGGCGCTCGAGATCGCCGAGTATGCGGTTGACGACTGGCGTAAAATTCTTGGTCAATACCGGCTGTAGACGGAGTCTGTCCTACAATCATAGGCAGACTCGATTCGTACCACAGGATCGGAAGCAACAAGGAAGGATAACAAGCATGGGGGTCGCCGCGAAACCAGAGCATTGAGCCGAGATGCAAGCTAACTCGGGAGAGATGTCCAGCTTTGCGGCTTTTCGTACGGGATTTGACTCGCTCCCAAGAGCTGGTCTTTAAACCATTCTTCAAACTCAGATTCGGCCGTCATTAGCAAAAACGGCGGCAGATGTAACACGCTGACGAGGGCGCCGCGCGCAACGGCGGCAATTCTGGACAATTCATCGTCCGTCACTTCAAGGCTTCCGGAATGGACGATTGCGGAGCGGATTCCATAGAGCTCTTTCAGATCCTTGTAGACGTTCTTGCGAGCGTCCAGATCCGAAGACAAAAGATGCGCACCTCGCAGGGCGAACTTCTCGGTGATTTCGGTGTTGCTTCTCCCGCCCAGGAGCAGGCTTTCCATGGCAATGGTATAGAGCAGGAATGCTTCCTCCCGGCGATCCGCGATGCCGGCGCGACCTGCCCATTGCAGGGCCGAAAGGATTCTGTCCTCCAGTTCTGAAGGCTTGGACTTTTCGAGCCAGGAGGAAACTCTTACCAGCTCCAAGAGCTGCGCCATCGCCTCAGGGATGTCAACGACCGAAAACTCCTCGAGTGGCCCTACTTGAGTCTGAGTAATATCCGGTGCCGAACCGTCTGACGGGATGCGAAGGCCTCTTCGTCGGCTGGGTCCGGCATCACCTGGGAGGAAGATTCTAGCCCGCCCGACCGTCACCTCCGCGTAGAAATTAATCACGTCTATCGTCAACCGAAGGTGCCGCTCGGCTAATACAAGGGCTGCTTCCTTATCGATCGCATCCACGTGGATCGTGCACCACGTTCCTCCTATCATGACCCTCTTCAGTTGCGCCAAGCCCCAATCGGGCTGCGTATCGACTCCCCCCGCCATCTGCACTGCACCGCCCCCAGGTCCATTGATCTTCTCGTGAATGTGTTTGATTCGTGCCTCATCCGCTAAATAGAATTCGCAGGCACCGAACTTGTAAGGCAGCCCTTTGGCCGAGAGTCCCAGCACTTGCAAATGAAGCTCCCATCGCTGTGGTGTCACCAAGAGGCTTTTTTTCAGTTCAACCAGAGCACCGGACAGACGTTTATCAAAGTCTAGGGACGCCTGAATCCCATTGATGTCCAGAGCTTTCAAGATGGCAAGCTGAACGTGGGATTCGACTGCACTGCGGCTAATCAGCCCTTTCTTCGTGGCGATTTCAGATATGTCGTGGAGGCAGTTCCGGTAGGATTTCAGTTCGTCGTCAATCAGGGCCAATCCACCATAGGGTGCCCGCGTGAAGTAGGTCCCACCCATGATCACCCGTCGAAAGTCGGCCGAACTATGCTCGGTCGATTGGGACTTCGCGTGCAAATGCGCAACCAGTTGTCGGAGTGAGGCGAGGCTTTGATCAAGGTTCATAGCTCATCCTTGCGACATATCTGCATGATCGCACGATCCACATGCTTCGGAAGAGTGCGGGAAGGAGCAGGGCACGCCGAGCCCTTACCCAGCCAAAGCTGCAACCAGCAACACGAGGACGCCGATGACACACACCGTAGTCATTTGTTTCTGATGTTGTCTTCGCATTGTCTGTATGTCGGCCCATTGCTCACCACCGAGCATGCGAAGCACTTCCTGCATGCTGGCGCGTTCGTGGGGATCGGTATGGCAACACGCTATGATTACTTGCCGGATCTTCGGTGCGCACGGATAGTTTTGCACACTCAGATCGAGGCGCTGCCCATCCTGCGGTTTGAGCCCTGTAAGGAGGTGATAGAGCGTTGTGCCGTACGAATACACATCTCCAGCATGAGAAATGGGCCGTCCTGCGTGTACCTCTGGCGCCCAATAACCTGGCGTCCCGCCACGGTTCTCTGAAAACAACACCGTACAACCGATACCGCTACCCAGAGGATCTGCCACGTGCATCCGACCGTCGTGAGAAACCATGATGTTGTCCGGCTTAACATCGCCATGCGAAATGTACTGCGCATGAAGGGCCACGAGTGACCCTGCTACGGCAGTGGCAATCGCAAGCAGTTGGTGCTCGTTGAGCTTGCCGGCGTATTTGCTCAGCGACCCTCCATCAAGATAAGGCATGACGTAGTAGGGGTGGGCTGCTTCAGTGTTGGCACATAGAATTCGCATCAGGCCCGGCAGATTACGCGCCAGAATGCGCACCTCGCGTGCAAAGCCCTTTCGCGCCTCCGGGAGATGGCATTCGCGGAGATATTTGATCACCACAAGCTCGCCGGTGTCGGTGCGCTTACCGATTGACAAATCTCCGCTACCGCCGGAAAGCAGTGGCCGAAGAGGTACGACTTGATAGCTCATCGCGACCTTCCCCTGGTGCGCGCGTAGGCCATCCGAAACAAGGCATATAGGAACGCACCCCGTTCGCTGTTAGCTGCCTGGCGGATTGTTCCCGGGGAGTTGCCGGCTCGGATCGCGGCATCAAGTGCGATGTAGATATCGCAGGTTGGGCCAGTGGGACCCGAATGCCCGCCCTCCCATCGATTGACGCTGGCGAACGATACGCCTAAAAGCCGAGCCATTTGCTCTTGAGAGAGCCCCAACTTTCTCCGGACTGCCGCTAGCTGAGCAGCATCAAGCATGTTTGCAGTATACACGCATCAAGTGGGGGCGAGCAACAATTGTTATAGCATTTGCTATAGGTAAAAAGCAGATCTCCAGGTGAAATCGAGGCCGCCATGCTCTTCTTCAAGAAGGCACGACTTGGCACCACTCACTCGCTGGTGTGTGACGAGGGTGGGCCATGCGCAACAAGAAGAACGCAACAAGTGGCGTCATCTCTGAATTTCGGACTCGGCAGCGGCAAACTCACGCATCGCTTCCTCTAGGTCTTTTAGAATTTCTTTCATCAGCGCCTGAGGAGTCTCGCCTTGAGCGGCATTCGCCGTCTCTTGTTGCCATTGGAGATCGAGGTTCGCTTTGTCTCGTGCAATAATCTCCGCGTATGTGAATCGCCGGAACTGCGCTGTTTCCTTGCGTCCGGCACGATCATCAGCGCGGTAGCAATGGATGAAATCCGTCAGGTCGGCCGGACCAATCGGATTTTGCCTGAGCGAAAAAGTCCGCTCTGAGCGCAGGTCATATACCCAGAGGTCTTTGGTTGCTGGAGTCTTCTCCAAGGGCTTCTTGTCGAAGAACAATACGTTTGCCTTCACGCCGGGCGAATACCAAATGCCAGTTGGAAGACGTAACAGGGTGTGGACCTCGCACTGCTGGAGCAACGCGCGGCGAATCTTTTCACCTGCGCCGCCTTCAAATAGGACATTGTCCGGAACAACGACTGCGGCCCGCCCGGTTTCTTTGAGCATTGAATAGACGTGCTGGACAAAATTGAGCTGTTTATTGCTAGTCGTCGCCCAGAAATCCTCTCGCTTGTAGGAAATCTTGTCAGTGTGGCTCTTTCCGTCTGCGCCAATGATAGTGAAACTGCTCTTTTTCCCGAACGGCGGATTCGTAAGGACCATATCTACCGGCTCAGCCTTAGATTCGAGGCTGTCAAAAATCGATATCACAGGGTGGCTGTGGTCTGTGCCGATCCCGTGAAGGAAAAGGTTCATGGCGCACAAGCGCGCGACATTGGGGACAAGGTCAACTCCGTGCAGCGCTCTCGTCCAAAGATGAGCAGCCTCCTTGGCATTGATTGTCCGGCCTTTAAGGTAATCAAAAACCGCCAACAAAAAACCACCCGTGCCACATGCTGGGTCGGAAATGCGCATCATTGGTTCGGGGCGCATCACTTCAACAATCGCCCGGATGACAGGGCGCGGAGTGAAGTACTGCCCCGCTCCGCCGCGCACATCATCGGCGTTCTTGGCGAGCAACCCTTCATAGACATCACCCTTCACGTCCACGTCGAGTGCGGACCAATCTTCGCTGTCGATCATTTGGATGAGGAGATGAAGTTTGGCTGGGTCGGTAATCTTGCTCTGCGGCTTGGTGAAGATAAGGCCAACCAACCCCGGGCGTTCGCTCAACTTGCGGAGCCCTTGGTGATACCGCTCCAAGAGCTTCGCCTTCTCAGCGATATTCTTCAGTGCGCCCCAAGTGTAGCGCGATGGAATCTCGCTTGCCCCTACGTGTCGCTGTTCCCACGCCATTTTCAGAAAAAGAAGATAGGTAATCTGCTCCGTGTAATCCATGAAGGCTAGCCCGTCATCCTTGAGAACGTGGGCGTAGTTCCAGACCCTTTGGACGAGAGCTGAAGCCGATGTTTTGTGATTCTTGGTCATTTGTGTCAATTCAGTATCTCTTGCAACCAATCGCGTGTGATTTGATGGCCGAGTTCTGATTTGTAGATTTCTGCTCGGGCGTATGCCAATGCAGCCGCCGAGTATTCGGTATCGGGGTGGATCGCCCGAAGGAGTTCAACTTCTCGACTCTTGTAAAGGGCGCGCATTTTTGGCTCGTCGATCTGGGGACGAAGCCTTTCCAGGTCTTGAACAATGCGCTGAATCGTGCCGGCCACGGCCGCGCGGCCATTCACCAGTGGTTTGCAGTGAAGGTGGTAAACGTCGATTGATGTTGCGGCTCGCTGGTGCTCTGCTGTACCCGCTGGCTTGGTGGGAGTCGGATACCCATCTGGAAGAAATGTCAGGAGCTTCCAGTCGTCGGGGTCAATCGGGTCAAGCAGTTGGGGCTCCTCCAGTTCGAGATCGTCGCCTTCCTGGCGCGCCCTAATACCGTGCGTATGCAGCGGGAAATGGTCCGATTTGCCGCCGCTGGTAGCATGCACGCGGTCCACGCGCCGCTGGTTGCACCATTGGCTTGCGTAGCGAAAATTCCGTGGCGCAAACGCGAGCCACCAGTAGCCTTCATGGGTGGGGTCTTCTTCCACTCGATTCTTGGGGCGAAAATGATCCACGTTCTTATCCGAGGTCGGGTTCAAGCTTTCGGAATACCAGCACTTTCCTTTTCTTAAGACGCCGAGCCGAGGGGCCATGTCTTGCCAGAGTCTTGTTCGCGCGGGCCTATCTAAACCCGCCGTGATTGCTGCTCTTCTCGCCGCGACGAGGTCTCCTCCTGCAGCTCGTGCCGCGGCCTCGGCCTGTGTAATCTCGTCACGCAAGGCGTTAAGCGCTTGGTCCGCGTGACCCTGCCAGCCGTTAGGTATCTCCAAAAGGTCGATGTCAACAAAGCGCATCAGTTCTCGACCTCTTTTTCCACCTCTGCCACTGCTTCCTTCAGAACTTCGCTGGCGATTCGGTCAATCTCCTGCCGTTTCTCCGGAGTCAAGAATTGCTGCCCCGCCATTAACTGGCTGTGTCTTCGCCCCCATGCACGGACGAACGCAGCATAGTAGGGATCGCTGAACGCCTTTGAGAAACCGGCTTCAGCCAACCTTTTGTCGATTTCTTCCAGTTCTTTTTTCTGCTGCGGGGTCAGTGATTCCTCTTTAGCAATAAGGCGGACCCTGTTGTCTAGGTCCCCAAGCGTCTCCGGGTCGAGGTCACTCCGAAACCCGAACATCTCGCTGGTCAGGATGCCTGTGAAGCCTAGCCCGCGCGGATTGACGGTCGCTGGCTCCCACTTGCAAGCGCCGGTCCTTGTGTCACGCTTCAGCAGATGAATCTGCTCCTTTAGGAGACTCGCAATGACAAGCGGGTCGTGGGTCGCCATTAAAATTTGACTAGTCTGCTGTTCCGTTGATTCAATTGCGTTGTCGCTCATCACACGCGCTAGGTCTTTGACATAGGCAACACTCCAGTGCGGGTTTAAGTGCGTGTCAGGCTCGTCGAGCAGCACGAGAGATTGGTGCGACTTCGTGAAGCGCATCAGGCCCAAAACCATCAGCAACTGCTGTTCACCTTCGCTCAACTGGTGGAATGTGATGGAAACTTGTTCCGTGTTGGAGGATTTAACGCGGACCTGAATCTTGACATCGTGAATCAGTTCTGAAAAATCGGTGCTCTCCAAGGCCAGAAAGAATGTTCTGGCGTCCTGGTACTCTGCTGCAAACGAATGCAGGCTCTCCAGGTCCGGTAAGAAGAAATAATAATGGTCTTCTGTAGTCGATCGGTAGCCGTAGTTAACCTTCTGTTGCAGCACCATTGGGGCAATGGCGTAGCGGCGCAGCCGCTCCATGACTCGGCGCATGATTCCTGTGGCGCTCCAGAAATCTTCCGCCCGGCTCCCAGACTTCGCCCAAGGCGGCCTGCGAATGATGAACAGAGCCGACTCGAAGCCTACGATCCTCAGTCGATTCTCCAGGAATTCACTGATTTTCGGGTCTTCCTTGTATGAGAACCCAAGCAGCACATATTTGGCGTGATGGGTTTCGGCGCAAAAGAATCGGCGCTGTTCCAGCAGCTTGGCCAAGGTTTTCGCATCGTCTGCCTTGGCTAGGCGCAAGCGGTCGTAATGGTCTTGCTTCATAGGCAGAAAATGTTCTGCCAAGCGGTTGGTTGGACCCGAGTAGTAACCGAAGACAAAGCGTGGCAACGGCAACTCTTCTCGCTTGATGGGCTGCAATTCGGTTTCACTCTTTGCTTTGTGGGGAATCGGCCCTCTCTTCAATTCCGGGCGTTTCATTTGCCCCGGTCGCCAAGTGATCTCCACGATGTGCTCGTCCATTTCGTAGTTGAGACGATATCCATTCATCGGCTTCTCAGGCCAACGGTTTTTCTCCCACCACTCGTGCAGGTCGCGGAAGATAATGACAAGCGCCTCAAATAGATTGGACTTGCCTGTGCCATTCCATCCGAGGACAACATCCAGCCCTTGAGTGGGATTGAAGCGAACGGTATAGTCTTTTAGGTTCTTAAAATCCTCCAGCCAAAGGTCAACGAGACGAAATCGGCCTCCGAGTTCTTCATGCTCCTCCTTGGCAAGCCTGACCAGCTTCTGTTTTTGACGACGTTGTTGCGCTGACTGTTCAAATGCCGTCCGCAGTTCTGGGTCGGCTCGCAGCGCCTCATAAAATTGGACCACCTGTTCAGGTGAAAGTCCCGCCTCATCAAAGAGACGGCGAGCATCGGTTTCCTTGCCGATCCTTTGCCAGGCAGCTCTTAAAGCTTCCGGTGATGGTGAAGGTTGTTGCATGGTGACACTCTTGCTTCCTTTCGCGCGGTATGCCCCTCGGCGAGCCTCTGTTCGTTCTGCTTCTTTTCGCGCTTTGTCGGCGCCGATGCGGGCCAGCAGCAGTGGAGCGGGTTCATCTTTCTGATCCTGGGGAACGAGGTGACCGGTGAAGGCTTGGCGCAAGAGCGAATCGCGAGTGGTGCGGGCACGCTCAAGTTGGCGCGACAGCTTAGAATCCAGGCGGTCCGCTGCAGCCAACCGGCGTTCAACTTGACGAAGAATTTCAGTTTGCTCGTCCAGAGGTGCAATTGGTATAGGCAGCCTACCCAACACCCCTCGATTGATTGAGGCTAGATTTGTTGTCTGTGTCCCATGCTTGATGAAAAAGTTTTGTCCAATTGTGTTTCCCCAATGAGAGACCAGCTTAGGATTCAAGAGCGACGGATCATAGGGACGGGCTCGAAAGACATGATTCTGATGAACGCACCTTCGGATTTGACCTTCCCATACCCATCCTCGTCCAAGCTTGTCCCTGTCGCCCCCCTCAGTGAAGAGGATGTCGCGAGCACGGAGAAGATAGTCGGCGACTCTGTCCTTTTCCACACGGATTGTCTTAATTTCGCTAAGATCAAAATATCCCCGCAGAACATTTGCGACTCGGAGATACGGCAACTCAACTGGGTTTTTCACCAGACGATTCTTACTGACGGAAATTCCCGAACCGATTTCCGCAACCATTTCCAAGGAAGCCCAACTCCACGTCTCAGGCAGTTCTGGTAATTCAGTTGTGTTTGGTCGAGCCGGTTCCGGGTAGCGGGATTTCCACTTGTCTTTTGTCGAAATTTTGCCTTTTTCGCGGCGGCGTTTGAGTTCGGCTTTTTCCCAGCCGTCACGTCGGACAACGAGGAGACGCTGCAACAAGGCCTCACCGTTTTCGATTGCATCGCTCTTGCGCTTCCGCTGGGCCGCACGCCAATCGAGAGTCAATTCGCCAGTGACGGCGGCGCGCAGTGAGGCGGCACGATAAATCTTAAGGCGTTCCCGGGCTCGACGCGCTGCGGTTTCCGCTCGCCCCACTCCCAACAAGGAGGCAGTCAGCTTGCCCACAATTCTTTCTTGCTCAGCTAGAGGGGGCAAGAGAATCGGGAAATGTGATAGTTTCTCGAAATCAACACGTGGCCGTTCACCGCTGACCAGTCCGTTTGCGAATGTGACGAAATCCTCCGCATTCAGGCGTAGGGCAAGGAACTGACTGTTCAGTCCGTCGTGCTTCTCGAAAACGAGGAATTCTGCCGAGCAAATTCCGTCGAACTCTGCGACCCAGACCTTGTTCAGATAGGGACGCATTTTCCCGTAGAGAATGTCACCTTTCGAAAAGCGAACTGAGGAACTGCGCGCCTCGCGAGCATAGTTATGCCCGAGGAGTCTCATGGAGTGCGGCTCGATGTGCTCCAAGCCGACGTATCGCATCGTAGGGTTTTCCATCGGGGACGTGCGTTCTCGCGACGGCTCCGCGATTTCGCCAAGCGTCGTCTTCACCCATCCCTTTGGCAGTTTTTCAGGCATTGGTCATTGGCGGTTGAGTCGTCGGGTACACTTTAAGGCCGAGAACATATTCTGCGCCAGTGTCTTTAGAGTATGCCGGACGAAGCAACACTGCAATCTGGTGAAGAATGAATCGGTTTTGCCTGAAAGCGAGTAGGAGCTTCGCTAGTACGTCAAGAAGATAGAGCCAATCCCACCAAGTCTGGACGAATAGCTGCCACGTCATCCACTGAGCCACGCAATTCTCCTAGCAGATAGCCCAGATGCGCTTCAGCAGTAATCGGTGCAACCGTGCTCAATGCGAGGCGGGAGAGGCGGGTGGCTGAAGCCGCAGCGAGAATTTCCGCCGTCACCAAGTGTGCCTTGGCATGCCTTGGAGAATGGGGCTTGCAGATATATTCTGTTCACGCGTCCCCGGAGTTCGCAATCCTAAAAACGAAAAGAGGCGAGGATGATTATTGGAGACCGTTTGCGTGAGTTGCGGGAAGGAAAGAAGCTCTCCCAGGGAGACATCGAAAAGAGGAGTGGGCTGCTGCGCTGCTACATATCGCGCGTCGAGAATGGCCACACCGTTCCGGCAATGGAGACCTTGGAGAAGTTGGCGCGGGCTCTGGAAGTGCCGCTCTACCAGCTTTTCTATGAAGGGGAAGAACCGCCCAAACTGCCGAACCTTCTGAAACGGAAAACGGCGGACGATATCGTTTGGGGGAGTTCGGGCAAACAGGCGGTGTATCTCCAAAAGCTGAGGAAATGCCTGAGCAAAGCCGGCGACGCGGACCGGAAACTTCTCCTTGCTATGGCCCAGAAGCTGACTACTGGGCGCAATCGCCGCGCGCACGCCGCAGCGTAAAATTGCGCTGACAGCCCGGACGCCCGTCCAACGAAAAAACGCGGGGCCGCGCGAGCGGCGCGACCCCGCGTGAATTGCTGGTTTGTCTCTTACTTCGACTTTGTTCGTGTCGTTTTATCCGTCTTGAGAGACGCTTTCTTGACTGGTTTCGAGAGTTCCGCTCGGACCGTCGCGGACACTTTTGCAGTGTCGATCTTGCAGCGTGCGGCGGTGCGAGCGAGGTTTGAGTCCTTCCCAAGTGCCTGCCGAGGGTTGTAACCGGGGCAGGACAGGTCGGATACGAGTGCGCACACGATGAGGAAGTGCTGGACCTCCTGCGTGCTCATTTCGCCTACGGCGTTTCCCGCGATGGTTCTGTAGTCCACGGTGCTGCCGCCCCACGCGGCCTTGACCTTTTTCTCTTCCCACCCGTACACCCGGCACAGGCGGCGGTGGTTGTCGTGGCCAAGGCGCTCGAAATAATCGAGCACTGCCATTTCGAGGTCGGGACGTGACAGGGTCGGTGGAAGTTTCTTGCGAATCGCATTCAGAATACGGAAGCGCATTTGCTTTTCGATACGCTCCGCCAGGGCTTCCTTTGCTCGCTCGGCACGCTGCTGCGGGGTCGGTTGATACCTGGTCGTCTTGGCGTGCACCGGGCATTTTTCGTCGCGGCACACGTGGAGCAGTTTGCCAGCATCCGGGCCGTCGATCACCACGGCGGGGTTGGTCTGTGGACACTCCCCTTTCTTTTGTGCTCGGCGGTACTGTCCTTCATGGAGGACATCCGACTTTGCGTTCTTGGCTTGCCACGCCGGGGCTTGCGACACGCGCAGTGGTTTTTCGCCGGACTCTTCCAGCGGCTTCACGCGAAGCTGCACAAGGGCTTCGACCTTGGCGCGATAGCATTGGCGGTCCGTGCAAATGGACTTCTTCTGTCCTACTGCCTCAGGAAAGAGAAGCGGATTGGTGCCTGTGCGCTTCGGGCAACGGACGCAGCTTCCTGCCGCTGACAGCAAGTTTTCGTTCTGTGTGTCAAAGGGAGCGTTCGTGAGGTCCAGGTGGACCTCGCGCTCAATCCAACCGCGGAGTTCTCGCACGGTGACGGCTTCGGCCTTCTTGTCTTTCAGAAGAGCCGTTGTTGTCCGGTGCTGCGGGAAGCACTCGCCGAGGGCGCGTTGCTGGTCGGTCGGTGTCAACCGAGCGATTTCAAACGCGTGTGCAACGGTCAACTTACCCGTGTAGAAGGCCTGTTGGACTTCGTCCACAAGGTGCGTCAAACGTAGCCGCGCATATACGTATTTCTCCGACCGTCCGATTTTCTCGGCCAGCGTTTCGACCGTGTAGGTTTCCGGTTGGAGTTGCATGAGGGCGGCATATCCCCTTGCCTCGTCGAGTTCGTGCACGTCGGCACGTTGCAAGTTCTCAATGAGTTGCAGTTCGAGGCACTCTGTGTCGGTGAGATTGCGAACGGTGGCGGGGATGGTTTCCCGCCCGGCGAGTTTCGAAGCGCGGTAACGCCTTGCCCCGGCGACGAGTTCATAGAAGCTTGGGTCCCCGCCCGGCAAGGGACGCACGAGAACGGGCTGCAGGACGCCGTGCTGCCGGATGTTGTCGGCCAATTCGACGAGTTTGGTTTCATCGAACTGGCGGCGAGGATTCGTCTTCGATTCCTGAATCTGGGGGAGCGGTATGTCCTGCATTGCGGACACAGCGGGTGGAGCTGGCTGAATTGCGTTCGTTTCGAGTACAGTCGTCATGGCGTATTCTCCTTTTCTCTCAGTTTCGGTTCTGCTTAGTACTCTTCAGGAAGAAGCAGGGTCGAGACCGTTCGATCGGATTCGGTAATCACCCATACTTTGTCGCCCGCCGCGGTCCGGTAGCTGCTGAGAAGGCGGAAGCCCTTTTCCAAGCTGAGTTGGTTTTCGGCCTTGTCTTCCTCGGGCAGTTCCCCCCAATCGCCCGTCACATGGCGGGAGAGGAACTCCATGGGGTTCTGTCCGGCTTTTTCGAGAGCCGCCAATGCTCCGGGTGTGGCGACAAGCTGGCCCAGGTCAAACAGCGGTTGTTTGGTAGTTTCTTGCATGATGCGAATTCTCCTTTTGCAGATTTGGCCTTTGCTTCGCAGAGGCGCGGCCAAAGCCGGGCATAAGAAACAAATGGCCTTCATGGCGGCGGTGGGCGCCTGTCCGTCCGCACTGTCAAGGGCGCCGGGGTTGGGCGTTCATCGGAGCGCAGCGAAGACCCTTGACAGGAGAAGCGGGCGGATCAGGCGCAGGGTTTAGCCAGGAAGGGCATTTGGCTTTGGAGTGAAGTGACCGATCAAAGTCCGTCGAATCAAAATTTCTACGTCAGGGGGGAGCAGGAAAGGGAGGGTTCTAGCGAGCGGAAAGGCAAACGATTAAGTCATTTTTGTGCAAAGAGCTTCTGCGCCTTGACTCAGCATGGGTGCACAATACTCTAAGGAAGTTGGGGTATTGTGCAATGTCGGGGCCCATGGTGCTGTTGATCAGGCAAGGAAATCTGGACGACCACATCATAACTGGCCACCTCTAAGTTGAAATATGAAAGCCGTTTGGGTCGCACCGGAGGTGCTTGCTTTACATAGATCTGGTGCTTACCTTTTGGTAACTGTCAGCCTTCAACTTCATCGAAGAGAGAGGGTACTAGAGCAGCGAGATCGGCCAGCCGGCTTGGCTGCAACGTTTCAAATTCTTTCTGAGGGACCTTCGCATATTTCCACATTGTGGTAGTCAGCCTGCTGGCATTTTCGCACCAGCGCACAGCGGCAACGTCCTTCCTCAAAACATCGACGTTTTCTTGCCCTTTGGACTCCAGAAGCCAGTGAACACCTGACCTCTCGATTGCGACAAAGTCTGGCTCGTAGTTTCGGAGGTTCATTGCCGTATCCGTGTATTCAATGGCGAAACCAAATGCGCGGGGTAATTTCGCGAATGCTGTGACGTCTTTCGCACTGTCCAAGAACTTCGCGAACTCACGTTCGAAATCGTTGTCACAAGGTACGAGGTTGAAGATGCATTTCTGCCCTTCCCAAACGGGCCGTGACCACGGGAAAGGCTGGCAGGTAGAAAGCAGACGCGCGGGTTCGAGAAGCTGTGGCGTCTGTTCTTCTATGGTCAAGGCTTGAAGCGCCTTCTTGAAAACGTCTACGCAGACGTAATGAGCAACCGCAGTGCTCATTGCCTTAACGACGGCTGGCTCGTTAAGGTCGGCAGGATGGCCGAAGGCCCGTTGTTCAAAGAACTCTCTTACCTTTGGAGCCAAAGCTGCGAATTGTGCAGGCAGTTTAACAGCTTCCGCGATGCGTCGAGCATAATAACCGATCACTTCTTGTGCCGTCTGTGGCTCCGGTATGGTGTACTCGCGCTCGAACTCCTTCTTCAAGGTGATGATGTCGTAGCCTTCGTAGGTAAAGGTTTTCGAGCGCGGGTCATCTTCACTCATGGGAAGGACGATAGATTGAAAGGCCATGACTTCGAGTGCCGCGATCTCTTCGGCCAAGCTCTTTTTTCGCACGAGAGATGGCGTGAGTACCGGAAGTCCGATGTCGAATTCCTTTCGACCTTCAAGAGGTAGAATCGTGATGATACGCAGCTTGTCTTTGCCAAGCTCGAATGTTTCGAGTTTCAGTTCTTCAAGCTTTTCGAGGTCGTCAACGAAGTCCAAGAATTTCTTGTTCCCGATGATGTCCACGCGTTCTGTGTATCCGCCTGGATCGTCCCGAAACATGAGCCGCAAACCGCGTCCAATCGCCTGTTCCGGCAAAATGTTGGCCTTGGCTGTATATGGACGCAAACCAACAACCACGGTCACGTTCTTGACATCCCAGCCTTCGCGTAACATAAGCACGCTGACGATGGCATTGATGGGGCTGTCGTCCGAATCAACCTCGCGAACCGCTTTCCGGGCCTCTTCAAGGTCGGTTTCTTTGATTTCCCCGTTGTTCTTGGTGTGAATCACCTGAGTGCAATTGCCGCCGAATTCGGTAGGGTACTTTGTCCTTAGCCATTCTGCAACGTCATCTGCCTCGTCCGTACCATTTAACATGAGAAACAGGATGGGTTTTTTCTTGAGCGGTTTGAGCTGTTCACGATATTCGCGCCATCTTTCGACGCCTGCCGCAAGGTACGCCCGATACCGCACACTGGCATGTTCAGATTTTGCCTCTTCAATCTTCGCTAGTCCTTTTACAGGCCTCTTTACAATTCCATCGACGATTGCCTGTTTGAGCGGGTAATCCGAGATCGTCCAAGGGAAAATTGCACCCTTCTGAAAGCGGGGCGTCGCGGAAAAATCCAACTGGGATGCAATTGGGGTCTTCTCGTGCAATCGGCGAACGACAGTGTTCCATTCGCTCTCTTCATCATGAGTATGGTGCGCCTCATCATTTACAACGAGCAGCTTTCCGGCGCGAAGAGCAATACGGTCTCCAAAATCCGTCAATTCCAGTTTCTTCGTGGGAGGCTTTCTTCCTAAAATAGCGGTCATCTCGTCCGGCTCGTCTTCGTTCGTTCGGTCCGGCCTTTCGTAGAACTGCTGAATGTTTGTGAGAAACAGAGTCCCTTCCGCGTGGGCTCTTTCGGCATCGCCGCGCATGACGCAGTCGAAGTCCCAAAAGATTTCAAGCTCTTTCGGGATCACAGGGTCGGAACGAAAAATTCGCCCGCTTGCGAAGTCCATCTTGAGGCGTTCGAAGACGATTACGTTAGGAGCGAGAACTAGAAAGGTCTTCGCATACTCTTCGGCAATGTCGTCTTGCTCGCGGGCGGCGTTGAAGAATTGCCACGCCACGGTGAGAGCCATTACCTTGGTCTTGCCGCTGCCGGTGGCCATCTTGACGCAGTACCGGGCAAAGTCATCAAACGGGGGGAGTCGAAGGTCTCGGAGGTCTTGCGCATAACGCTCCAGAAGACCTTTACGGGTGCGGATTTTTTCGAATTCCCAAACGAAAAGGAGCGTTTCAATCGCTTCCTGCTGAGAAGCGTGATACTTGAACGGCAAGCCTGTTGGAAGTCGATGGTCGGTATAGAACCAATGATTGAGCAAAATGCGACTCGTGTCACTTATGCCTTTGTATCCCCCTGCCTTCCACGCCTTCACCGCTTCGCGAAGAGCGGGTACACAAGGACCTGTGCGTAGCTTGGCGGTTATGTCCAGCAGCTCAGTTTGCGAAGGTGGCGCGGCTTCTCTCTTTTTGCGAGGCATAGCTGGGCTATCTCACTTCACGATGATTTCAAGCGTCTTGGTCGTATCGTTTCCTAGAATGTCGATCACTTTGATGACGACCGCATACTTTCCTGGTGCCGAATACGTGTACTTTGTCTCAATCTCTAACTTAGGCTCTTTGCGTGCGCGGTAGGCCTGCCATTGATTGTGAAATGTATCGTTTTTGTAGTCCCAATCGACAGCCCAATAGTCAATAAGCTGACTCCAGTGTTTGATGGCTTTCCGCGCTTCTTCAGGAATATCATCCGTAGGGATAACAAAGTCCGTGAGTTGAAGAGTCAGTTCACGCGCTTTTTGCTTGGTGCTAACGGACAGAGCGCCTAGTTCAAAAAACCGTACGTCTCCCTGTTCGACAGCTTTCTTGTCCAAAACTTCACGCGGAATTTTTTTGAACGACACGTCCACCCTTGACTCCGCTGCAACTTGCTTCGCGAGTTCGTTGACCTCCAGGGCAAATTCCCAACCAAGAATATCCGCGCCTAGTTTGGTTGGGGAATCCTTGCCAGACGCAACGGCCTTCCAGGTGTCGCGCGCAATCGCCTTTACGTCGGCCTGAGTCACAGGAGCATCTACTGCGGCTACATGGACCATGCGTCCGGCTTTTGTGCCGTGTAACCAAGCATGCCCGCTGATAGGGGTGGCGCGGTAAAGGTCGAGAATGAACCGTCGATAGGCAGTTTCTCGTTCTCTTTGTTCCTCCAGATGATCTTTTCCGTTCGACGGAAACTCAGCCGCTTGCCAGGCCTGTCGCTCATACTTGCCGAGATTTTGGATAACAAATGGTTTAACGCCAGGAATCGCCAATAGTCTCTTTCGAGCTGTGTGGACGGCAAACCGGCCAAGGTCACAAGCGATCCAGCGCCGACTCAACTTTTCGGCAACAACGGCGGTCGTCCCACTTCCAACAAAGCAGTCCAGCACGAGGTCCGACTCGTTCGATGAAGCCTTGATGATTCGATCAAGAAGTGCTTCGGGTTTCTGAGTGTCGTAATTAACGCGTTCTGCGGCCTGCGAGTTGACCGGGGAGACATCGGTCCAAATTGTCGTTGCAGGCTGGCCCGAAGATTCGTCGAGGTATCGGATGAGCTGGGGCCGTTTGTCTTTAGAGTCTGGATACCAGATTCGCCCTTCGCTGTGCAGCCGCTGCATTGTCTCCTTTGAATAACGCCATCCTAATGCGGGTGGCTGGTGCCCCCGCCACACGTAAGTCATGTTCGGTCTTGGATTCGGACTAGTAATATTGTCCAGACGGTAGCGTCGGCCTTGCGCATCCGTGTGTACGTATTTGCTTTCGACGTAGGCTTCGTCGTGCTCGACGTATACATCGTTGAAGTCGATGGCTCCTTGGGCATAGAAATAGATTACGTCGTGGATATGATTGTAAGTGTGGCTGTCGCTACGTGCTGACGTGCGTTTCCAAATGATTTCGTTCTGGCACGCCTCCTGGCCGAACACTTCATCAAGTACTGCCTTTGCATAGTGCCCGATATGCCAATCGAGGTGGACGTAGATTGATCCATTATCGGAAAGAAGTTCTCGTAGCAGCACGACCGTTTCGTAGAACCACTGCAAATACGAATCGAGGCCACGCCCCCAAGTGTCTCGGTAGGCCTTTTGCTCCAAAATTGACGGTTCTTTGAGGAACGCGGCACCTCGGTTCTCCTCATCGCCAGCATGATTGGGAATGGTAGCCGTGAAGGAAAAATCGGAGTCAGTATTGAACGGAGGGTCGATGTAAATCAGCTTTACCTTGCCCGCGAACTCAGGCAGTAGAGACGGCAAGACGTATTTTCTATCTCCCCAGATGAGTCGGTTGCGCCATTCCGTATCGCGCCCGCTGGCAAAAAGCTCAAGATTTCGGCGTCTGTCTTGCGCGCTTTCGTTGACAGTCTCAATTGTCTGAAACGGCAGGGCAATTCGCACCGGCCCTTGCTTCTTCCCATCCTTGTACTTCCCGTCCCAAATGAGTTCTGTCATCTCTTGAAGTCCGCCCCGTTTTTATAACAGTAACGACCAAGTTCAGCAAACGCCGAAACCTTCAGACGAGCTACGAAAAGTCCGTCAAGTGCTGCGAAGCTGGATCACCTTCCCTGAAGACATGGCCTCCGTCGCTGAGGTCGGAGCCTCCGCATAGCCGTCCATGAGGTCTTTGAGATAGGAAACGGAAAGGCGAGCATCCGAGCTGAATCGCCCGTAGTCGATTGGATCACCGTAGACGACTTCTGCCATTTTTCGAAGGGCTCTCGGTCGTTCCTGGGCAACTGCGAGGTTACTTGGCTCGTTTGTACGCCAACCTCTAGCAGAGAGCTGTTCAAACAGGTACCTGTATTGGCGATTTGCGATGATGCCCAGATCGTGTGCTCTACGGACTAGAGCTTGGATGGACACTCCCCAGCGAAGTTTCAACGGCGCGATTCGCGACAGAGTGACGGGCGTTTCTATTTCTCCGCGCATCGCTGCTCCAGGCATAAGCAATTCCGCAGCGAAGCGGTCTGCTTGCTGGTGTTCCCCAGGTCCTAGTCGTTTAAGCTCTCCATGCAAAACCAGGTGGCCAAGCTCGTGCGCTACGTTGAATCGAAGTCTGTCCCCCGGCTTGTTGCGACATGCAGCGATGATTGGCCTCTTGTTGGTGGCAGTCAGCCACGTTGAAAAGGCGTCAATCTTGGCCAAATCAATCGGTAGAGCTAAGGCTGTCACACCGATCCGCTCCACCAAATCAATTAAGTTGGGAATCGGCTGGTCAGCACCGATTCCAAAGAGGTGTCGGACATGCTGTGCAGCAATTTCGGGTGTCTGGCTCGACTTCTGCAATCTTATCGGGATTTGCGTGACAGATGCTTCCAACAGTTCGGTCAATTCGAGAGAAACCTCGGCATGTCTGCAAGCAGCAACGGTCTCGCGCCGAGTTGCTGAGGCCCTGGCGCGAAACATGAGAGTTTCGCCAGGAAAATGGAATCTTGTTTGATCAGTGAAGAATGTGAGCGGAAAACGCGTTCGATTGGCGATGGACTCAGCAACTTCTGCAGACGGCTCAAGAAGTCCCGCCTCGATGTTAGCTATCGCAGCCTGAGATCTTCCCACGAGTCTTGCAAGGTCTGTTTGTGTAAGACTAAGCAGCTCACGCGCTTGTCTTAGTCTGTCGCCGGAAAACATTAGTCCTTGTTCGATGCTTTCTTCGCCGAATCTTTTCGAGCGATCGGAAGATCCTGATGAGTCCTGGGTGCCGGTTCTGCTTTGATAGCCTTGGTCGGGTCGGGCACCGGAACGAACCAGTGAACTTCACTCGCACGAGTCTCTGCGTCGAAGTCTTTTGGGCAGACGAGCCAAAGCGTCACACCCCCTGTGTGGTTCAGATTCCAAAGAACTATGAATTTGTTGTAGGGCTCGCGATCCGAGAATTCGAGGTTATATTGGTAAAAAGATTGTCTTGCCTGCGAACGACCTGGGTCCGGGAGAGTGTGGTCGTCTGATTTCCAAATTCTGACGTGCGTGTCTTTGTAGAGAAAATCGAGGCCACACAGAGAGTGATTTTCGAGCGTAACTTCCTTCAGTCCAGCCTTCAGGAGTCGATCCTTAACATGCAGCCGAATGAGCATCGACGCAACCGAGAGATCGGCGGCGATGTGCTCAACCTCAAAGTAGTCACGCGCCTTGAATATTCCGCTCTCGAATCCGGCGTATAGCTCTGGGAATATCGGAGCCAGCTTCTCCAACGACTCCTCGGGACTTGGGACCTTTGGGAGTTTCATCGTAATTTCATAACATCCTTTCAGTTATAAAATTACCTCCATTTTACCAATTCCGTCAAGCCATTTATTTTCAGGAGTCTGTGCCAATTGAAGCACGCCACGAGGGTGGTGAGGCTGGATCGGGCCCATCAGGCCCGTCTTGAAGCGACTGCCAGCCCCAGAAATAGCGCGAGGGCGAATGCCAGAGCGAAGCCTTGGAGTTGTGGGCTGGTCGCAATGCCGTCCTGCGCGTAGGTCACGAGGTGGTCACAGTTGAAATTCAAGAGATCGTACTTCCAGCCCAAAAGAGATTGTGCTCGGGAGACGATTGTGTGCTGTTCGTAAGAATTGCGCGCTTTGCGACTCGCTAGGGCCACGGGGAGGCCAGCGGCAAAAGTTTCAAACAACACCCAGCACACAATTCCGCCCATGTCGTTGTGAATGACCCAGGGGCGCCCGTACTCGTCATAACCAACAAAGACTCCTCGGTGCCTCTTTCCGAATGGCCCTGGTCGCTCGATAATGTCACCCATCAGAAACAACATAAAAATATTCTACACCCAAGTCTCAGCATCCGGCTGCCCAAATGACACGACCCGCGCTAGGCGGGCGGCGCGGAGGTTCCCTCTGCGCCGATTGCATTGAGAATCTGGGCGGCCGTGTTCTGGATGTGTTCCAGGCTGGCCGTCAATAGCTTCGCGTCACCTTCGTAAAGCTGGATGTAGTCCTGAGACGCTGACCCCGTTTCTAGGCCGATGGCGTGGCAGACCACGAACGCGACGGCCTCTGCTTCCGTCTCGCGAGTGCGCTTTGACGTGCTGCTCCGACGCTCTGTGCGATGCATGATTTCGTGCGCGAGTTCGTGCGCCAGCGTTGCGAACTCTTCAGCCGGGGACTGTCCAGGCAGTAACGTGATTTTGCCTCCTGCGGAAGTGCCCCGCGCCGGAGCGATATCTTCCGAATATTCAAGAGCGATGCCTTGCTCGGCGACAAACTTCGCAAGGCGCTCACGATAATCGCGAGGATCACCATTGACGCTGCCGATTGCAGGGAGTTCTTGACCGTCTGTCTGACTGATGTCGAAGACGTAGGCCGCGCGAAATCCGACAGCCGTTGATGATTCATCCGTCTCGTTTTGCTCCGTGCTTTCAGTCTTTCGCCGGACGATGGGAGCAAGGATAAGGATTCCTTTCTCGCCCTTCTTCACGAATCGTCCAAGCTTGTGCCAAGTGTGAAAGCCTGCCACGTGCGTTGCGGTCGGCTTTTGCGATGCAATGAGCATCACGTTTCGGAGACTGTAGCGGTGGAATCGGCCAATCGCCGCAAGGTATTGCCTCAGCGTTTCGCTTCGGCCCTCGTTGAGCGCCGTAATGAGTTGCTCGATGGCTTGATTTGTAGCTTTCTTGATGTTTTCTGAATTCATTTTCTTTGTCCTTTGGGTGAGTTGAGAGTTGGTTCCCTCAACCAGGCGGGGGAACCAAATCGCAACGGACTCACCGAAAGGACAGAGAGCGAAGCGGTCTAGTATTTGCGGCTGGAGCGGATGGCAACGGGTGTGACAGGTTGCTACTCACCTGGCGCGACTGTGTGCTAGCAGAGGCCGCGCTGGGCGGGGGTGTACCTAGAATCTAGGTGGGATATCAAACAAAATCTGGAATTTACTGATGAAGGAATAATTCCAAGTACTTAAAACACCGTGAAGCCCCACTACTTGCCTACGGGTCGAACATGTGCACGAGAAGCTTCGGCATAGGATGCCGTCAACAAACAACCCAGTACGGCAATAGAAGAGTTGGCGGGCCATGGAACGAAGTCTCCTTCGTAGTAGGATATGGGTCACTTGTCTCTAGACAATGCCCGATCGTTCCACAATTTCTTGACAAGCTTCAGGACTCGCGAGGTCACCTGACTTGGAGTTCCCGGATGTCCTAGCGCTTCGAACAAGCGTCGATAGCCGGACAGCGGATAGTAGTCGGCGAAATGGTCCAGCACTTTCTTGTGGAGAGTGGCCGCCATACTTCCGGTGCATCCTACCGGAACGACAAAGAGTCGCTTCCCGACCGCCAAGCGAAATTCTTCCTCCATGCCGTCCGATGTAGAGATGCGTCCTGCGGCATTTTTCTTGTTCCCGAATACGAACAAAGCTATGCCAGCCTGTGTAAGCATATCTTCGCGGTACGCCGTCCATCGGCGCTTGCGCTCGGCTGCGTCGGATATTGCGATTGGAAAAGGACGCAATACGACTCTGTCGTCCAGCAACCGCGTACCTTCGTCGTCGAGCTCTTCAAGTATGCCGTTGAGAACGTAAGGGCCTATGCCCAAACCAAAGCCGGAAACGATGCCGAAACCTTCATGGATAAGGGCGCGGGACAGCGTCTGGACTAGCTGCTGCGCTTTCTGTTCGGACCAAGGCTCATACTCCACAGCGCTCCCCGAAATGAAAACACGAGCGAGTTTGTACCTGTAAAAGATACGTCGCAAGACATCTGTGTAGTGCGCATAATCATCGACGAGCAGACCCATGATGCCGTAACGCTTGAGGTCTTTGACCTGGAGTTCCTGTTTTGCGAGGGCGTACTGATATTCGGCATTCTTCTTGAAATCCACACGCTGAACTCTCCTCAGGAGGCAATAATGCTCTCTGCGATTCTCGCCTAGAAGGAGGCGGATTCTGCTGAGAATGTAATTCAAATTGGGATCGTTGAAACTGAAACCCATGAAGAGGAATGTTTTCGATACGAGATCGCCCTGCAGCGCCGTCGAGAAAAGGTGCCGTCGAGATTCGTAAGATTCGTAATCGTCCTTAGTAACGACAGCCTTGTCGGGTTGAGAGGCGTCGCCATGCATTTTGTAAACCACGGCGTCGCGTCGCGGCACGATCGTTGCGAGATTCTCCACGGTCGTCTTGACATCGGGATTCTTTCCATGTGCTTTAAGGGAATCCTCGATTAGAGAATCGTAGTTGGTGGTCCAATATGTTTTGATCGGAAGAGACGCCAGTAGTTCGTGGTTGTCCGTCGATTTAGATCGCGTCGCGAATTCCTGAATCAAAGCCTGGTTAATTCGGTGCCGCCCCCCTCGCTCGTTGACGTGAAACTGCGCGACCGTGATCAAATCGTCTTCCTTATCGACATCGAGTCCTATATCGATCGCAACATCCCTGAGCAGTTCCTTCCAATTAACAAGACCGGCAGGAATGGAAAGGCCCGCCCCGGCAAAAATCGCTGCGTTTTGATCGTGCAATGCCTCTACATACATCTCGATGAAGGAATCAATCGGATCGGGTCGCATAAACCCCTCACTTTATGCTTTTACTACAGCGGAGCTACTGCATGATAGCCGTGCGCAGCGCTTCAGATCATAACGGCAACTTCTCAAAGCCACCATCACTTGTGGCGAGCAATCTAGTTGTTTTGCCTCTGCTTGTTGTGTATCACGCATATTTTGGTGAACCGCTTGTTAGCAGCGGCGTGCGGCCGCGCACTCGATAACGGCGATCAGGTTTTGTACATCGCCCCAGCGGGCTATCGGCGCATCTATGTCATTTAGCAGTTGGGGCGTCTTTCCGCGTGAGTCTCGTAAGCGAATGCCGCAAATTCCTTTCCCGAGTTCGAGAGCTGTGTTTAATTCCCAGTCCACCCATTCGCGCCACGCCGTGCCGTTTCCAATCAGGCAAACAACGATGGAGGTTCTCTGAATGATTGATCGAATCTGTTGCTTGATGTAGGAACCCCGAGTGCTATTTATTACTTCCCGAAGACTGCCATCATAGAAGTCGATCTCGAGATTCGGCGCACGGGACATTAGGCGGAATCCCCTTACTTGCGCGAGGTCTTCGACGAGGAAACTCAGATATATGCGTCGCTTCGAGGCATGGTAGGTCAGGTTGCCCCGGTATGCTTGGAGCAACTGGGTGAGAGACTCGAACCCCCGCTTTTCCAGCAGATTCCCCAATTTCGTATCCCCACGCGCGTGAAGATCGACGCCGTAGCGGGCTTCGACTGTCTTTATCAGCGTGTCGTCCCTAGTTGAGCGAAACATTCTCATCTCCAAGGTCACGGAATGGGAATTCCAAGTGCTCTGAGGTCCCTCTGCAGACGCAACGCACCTTCTAACGCCACCGGATGACATCGTCTGATCTGATCCATCCTCAGGCAAAAACACGGAGTATGCCCCTTGACGTAAGGCTTCTGTCTCAGCGCGGACTGTATCTTCGGCCAACTCATGTCTTGTGCTAATTTTTGCAGACATTGTTGTGCTCGATTCTGATCACGGACTTTCGAATAGGCTTCAAGAATACCAGTCGCGCCGTGCGCGTATTCTGCCCATGGCCAATGCCCTTTGGAGGAACAAAAGACCTGTCCGTATAAAAACGGGATAACAAGCTGCTCGAAGAAAGGGCGGAATTGGAATTCGGGTTCAAGGAAATCGTTCTCATCGAAGGGACTGCAAAGGCAGGCGCTCTTGTCGCGCTGGTTGAAATGCCGCTCAGGGGTGGGGTCTATTCCTTGGACGTAGAGCGCCGGTAAGCGCGAATCGGACTTGTCGCTTCGTTCTTCGATTCGGATTTGAAAAGCGTCCGACAGAGTTACCGCATCGATTGGGTCAGCGGCGTGGTCGGCAAGAATCGAAAAACGGTTGCTCTGCTGGCCATAGCTCGCTCTGAATTCAATGGCTCCTGTTATCGAGTTGCCGGCTGGGATGAGAGCCGGATGTGTGTCGTGCAGCCATTGTTCATCGCTTTCTTTCAACATAGCTAGGGCACCAGGGCGATCTCGGGGCAAATCCGGCTGATGCAGAGGGAGTGGAGACCGAGTGTGTCTTGCTCGCCTGCTGATTGTTTTCGGCAGGTCCGGCAATCTTCTCATCGCTTCCGTACTTGGCTCGTATATTCTCCGCATCGTCGGCCCATTTCCCGAGATTTTTTCTGCCGTCGTCATTCACCCAGTCATATGTCTTACATACGGAAGATAAGCGTGTCCCGTCTGGCAGTTTGAAGTCGTCGAAGGGGTTCCGCCCTACGGTGTCGGTTTTCTTTTCTTGGTCTTTGATGTTGTGGATCCGAACGCCTACGATTCCATTGCCACGATTCCAGCTCCTTAAAATTTCGTGCTGAACCCACTCACGATCTGCAGTTTCCGCTCCAATGAGAACGACGCTGACGCTGGTGTTCTTGAGCTGGTCATCGATCCAGCGTTCGATTGCGGCATCGCCTTTCTTTTTGATAGATTCCCAGTCGGCGGCGTCAACGAAGCCATAGCGATCTTCGCTCGACACGACATTGGAGTTTCGGACTTGGCCAGCGCGCCACGAATCGCGTTCGTAATGGAAGCTAAAAAAGATTTTCCGAGCCATGAAGGCCCCCTCTCTTGGAATATTTGTCCCTGTGAATGCTGGTGGCGGCCCGGGTTCGGAACTGTTGAAGGACCTTTCGGCTCTTGCAGCGGGACTCAGGTGTCGCTGGTACAGCTAAGTCACAGATTAGCCCTCGTGAGGAGCTCGGTCCGTAGGGGACCATACCCGTCGCCTAGGGCAGTTTACGGCAACTACGTACTTGATTTATCACGGGTGAGGTTTTATGCTCACCCATAACAATCAGTTTAGCATAGGCTTGTGCATATGTAAAACTGACACTCACATCTGGAGCAGGAGGTGGAAATGACCCTTCTTCGCCTGGGGGCTATGCTTAGGGATCGAAGAGGTGGGCGTGGAATTCGACAAGTAGCTCAGGAGATCGGTATCAGCCCAGCTACGCTCACTCGCGTAGAGGGGGGGCGGCTGCCAGATATAGCAACCTTCCAGAAAATGTGTTCCTGGTTGAAGGTTAATCCAGCCGAGATTCTCGACATCCCCACTGATAACAATCCAACCTCAACTGAGGCATTGGTCGCTGCGGTTCATCTCCGGGCCGATCAAACCTTGCCCGAGGGTGCCGCTTCAGATTTGGCGCAATTGATCGTGGTCGCACATCGTGAACTGGCGCGCCGCGCGCAGAAGCGTCGAGTCGATGTTTCGTCGTGGCTTTAGGACGTGGGCAGAGCGGACCTCTCTCCGGGTGCGTCAGAAACTCAAGCTTTCGCCGAGTTCTCCGCTAGATCCATCGCCACTGGCGGAGCTGCTTGGCGTGTCCGTTGTAGCCTCTCGTGATCTGTCCGATCTTCCTGCTGACGTTCGCAGGCGCCTCGAAAACGATCATCGTGATTGCTGGTCTGCAATCACGGTGACTGACGGACGCGGCCACCTGATCGTGACTAATCCGTCTCACGCACAAACTCGCCTAAATAGTAGCTTGGCACACGAACTCGCGCACATAATCCTGGGCCACGAGCCTTCGATGATGTTCATGAGCCCAAAAAGTGGGACGGCACTTCGAACGCACAATGAAGAGCAAGAAGAGGAAGCGAATTGGCTGGCAGGTTGTTTGTTGCTGCCACGAGAAGCCTTGATGTTCATAAGGCGTGGACGGATGTCGGATGAGGATGCATGTTCGCAATATGGAGTAAGTTTGGCGATGCTTCGGTTTCGCTTCAATGTGACGGGCGTGGATGTGCAGTTACGGCATAGATAAGGGCACAGAAGCAGACATTGATGACAGATAAAACGATGGGTCTACCTGATTTGCCGTACCTTCGTAAGTTGTTGGGACATGCCTGGGTTCATGCCGAGATCGTCGGGAAAAACCCTACGCATTCGCTCGGGCGATGGCAGAAGAGCGCTCCAAACAATCCCTGGGTCCCGTATGTCGAAGAACTGGTGAAGTTCATCCTCACAGATAAGCGTATAAAGTTTGTTCCGAAAGATCTAAGACGGAAACTCAAAGCAGAGTACGTCTCAACCCTCGCCGAAATGGAATCGGCAGTTTTCTTGGCCCAACAGGGATTCGGCGTGACCCTGGAGCCCACCGCGCCTAAGAAAGGAGCGGACCTCCGGGCCGACTGGGAAGGAACTCCCTATTTCGTTGAGATTAGAGATGTCGGATTCTCTTGGGAAGAGGATCGCATAAATTTAATAAGCAAAGAAATATTCGCAAGGCTCAACGCTGTTCCCTCAAGTTACTCGGTGGCGCTTACCATAGGGAATACATACACTGCCAATTCGTCCCAGCTGAAAGCAGCAATCGCTGTTGTCATCGATGCTTTGGAAGTGTTGAAGGAAGACAAGCCGAAGAACGCGACGCTTTACTACGCCCATCCGAACGGAAAACTTCTAAATCCTGGCGGTGACCTTGGTGACTTTCGTGGTGGGATGCTCTCTCGAAGAGAGAAGCAGTATCAAGACATAGTGGATAAAGCTGATATCATCGCTCGATTTAGCTTCCTCGGAAAGCAACGGACTGGCACACCTGCAACTCTCTCCAGAAAACTGAAATTGCCGCCCGAACCCGTCAAAACGCATGAACGGTTGAAAAGCATATTAGTCGACAAGATCAGCCAATTACCGAAAGATTCACGGGGTATCGTTATTCTGGAGGTGTCAGAGCAGTTTATGCTTTCCGAGTTTACGATTATGTCCGCCCTCTATGGTGATTTGGAGGTTCAATTTCCGCCGGTCAGCGGGCCGGGCGAACCAGTGAGAGAAATGACCACGAAAAGCAACGAACGCGGCTTCTTTGGACAAACCTCGCGGGTCTCCGCAATTGTGATTCACAAGAGAATGATGGAAGACGGTCAGATAAAGGGTTCTTGGCAGGTGTACCCGACAAATCGAGCGAATGCCGACACGATCCGTCTCAACCTCGCGGAACTGGAACGCTTTGGAGACATTGGAGATCGGAAGCATCTTTCCGCTGAAAGCGCACCCAATCACAATGATGGACGGGTGGTGGGTAAATAGGACCTGCTTCACAATACCTCAAATAAGTTGTAGTATTGTGTTGTGACGAAAGAGCGCAAAGAAGCCGCGAAGCGGCTCTACGAAGTCGCGGAAGGCCAACAAGGCTTCTTCACGACGAAGCAGGCCAAAGCTGCGGGGTTCGCGGAGAATACTCACCCGTACCACGTTCAGGTGGGGAACTGGATTCGTGAGCATCGGGGAATCTATAGGCTGGCCAGCTTTCCGCGAGGCGAGCGGCCCGACCTGATGCTTTGGTCGCTCTGGTCTAGGAATCGCGAAGAGATCGCGCAGGGAGTCTACAGCCATCAAACTGCTCTGAGCCTTCACGATCTTTCGGACGCAATGCCAGCAAAGCTGCACATGACGGTACCAAAAGGCTTCCGGCGAAATAGTGAAATCCCCCGCGTGCTCGTCCTGCATCTCGCTGATCTTCCTCAGGGCGACATCGGGGCTGCTAATGGAGTTCGGGTAACAAAACCTATGCGAACGATTCTTGATCTGCTCGAAGGCGGAGAGGTGCCGCCTGCGACCCTTCGGCAGGCACTCCGTAAAGGACTACGGCGAGGACTCATTCGCAGAAGTGAAATTGCAGAGGCTAGGAGACACCTCGCTGGTAGTAAGGACCTGCGAACGTTTTTTCAGAAAGTAGCCGCATGATGGAGCCCAAGAGATACGCGACAGCCGCAGCCTTTCGGAGGGCATTGGAGAACAGGCTTCAGGATATCGCCGGGAAAGAAAGCGTTGACTTGCAGCGGCTGCGGCGTCAAGTCGCCTTTGACCGGCTCTTGGCGCGACTCTTTCAGGTGGGAGAGCCTCTCGCGCTACCTTGGGTACTGAAGGGTGGCTACGCGATGGAGTTACGAATCAAGGCCGCGCGCACGACGAAGGATATTGACCTGACAATGCGCAGCGTCTTGAGTCCTGGCGAGAAGAAAGACGACAAGAAGAATCTGGCTGTGCTGGAGAAGCTACAAGAGGCCGCTGCATTCAGTAGTGACGACTTCTTCGTTTACACGATCGGTGAGCCGATTGCTGACCTAGATGCTGCCCCGTATGGTGGCGCAAGGTTTCCGGTCGAAGCTCGCCTTGATGGACGCGTATTCGTGGGATTTCACCTAGACGTAGGAATAGGCGATGCTGTGATGGAGCCGCTCGAAGTCATCGAAGGACGCGATTGGTTGGGGTTTGCGGGTATAGGGAGCCCGTCGTTGTACATGATTCCTCGCGAGCAACAGTTTGCCGAAAAACTTCACGCCTACACTCTGCCGCGACAAGGTGCGGTGAATAGCCGCGTGAGAGATCTTGTGGACATGGTTCTCTTGATTCAATCCGGCACGTTGGTCAAGTCCAAAGTTTCTGAAGCAGTATGTGTCACGTTTGATCGCTGAGGGACTCACGCTGCGCCGAAAGTGGTCGCGAAGCCGCCTGCAGATTGGAAGAGGCCGTACGATGCGCTGGCCAAAGAGTGTGATTTGCGGGGAGAACTGGATTGGGCTTTTGAGAAGCTCGATAGGTATCTGAGCGAACCCGAAATCGTCGAAGCTAAGCAGAGAGAGTCAAAGCGGCGACTTTGAAAAGCGACAAGGTGACTCAAATTTGGAGGACACTCGTGGGTTATATTGAGAAGAACCTAGTACCAGGCGAGACTCTTGTATACAGAACTGGATGCCACTGGATTGTGATGTTCTGGCCCTTGCTTATGGGAATTGTCTTAGGTGGCTTTGGGTTTTCATTTTTCGCAGGAGGATGGCTCGCAACGCGAAACGGAGCTTCCTATCAGGGCGCAATCGTGGAGGGGGCATTTGCACTGTTCGCTGCCACCGTGCTAATCGGCGGCGGAATCATTCGGCGAGCCGCGACAGAAGTGGCTGTCTCAAACAAACGCGTTCTCATCAAGACCGGCTTGTTCTCGCGGAGGAGCGTTGAAGTTCTCCTGCCGAAGGTGGAGAGCATTGGAGTGAATGAAACGTTTGTGGGACGCATCCTGGGATATGGCAGTGTAGTTGTGAGAGGAACTGGAGGAACGTTCGAGACATTCGACAGAATCAGACAACCAAACGAGTTCAGGCGGGAAGTCGAGGGGCAGATCAGCGGCAACTGAGATGAGTTGATCAAGTCTCTGCGGATACCGCCGTCATAAAAACGCAATACGAGTCGCGATGAATGGTGGCAAAAGTCGAACAAACGGTGAACAAAGAAGGAGAAAGTGATTCGTCAGGTTTAGTCGGAACTTGCTGATTTCCTTCGATTAGTGCCAACTCCGGCAAGTTCTGATGAAGTTGGTCGCACGGCTGTTAACCGAAGGGTCGCTGGGACGAATCTTATTTCGCTTCCGCTCTCACGTGATTCGTCGCGCAAGTATGGAGGGTCTCTCGGGAGCGGGCGCTGACATATTGCCATATGATTCCGTCGAGGATCTGGGGTTGAGTGTTCAGAATTTCGGCGGCCTGATAAATCACAGACTTGAAATCATCGTAGTCCTTGTATTCGAGACCGACTATTCGAAACAGCGTTCTAATATGTCTATCAACAGCGACACTTGGAATCCCTACCAGTATCTTCAAATAATCAAGCGTCTTGGGACCTACTCCTTTGATCGAAAGCAATTCAGCAGCGGCAGAAGCCGAGGAGAGCCAGGAAGCCACGTCAGATTCAGTTTCTAGGTTCTTAGTGAGGAACAAGTCGACAATCCGACTCAAACGTTGGATCTTCTCCGGATGCGACCATCGGAGCACGGTGCCGGGGCCGAAATCACACAGCACCTGCCAGAAATTAGTCGTCGTGTCTGCTTGGGGATACACGTCCAAAACATGCCGGACACGTGGCAGAACAACCGAACGGTAATTCAAACCTGCCTGTAACACGGTATCGGTAAGCGTTGCCCCCATGTGCGAGTAACCCGTTCGTTCCAGCCCAGTCTCGGTTGCAACAACGCTCGCAAGAAAATTGGCTATAGTCTGCGCCGCGGCTTGTTTGCTGTTGATCGCGGCACAATCAAGGCTAGACATCATTTCCTCCAAGAGAGCGCAGAGCGGCTAGCCGTTCTACGCAGTTCGGACAGGCGCCACAAGGAATACAGGAAGATGCCTGGCACGAATAGGTGGTTCCGATTGGAACACCTAATTCAACCGCAAGTTCAGCTACACGCCGCTTTGAAAAATCCCTGAAAGGCATCCGAATTTCGACAGATCCATACTGCGCGAGCAGCGTGCCTAGCCGGTGAAAGAACTCGGCCGAGCAGTCGATTTCCTTAGCGTGGTTGCTGTTTATGAACGCCGAGTAGACGGCGTTGATCCCCTGCGCCTGCGCGCATGCTGACGCAATGCTCAAAAACAGAATATTCCTGTATGGAAAATAGAGGTCATTGTCCTCGACCGCCTCACTCCAAAGATCGGCCTCAGAGATTAGCCTGCTGGAGGACCCCTTGTACACGTCTGAGACATTGATTGTCCTGAGATCAGAGCGGACCGAGAGCGGCAATACGGCCTCGGCAGTCGCTAGTTCGGTAGCAGCGCAATGTTGCCCGTAGTCTATGAAAAGGGGAACAAAGGGGATGCCCTCGCGGACGAGCCAGAAGGCTAGCGTTGTCGAATCGAGGCCGACGGAACACAGGAGCAGCGCTTCCTTATGGTTTCTCATTAATGATCTTTGCGGCTTGGACGAAGACTTCCGTTACCACTTTATCGAGGTCAGATGAAACAAGAACCGGTAGTTCAGTCAACATTAAGTTCTTCGCTCTACCAAATGGATCGAAAACAATCACGGGCATCATCTTGTCAAGCGCGACGCCAATCTCGATGAATGTTCCTGGATCGTCATATAGCAAGACAGCGACTAAAACATCACAGATCCCAAGAAGGTCTAGGTCAGCTTCGGCTAGCTGAAGTTTCTCGGCTTTCGAGGAGTCCGTTCGCGCTTGTCCATGCTCTCGTACTGGTCGCCTTGAGGAGAAATTGTGGTACGTGAGAGCCTCGGCCAGTGCATCCAGCGGCGTCGTATCCACGTGATCGAAATCTGGTGCCGCAAGATACACGCTTATGTTCCGGCGGGCTTCCCATGGCAACTCGACCCCGCCCAAATGCTGAATGTCTTCTGGGCTGACATCCAGAACTGCCGCGACCGACTGTTTAAGGGTCGGGTCGTCGAAGTAAGAGGCATACTCGGCTGCGGCAAATGAGGCGTAAGCCAGTGCAATTTTGTCACCTTGAGATCGACGCTGCGCAACAAAGACGGAATTAAAGCAATCACCGACTCCTACAGAGTGAAGAACAGGACGAACTTGAGCAGGTGTGCCAAGCGACTCGCTTGTGCCCGAACGAAATAGTCGGGATCCTCCCCTGTTTTCTTTCAGAAGAATCGAGTCCGCGTATGAACCAAGTTCTCTGCTCGCACGCCCAGGGTCCCCGCCAAACACCTTTAGGAAGAGTTCCGATGATGTGGACAGAATCAGCGAGGCAAACTTGCGACGAAGCGCTGAGAGATCTTGAAGTTCTGATGAAATGAAGTTGATGTCTGCAAACACGTCCGCTCTCGTTGGATTGAGTTCGTCAAGGACCGGAGGCAAGTGGAATCCTCCGGGAAAGATGAGGAAGTCCGTGAAATCGTTTGCGCGGATAATCTGTTTGAGGGCTTGCGGATGAAATTCACATTTAGATTGCGCTCGAAGTAGATATTCATATCGCTGAGACCCGGTCTCTTTGCCCTCCCCAACGATCACTACGTTCGGGCACCTCGATATAGTCCCGATCTGTCGGACATGTGATGCGCCGTACCGCACGGCGGAATCTTCCGCGTCTTGTCTGAGGTAATCGGGTGCGGTATACGCGAAACCAAAAGTCACACCCATCGCCCAAAGCGCGCGAGCAGCATGCATAATTCCGCCGAGTCGCATCATTGGTTCTGAGCCAGGACATTCGATAAAGTCCACAAATACCTGCCCGATCAAACATGGTCTACAGGCTGTCATGGTGCCGCGTGTCGGAGGTTGATACGAACGGAGGGAATTGGCTTTTGAGATGAAATTGTTACCTCGCCTGAATAAGTGAATCCTTTTTTCATACAAACTACGAGGTAGTTATACGCTGTGGGTAGAAACCCTATGCTCTCTCCGTTCTGAGTATCGATGGACAATCTAGGACCTATCAGCGTGCCCCGGAGAATAATCGCAGTACCCGGGCCCGGCACGGACGAATGGGCCTGGAAATACATTGATCTGCCAACTTCCTCCAATTGCAGGTTTGACAGATCCTGTGCGCACCGGTCGCCTCCTGCTCCTCCTTTAGGACCGCCTGATCCGCCTTTCTTCTCACCCGAGGGCGGATAGTCATTGAATTTGCCAGAGCTCGTACTTCCCATTCTTGGAGCCTCCTGCAAAGTGATTACCGAACCTTCGCGCAACGCGAATTCGGATTCGGAGCCCGTTAGTTCGTTGTTGTGATTACTTCGTGCAGTGCCTCGTACATGAAGTGTGATATCACGAAACATCAGAAGCAACAACGATTGTCTAAACTGCTATGAAGGTAGGAACATCGGTCACTCAAGTCATCGCGAGTTGCGCCGTTTACTGTGCACGAACTGTGCAAAAATCAATCGTTTTCATTGCATTGGGGTTGGCGTTGAGCGAAAAGCAGATTCCCCAAATTATTGAAAACATTGGAAACCACGAGAGAGGAAGGAGCTATTAGAAAGGGCTCCGGTGCTTTGCAAGCATGTGGCCCTTTTGTGGTTTGAGATTTCACGCCGGTGGGTGCGCAGACGGACACCGAAAATTCGGCACAACTGACCAGCAAGGGCAAGAGCCGTTTCCTTCTCTTTTCCATCTTCTCACCTGATCGCGCCTTCTTGTCTTCATAGATTCGGACAAGTTTCCGATGTTTACCGTAGTGGGAATAATCAGTGGTGAAAAAGTGAGTGCTGACCGTAAAAGCGGACAATCAGACGGTAAAAGGGGGGTTTTTCATATAGATACAGACTAGAGCTTTTTGATCGCAGAGGAAGGTGTGGACGGAGGTGAGGACACTCCAGAACGACTGAGACCACACACACCACAATCAATTGGAACTTTGGGTAGAGCGTTCGGCTATGGACCGAAGGCTTGTAGTTGCGAAATGAAATCGGAATGCCTAGGTTCAAACCAGGTGGTCATCAATCGCTAGAGCGTCTGCTTCCAAAGCACGTGTACTACCCCGATCGGCTACAACGGTCTAGGGAACCGTCGTTTCGGATTAGGAAGCCATTTTCCGGCTTGTAGGAAGGAATGTGATTGAGCTCGCGGGTCACCCGCCATTGCTCGCCCGACCAGTGTTCCGATGGATGGACATACCAAGCTTCTGCAATTGTCTCGGTCGGATACCCGAGATCCCCCATTGGTGAGTAAGAAGAACGGTGCAGGCCAAAACCTTGTAGGTCGTGGTTCTTTGCCAGGAAAAGCAAAATCCTTTTGTTCAGTTGGTGCCTGGGGAAGTATCGGTAGAGCCAGGCGCCAAAGAGTTTTATGTACTTGTAAAGCTCCGACAGTTCGACATTGCCAGTTCTCGGTGTCCACTAAGGGCCTGAAGGCAAAGAAGAAGAGTCTTTGGGAGGACAAACGACGGAAAGTCTCACTGGCCGCTAGTGGGACGAGTGGTGGTGGGGTGAACCCCTAAGCTGGCACAGTTTTTTTGGACACAGCTTCCGCTTTCGTAAAAGTGTTCTTGCATCTCCTAGCAGGAGAAGGGGTCTGGGGAAGGGGACGGCATTTGAGTCTCCTTCCCCAGCAGCCCTTTAGAAATCTTTTTGTTGTTCTCCTTGTTCTCAAAGAACACCATCGTTGCGCTTCGAGATTCGGCCGAACCTGACGCCTCGATCTGTTGCTCGAACTCTTCGGGAGGTCGATAGCCCAGCGCCGAGTGCAAGCGCAGCCGATTGTAATACTGCTCGATGAACTCTTCGATATTTGCTCGCAAATGTTCCAGGTCGTCGTAGTTGTTGGCGTAGATTTCTTCCCGCTTCAGTGTCTTCATGAAGCTTTCACAGCTCGCGTTGTCATACGGATTTGCTGGCCGGCTCATGCTCGGAATCACGCGGTTGTTCTCAAGGACTTTCACGTATTCTTCCGAGGCGTATTGTAATCCTCGATCCGAGTGATGCACCAGGCCAGGTTCCGGGTGTCGTCTCTCGATGGCTTGCTCCAGCGCCCCGATCGTCAGTCGAATTGCCAAAGTTCGATCCAGTGCCCAGCCCACCACTTTGCGAGAGAACCCATCGAGGATCACCGCTAAATAGACAAACTCGGCTTTCAGCCGGATGTACGTTATGTCGGCCACCCAGAGCTGATTGATGCTCGTCAATTTCATACGACTGGCTAAGTTGAGATATATCTCCAGCTTGTGATTCGAATTGGTTGTGACCACGAACCGCTCCGGCTGCATCCCCAGCAGGTTATCTTCTCGCATGATCCGCGCCACCCTCTTGTGGTTCACTTGCATGCCCTGGCGGTGCAGCTCCGCCGTAATTCGTCGATAGCCGTAACGGCGGCGATGCTCCAAGGCAATTTGTTGGATCGCAGATCGCACTTCCATCTCTTCCTCAACGGGTTGCTGTTCCTTCAGCGACCGGTAAAAGCCCCGGCGGCTGACCGGCACCATCTGACACATACGCTCGATACTCAGGCTGCCTTGCAATGACATCACTTCTCGGATCTGGTCGTAGATGCCATTTCGCCAGAGCCGCTGTTGCGCTGGCGTCGAGCCTCGATTTTTTGCAAGGCACCTTTGAAAAAATCCACCTCCAGGGTCTTCTCTGCCAAAAGCTGCTTCAAGCGATGGATTTCCTTGCGGTGAGCAGATGCGTGCGTGCTGGGCCGCGACGCTTCTTGTCCTGGTTCAACCATCTCCAGCTTCCTGCGCCACTTGTAGAGGCACCTCGGTCGCACCCCGAGTTCTCGCGCTAACTCACCGACGTCTTCACAAGTCTCCATGCGTGCGACAGCCATTCGCTGAAATCTCCGGGAGTATCGCTTTCTCTTCACTGTGGTTCCTTTCCCGGAAACTGTGCCCCATTTTTGTGTGTCAGTTCAAGGGTTCACTCCAGTGGCGAAAACGGACAGTGAAACGAGGCTATGCTGCGGAGCCCGAGGATTGAGGCGATCTCTCGCGAGCTGTGGCCTTGTGTCTTCGACGCCAGAATCCGCTCGCCGACTACTGCACTCTTCCCGCACACCTGCACAGGCGGTGGAAAGCCTTTCACGAGCGCGGCGCACAGCTCATCTTTCCGGAGATATGGTGGGAATGGGATTTGCTCTTTGCCGTCTGGATCGCGGAACAGCCCAGCCTCAAGCGACACGCTATTTCTCCGCCACCCGCCTGCTAGGCAACTGACACCACGTGGATTTCTTCAGTCAAGGCCTTGTGACCCGCCGCGTCGACAGTAGCAATTTGATAAGTGTGAGCAGTCTTGTCGCTGACGGCATCGGCAAACTCAAACGGCTTCTTGCTGGTCTGTGGCTGGTAGGCTACCTGGTCCACCATCTGGTGATCCCGCCAGATCTCATAGTGTGAAATCGGTTCGTCGCCGGCATAGGCCATTTGCCAGTTCAGGCTGACTACGCGTTTCCCCGCACGCATTTCCTGCTTGGCCAAGGCATCCCGGGGAGGCGTCATTTCCTGCTTAGGAAGTTGGAAATAGTTCGTCTTGCCATCCTTCGGCACGCTAGCCAATTTTTCGATGGCAACCCGGTCGGTAGCGCTAAGCCCCTTGGGCGCGATTTGCGCCGCTGAGAGATTCTGTTGCAGTTGGCAACTCTCGGGATCCTCGGAGATTTGCCCCGTACCGATGATGACCGTGCCAATGCCCGGTGTCGACAACGCGTATTCCACTAACCGCCGGCTCGGTAGCGAGTCGCTGCCTACGGTTCGGACGATGTGTTGGGCCGTGTGCGGTTCTAGGTCGGGTTCCTTCCTGTACATGGCGCCATCCGCAAACACCTTCATGCCGATCACCCCCATACCTTTTGCCACCGCGATCGGATTGATGTTGTACTGCATGTTGAAGCTCTGCCGGTCGTTGGCGTTGATGGACACTAGCATGCCATCGAAAACGTTGCCCTCGTCCCGTTGAATCATTTCGATCATCACCGGCGGTGAATGATGGCCGGAAAATCCCAAGTGGCGAATCAGCTTCTCCTCTTTGGGGTTGAGACCTGTGCGATTAGTGCCGTCGCGATAATCCAGCAGGGCCGCCAGCGTCCCGATGTTTTCGGCGCGAGGGTCCGGCTTGTCGAAACCTTCCCAGACCGCCTCGACTTCCGCCATGGAGCTCAGATTATGGATAAGAACCATATCCAGATATGCACCGGAAGGATAGGCCCCCCTTCCATCGCCGAAGACTTGCGTCAGGGTGCGTTTCAGGTCATCGATGGCGTGAAAACTTTGCTCGCCGTCGCTGAAGCTTCGCAAGTTCTCTTTCGCATATCCACCCTTTCCCCAACGCAGCATGGTCTTGCTGGTCAGGAAGATCTCGCGACGACGCCGTTCGTCATATCCCGTCTGACCGGGCGTCAAATGGAGGTTCCGAAAGGCTTTACCGAAATTCATCTGGCTTGGGCCGTACGCGTTAGAGGTATCAAAATAGTTGATGCCCAAATCGAACGCTTTCAAAATGATCTTGACCGGATCGACGTCCGCTGGCGTCCATTGCAGCGACGCTTGTCCACCCAGGCCGAGCGTGGTCGCCTCAAAATGCATCCGGCCCATGTCGCGCCGCAGGGGCTTAATGACGGTGGCCTTGCCGAACCCCCAGTAGGGGCCCAGAGCCAGGCCCGCTGAAGCCGCACCGGCAGCCTGCATAAACCGGCGGCGAGAGATATTAGGATTAGGAGTCATGGTCAAAATCCTCCGCAGTAGGGTGGGGCTCCTTTCAAGCGAAAGAAGTCTCGTCGGGGAGAAGAGCCTCCGCAGCCCGTATCCTAAGCATAATTTGAGTGTAAAAACAAGGCAGATGGAAAGCGCGGAAAGAGTGCCTGTCCTTTGTCAAAATGACATCCGCACCGAAAACGGGGCGGTACTTCTCGCTATAGCGTGAGCGAGTACCTTCTGCCTTCATATGTTCCAAGAGGGCTTTGTTATTGCGAGTGGAAAGCCAGTCCCGGCAGAGGAGCACGAGTTCGAACTGCCTCTGGAGATATTTCTTTGTGACCCTCTTGCGGTAATGATCCTTCAAATAGCGCGCCGGGTGCGCGAGATTTCTAACCATACGAACCAGCTCGGCACAGTCACCGATGCGTGCCTTTCTGCTATCCCAGTCGTCGTCCGGGTTCAAGGCCGCAGGCAGCCACTTTGCGGCTCTCGCTACTCTCAACAATTCCACGAGCTGCCAATCCAATGGGGGCTTTGGCACCCCCTTTTTCAGCGTAAGCCTTCCGGTCAGCTCCGCCTCGTCCGAGAAACAATTAATCATGAGGATCAGAAGGGTTTCGAGCGCGGAGCCGAGAATGACGCATCCTGGGCGATGCGCCTTCGCTCGCTCGCATCGCAGGGCTTCCTTCCAGTAGAGACGCGACAGCCGCCACATTTCTTTTTCTTCTTCATCGGTCAGCGTGGTGAAAGGCATTGTGGCATTCCTGTGTCAGGCGTCCGAATCATCAAGAGTTTCTACCGTCATGAGGCGCTAGCCCAGCTCTTCTACCTCAACAAGAACCCTGTGGCGCAGCTCTAGGGCAAAGCGCGTCATTATCGCCCATCGGGACCACTAGAAGTTTACGCACGGCGTCATAGTACATTCGGCAAAGGCCGATTTTGCAGGAAAGGAACTCTTCGCCTGAGAACGAGCCCATCGAAAAAAAATCTTTCGACTAAACTCTGGCTCTGCGATCGAACTCGGAGAAGAACATTCCCGAGCAGTGCACGATAGCCGTCTCGCCGGTATTCAAACACTGCTGCGCTACCCGGGGCGAGCTTCTCCATTTTACGGACCTGTCTGAGGACTTCGTCTTCTGGTCGTACGTGATTCTTCTTTGCCTGGAAGAGCAAACCCTTATAGATTCTTTCGCCGTCACTTCTCAGAAAAGCGGATCACGTGTTTCAGACCGACTGGCAGGCGAACGAGCAACCGGTCGCTCCCTACCATTTGCCATCCCGGTGGAAGCGAAATCTTCTGTTCCGCGTCAAACTCCGGCACGCTCTGGCCGTCAACGGTAACGCTCTTGGTGGCGGTTCGCAGTCCCGATACGAGCACATATTGGAGCTCGCGCCAGTTCTCGGCCGTAACGGTAAAGCCGTCGGCCTCGGCGGCCAAATGAAGCTGTGTGACCTCCGAATGAGCCGGAAGTTTCCAGTTATGCGTGGTCGGTTCCGTATCCGGCGGAGTCACCATCAAGGCGGACACCTTGCCCTCAGACATCGATTCACCGAGCGCAAGGTTGGGCGCTAATTCCACCGGAACCAGCGCGCCAGCGCGCAGGAAAACCGAAATGTCGTCGACGGGAACGTTACATTCATGTTTACCGTCGGCGACGGGCGCTCCCGTCCAAAGATCGGTCCAATGCCCCTGGGGAAGAATGATCGTACGATGCTCTCCCTGGGAGTGAACCGGAGCTACGAGCATGTCATCCCCGAACATGTATTCGTCCCAGGCAACCGTTGGGATCGAGCGCATCAGCGGAACACCGGTGGCATGCGTGTCTTGGGCCGAGCCATAGACGTAGGGGACGATATTCTCCCGCACCCACATCAGCTTCTTGTAGACGCCAACCGCGGCTTCGCTGTAGTACCACGGCTCTCTTGGTTCCGTTCCGTGGAAACGCATCAGAGGAGAAAATGTGCCGAACTCAACCCAGCGCAGATACACTTCTTCGTCGGCCTTGCCCCAATAGCCACCAACATCCGAACCCCAATTGGAAAATCCCGATGTGCTGACACTCAGGCCACCGATGATCGATTCGTCGAAACCCCGAAAATCCGTGGCGTGATCTCCGGCCATCTGTCCGGCATCCACCTGGCTTCCTGGCGCACCACCGCGCGCGAACAGGATGAAATCATCTCCCCGGCGCTCCTGAAATACTTGATGCACCGCATGGTTGTATGAACGGACGTACCAATTGTGCATCTCTTCTCCGGTTGAACCGTCGTAGAACAGCGCATCGCGCGGAACCAGGTCCCCGAAATCGGCCATCGTCCCGGCGACTCCTAGATCCAGGCGCTCCTTCCAAAACGCACGCAACAGATCGATGCTGCGTGGTGCCGTGAAATCAATATAAGGATACTGCGGGGCTAACACATGAGGCGGCTGTAATAGATATATCTTTCCGGTCGCCAGCCTCATCAGCGGGAGCTTATCTTCGGAAACATCCGGAAGAGCTGCTTTGATTCTGTCCATGGTCCAGTCGACGGGCTGACTTCGGCCCCATGTCAGGACGTGAATATCCATTGGCGCGAGCTTGCGATGCAAGAGAGGATCAAAGCTTGCCGGACCTTCGGCGTAAATAGCGGAGTGAGGAATGTCGAGCCGGCGGAAATGGTCAATGACATTCAAGATGTTCTGCGTGGGGCTCTCCCACCGTTCCTCCGCCCATCGTTCGCCGCCTCCTCCCGCCCACGGCTCAAACGCCCATGCCGGCGGCAATAACGGCCTTCCGGTCAGAGCCGTGTACCTTTGCAGGAGCTCTTTGGGCTCACCTTGCCAGATATAGAGATCAAACGTGGGGCCGTTTGCCGTCACGCGATAACGATTCTCCTGGTCATTACCGAAATCGGCGCGGATTTCATAGCTGGTATTCCAAAACACTCCATATCCGGATGTGTTCTGCCAGTACGAGACCGGCTTATATGCCTGGTTGCTGAGACCGCCCAACGTGGTGGAGTCCCATGCATCAAGCTGCCACAGGGTCAAAGTCTTGCCGCGCTGATCGAGAGAATCAAACCGTTCGCCGAGGCCAACGATTTTGTCAGCGGGCTTCAGGTCACCTCTCAGGTCCACGCCCGCAATCTTGCCACTGTCGTCCTGACGAATTGACAGGTCCCCCTGACGCAGCGCCCAAACAGGTTGCGAGTTCCCCGAGGCGCGGAGATCAATATGCCAGAACGCTCCAAAAGCTACGTCCACGGTGAGATTGTTCGTAGCCGCATGAACTGCGTTCGCGGCCTTGGTGAGTTGGATGGTCGACAGCTGGGCGGGTGCAAAATGGCCTACGGACGGTCCATGAAGCCGGACACCACCGGTCGAGGGAAACGAAACGAACAGGTCGAAAGGTTTCTGGCCGGCGCGTGCTTGCAGGACAACTTCGTCGTTCGCCATAGCGGCAGACTCGATCACGCTGATCGGAGTCCACGCATCCTCTCGCACATCGCCCGGCGTCCCATCGGCGAACCATGCTTGGGATAAACGGCTGAAATGCTTCAGGAGCGAATCGATGATTTGGCATGCCGCCTGCTCATCGCCTTGCCTGAGCGCATCATTAAACTTGTGCCGGGCTGTCCAGGGATCGAGTTCTCCGGGCTGCAGCAGCCAAACGCCACTATCCCAATGGAAGCTGACGCCTTCCTGGTCCAGCAGGTCATACCAAATTTCCGCAAGATGGACACGCTCGGCCAAGTTGGGGCCTGTCGTAGGCTGGGAGCCGAGTTCCTGCTGGAGACGCGCAAGCTGCTTGCGTTCCTCGATGCTGGCGTGATGCAACAGGGCTCTGCGTTCCCAGCGTCGAGTGCCCGATGGAAGCGTTATCA
The DNA here is from genome assembly GCA_002478115.1 of Candidatus Acidiferrum typicum. Lineage (GTDB taxonomy): Bacteria > Acidobacteriota > Terriglobia > Acidiferrales > UBA7541 > Acidiferrum > Acidiferrum typicum. Next base: position 34,354 of record DLMH01000108.1, on the reverse strand, counting down.
GTCCAGAACCGGCGGTCTTGATCCCCTTTGCGCCTCCGAGGCTGACCTCGATGAATTGATCTGTTGCCGCAGGGGCACGAACGGTATCTGCCGGACCATCGTGAAAATCCGCGGCTGACGGGCTTAGCACTTCACCGGTGAGTCCGCGAGTGCGCGACAACTGCAGCAGGAAAGGTTTTGATGGCAGCCCTCCGATTTCCTTCCAGGGAATGGTTATTTCCGCGCTCCAGCCAGCCGCGCCAATCTCAGTTTTCGCGTCGTGCTGTTCCGGACGTCCGGCGTGCCGTACCAATGCCTGCCCACTCTGATCGGCATCAAATTGCCAAAGATCCTGCTGTTGCGCACCAGGAGCCAAGTAGCCCACTTCGACACGATCGGTTCGGCGCAGCCGCACACCGTTCCGATAGATCGGCTCCGGATCTGCGCAAACAAAGCGCACGTAGAGAGCCGCGGAATCCCACACAACAGAGACGGAGGTGGGCGTTACAGGAATGTTCTGGCCATTCGCCCGAAAGAATCGATCGAAGGTGACTCCCGCCTGCCAATCGGACTCAGTTATAGGCACTCGACTTGAGGCGGGACCAAGATCCATGGCGACCAACGCCTCTTGCGCATGTGCAGTCCAGACAGAAGTGAGAAGGACGACGAGGAGGAGGAACAGACTGTTTCTACGCATTTGACCTCACTTTCTGTGTCGTTTCTTACACCGGCTATCGGTGCTGAACTCCACTCAGCCGGAATTTCGATTTTGCTTGCCCGGCCACCAGAGAATATACGCCCGAGTGCCCGGCTCGCCACCTTTTTCGCATTCGTTCCAACGGCAAAGACCCTGTCGTCCCCGCAGGTCCTCTGCCCAGGCTAAAAAGCCGTGACTTGCCTGATTTCGAATCCATTTCACGGACACCTCCCCTGTCAACTCCCCTCCGTCGTCCAGATTGGTTTCGCCTTGCTGCCGCGCCTACCCGGCTGGCAGGGGCAAACCCTCCATCCGCCGCAGCATGCTTCCGAACAAGCGCCGCGTGAGATGGCTCTCCGCCAGCAATAGCCAGTAGTAACGGGCATGCTTTACCAGCCGCCCGGCGGTCTTCACCAACCGTTGCTGCAAGCTGGTCAACGACCACGTTCCGATTCCCTTCGGCAGCACCAGCTGCCGCCACAGGTTGCCCAGGTTGTAGGCGAGAATGCTGAGCCACAACCGAACTTTGTTGGAACGGAACCGATGGCAGCTCAACCGCGTCATCTTCACCGCTTGCTTCCCCTCTTTGATCCACTGCTCAGCCGTGCCCCGCTTGTTATAGAACCGCACCCCCGCCCGGCTCGGCAGCAGTTCCCCCACATCCCGATCCAGGTTCTCGTTGGCCGGGATGCGGATGGCATACTTCACGCCCCGCTCTTCCAGCGCTTCATAAATCTCCGGCTTGGCAAAGGCGGCGTCGGCGCGAAACACCACTTCCTTGCCCAGTTTCTGTTGTCCCTCGATCTCGGGCAGCAGAAGTTCTTCCCAGCCCTCGGCGCTGTGAACATTGCCGGGACGGAGCTTGGCCGCCAGACAATCTCCGTCCCGGTTGAACAGCAACAGAGGGTGGTAACAGGTCGATTCGAAATGCCCATTGTAGGCGCTCTGCTCTTGCTCTCCGTACACCGGAATCTCCGTCGAATCCATGTCCAGGACTGTGCGGTACCCTGAATCCAGCGCCTCCGCCTTCGCGATCAATGCTCGGCTGAGGCCCGCCAGCCCGGCGAAGTTCGCGTCCTCAGCCAGGATCTCGGTCTCGAAACTCTGCAACCGCGAAGTGAGAGCGGCGCCTCGATCCCAAATCTTTTCCAAACCGATCAGCCGAAAGGCTGGGTCCTGGGAGAGCCTCTTGGCGTCGTTGAGATCTTCGTAGCCAGCCAGGCGACTATAGACTGATTGCCGCAGCAGGTCGGCGAATCCAAGTTGCGCATTCTTTCCACGGAAGTCCGTCAGATGCTGCGCGATCAGTTCGCCGAACCCGAGCCGCTCGTCGAGTTCACGCACCAGAATCAGGCCGCCGTCGGAAGTGACGCGAGAACCTTGGAAGCCGACCTTGAGAGACGCATTGAAGGAAAGCTGAAAGGGCCGGTTCTGTATCTCACCCATTAGGTATTCACCTCCTGAACATCTTCATCGCGTTCGCACCCTTATAAACATTGACGATTGCGACGATCGGAGGATTCAGAATTACGACTCAAAATGGAAATGTGGGTTAGGACGCCTTGGCAGCGCTCGTATTCTGTTGAGCTGCCTGTTTCGTCCATTCAAGCAAATTCCGCTGCCAGTCAGGGAGACTGTCTGTGACGTCGATTGTGAGGCGCACGCGCGGCGCGGATTGCCACGGAGATATGGAGCGCACACAGAACTCCGCAGTCGGGAGCGGTTGAAACTATGGGTGTCCCTCACACGAACAGCTAATTTGATGTGCTGCACGCGGCGGGTGATTAGCACTTTCATGCCACGGAGCGGATGCCCGTGAGTTTGGATCGACGCAGGCGCAGGTGATCTGTGCACTTCCGGAACAGTCTGCCCGAACCGAGTGTAAAACTGTGCGGATGTCCCTTCGGCTGGCAGCACGGCCTCGTTGCGCCAAGTGATAAGGTACAATGGCGAGCACGAGGGAATACCCATCTTGTTGACACAGCGGGGTCGACTATTATGACGAAGAACCTTTGTGTGCAAACGCTGGTGTTGGTGGTGGTTGTTGGTCTGAGTGTGTCCGGAAACATTCCAGAGGGGTATAAAGGGACCGCTTTTCACGATGCGAATCACATTGGCGGTCCGCAGACAATCCCGGGGCGCCTGCAAGCAACGTTGTATGACCTGGGCGGCGAAGGAGTCGCCTATCACGATACAGACACCGTGAATCACGGAAGCGGAGAACTGAATTACAAGCCGGGACACTGCGAGGAGGGGGTGCCTGCGGAAATATGTCACTTTCGAGAAGGCGAGGGTGTGGACATTTCTTACGTGAAAAAGCAGGCGGACCTGAACCATCCGAACATGGTCACGCCGGAATGGCAGCAACTGTACATAGGGTGGACGGAAGACGGAGAGTGGACGAAGTACACGGTGGAAGTGAAGAAGGCAGGAAGATACAAAATTGTGGCCATGTATTCGAACCTTGGGCAAACGATTCAATTTTCACTGAACGATAAGCCCGCTGCGGACTGCAAGCTGCCGGTGGACACGTGGAAAGGATTTCCGGTTCAAGAACATCCGGAGTGGATGACAGTGCACATGTGGAATAAGGCCGAATGCGGAGAAATCGATTTGCCGCAGGCGGGGCCGCAGGTGCTGACGTTGCACTACAGGAAAGGGAACAATCTAGCGTACTTCGATTTTGTGTCGGTCGAGTAGAACGAGGTTACGGTCCACAAGCCGTAGAAAAGCCGGGCTCAGCTGCCGATCAAGTGCTGAAAGCTGGTCACCCAAGAGGGCGAAGATGAGGCTCGCCAGGTCGCCGCAGACCTGGCTTGCCGGCCTTCCGGGGGAGCTCATGAGTTTGTTAGTAACCTTGGAAGCGAAAATCACGAGTTATCCTCCGCTGAGCTACAAGCCGGATTACTCTGTGGGCTTCGCGCGCTCGGCCGGCGTAGCCGCGTGGGACGGAAAGCAGTACGGAACATTATCGAGCGACGATATTGAATGGCTCGACCGGGCGCCAGAGGAGCTGGTGCAAGCGAAATGCGAGCGGCGGGCGGTGCGGGACTCTTACGGTGACTTGTATCACCGGTGTGCGTGACGCATCTCACTGCCGTCCTGACAGAGCTGGGGAATCGTTTGTGAGGTGCCGACAAGTATGCGCGCGGGCTCCCACTCGCAGTCTACGAGGGCGCGTGCCGCGCCCCTGCGGAGGCAAAAGCCACGGGTGGTCTTTCATCCGTTTCAGGAGAAGATGCCATGAACCGCAATAGATTATTGACTCGCAGGGATTTTCTGGAGACCTCGACACGCGCTGTGGCCACCGGGCTTCTGGTTAATGCCCTGCCGCCTTCACGCCTGTTCGGTCCCGTGAGTTCATGGGAAGCCGATGGCTACAGGCACAAAGTGGTAGTCCGAGTACACGATCCCGCCGTAGCTGCCGCGTATACTTTCGGCACACCATACTATTGGCGAAAGTTCGACAGCGCCAGGATCCAGCACATGCTCGAAAACGGCATCATGGAACTTTCCGGCACCGCCACGCCACAGGACGCCTGGGCGCGAATCCTCCCCGGGGTTTCCACGGCGTCCAAGATCGTGGTTAAAATCAATTTAAATAACACCAGAAGAGATTGGAAAGCGGCGGCGTTGAACACCTCGCCCGCGATGATGGCCGCGCTAACCAAAAGCCTGAACAGCATAGGTGTACGGAACAGCAACATAACTTTCCTGGACTGCTCCCGGCCATTCCCGGACGAAATGAAAAACGACCTGCTAGCGTGCTCCCCGGGCGTCCTATGTGCAGGAGAAGAACAGGCTGGGTCCTCTATGACGCTGGATATGCCTTACGGCGGCCCCTATGTCATCCCCAAGTTGGTGATGGATGCGGACTTCCTCCTCGATTGCCACCTGATGAAAAAGCATGATGCGGGGCACACGGGTGCCATCAAGAACTTCTTTGGTATGACCGCGGATGGCAAGGTGTCGTTTGCGCATCGTGATCCCGGCTGGATGGATGGCAACCAATGCAATACCATCATCATTCACCCGGAGATTAAGAAGCGATTGAAACTTTGCATCAACGAAGCAATCTTGGCCGCCAAGACGCCAGACACCCTCGATCCCTACGAGTTTTCGGACTTGTTTCCGGGGGGCAAGCCGTCAAGCCTCTTTCTCTCCCGCAATCCGTTCCTACAGGACGTGGTGGAGTGGGACTTTGTCCGGGCGGAGTGCTCCCGCTTTCCCGGCAGACCGGGCAACAACATCACGTGGCTGAAGAAGTGTGCTGGATTCTTGCCCAGCTGGACCGTCGCCGCAGTAGAGAGCGGGTCGCTGGTGAACGGCGCTGCCCAGCTGCCCTCAAAAGACATGAGCTACGATCCCGCCTTGCTGGAGTATATTTCGCGGACCGTAGGAAGCGCCCGTGCCTACCGTCCTACCGAAGGTCGAGAGACAGAGTCGTAGTCCGAGCAACGAATCCGGACGAAGCAACGCCAGTCCGGTCTCCCCTAATACTGCCGCTGATAGCGGGAGAACGCGCGAGAGGGACGCTGTTTCGCGTCATCTTAACAGCGCCGAAGCACACCAAAGCAGCGGAGCTTGACCGTGAAGGTCGCCGGTGTTACGCGCGCGGTTCAGGTAGTAAGCGAGGTCGTTTTTCTTGTTCGTACCCTCGCACACGTTTTTCAGATCACCGTTCGGATCCAAATAGCCCACCAGAGCCAGCCATCCTTTCCGCGCCGCCTTGCCATAAAATCTGTGGTTAAGCCAGCCAGCTTTTACTCCGGTGATCATTGCGAATGTAAACATGGCCGTGCATGAAGACTCCGGCCAAGCCTCCGGATGATCGAGTAACTGGCGCCACATGCCGTCCTTCCCTTGGAATCGCAGCAGGGACGCCATCATTTCCCGGTAGCTTTCTATGATCCGCGGACGCAAAGGATGATTCGCGGGCAGCGACCGCAACAGCTCCGTCATGCCCGCAGCGACCCACCCATTGCCGCGACCCCAGAAAAAGGGAGCATCAGGAGCATGGTAAAAAAGTCCATTGGGCTGCTGGAGTTTGTCGAGATATGTAGCCATTTCCAGGGCGGCGCGGTCGATGTATTTAAATTCTCCCGTGGCGCGATAAGCCTGCACCTGCGCCACGGTGATCATATACATGTCATCAATCCAGAAGCGGCTCTGCGATGTCAATCCTTCGGGCGTTGGCTCCTCCCATTGTTTGTCGGCAAGTTGCCGGCCCAAGTCGAGATATTTTTGCTGTTGGGTTTCGATGTAAATCTCCAGCGGCACAGCAGCAAACACGGTTTTGTCGACATGATCCGGTAAGGGCACGAGTGCGGATTCTTCCGCAAGCAGGGGATCGAAACGGCGGATTAAGCGAGAAGTAAGATCCTTGTCGCCACTCAACTGAGCAAAGGTCAAAGCCCCGTACCAGCTCACAGATTCCGGGTAGGTGATATACGCAGGCGCGGTGTTTTTTCCAAAATTTGCGTGCGGACTTGCCACGAAACGCTCTGCCACGCGCTTGCCAATCTCTTTCGGCGAGCTTCCCGCCGGCCAGTTACTGAATTCCTTCTGCTGTCCCGCACAGACAGGACTCACGGCCGTCATGTACGCAAGAAGCGCGGCCAATATCCGGCTATTCACGGTCATTCTGCACATGGTGTTCGCGATACCCCCGGCTCTTTATGCCTTCTTCTTCCAATCCTTCCGTGCTCCTCAGCGCGGCTTATCAATGGCCACCCCAGTTTCGCTCCGAAAATCGCCTTTTTCCGGAATGAATAAAATCACCACACCGTCGGGATCGGTGATAGCGATGGAGTCCTCATTTGCTTGGCTTGGAATTCCCGAGGCACGCAAATAATCCGCCGCTTGGGCGAGGTGGGCAACCGCAAAACCGAGGCGCGGCTTTGCTGACGGAGTTGCTGCTTCCAGTTGCACTTCATCGCCGGAATTTCCAGGGAGGAGTAAGCGAGTCGTATCGCTCGCGTCGACTCGTTGAAATCCAAGCCTGGAAGTATAGAACAGTTCCGCAGCCCTCAAATTCTCCACCGGAGCGGCGACCCGTTTCAGATGTTGCGAGATGCGATGCATACCCAGATGCTTCCCGAAAGCCTCGGAGTGCAGCGATTCCGGAAGGTACTGCGTATATTCGAGCAATTGTCCTCCAGGATCACGCAAGGTAAATAACAAATTGCCGGCTCGGGCCTTGTGGCTGGACGTCGGGTTTAACCCGAGTTTCGAGTACTCATCCCACAGCTTGTCTATGTCAGCTACTTCATAGCAAACGTGAAGAAGGCCAGTTTGCTGATCATTCCCGGAGCGAGGATAAAGCTCGATAAACTGGCGATCATTGATCTTGATATAGAAAACCGAAGGCTTACCAGGCTCAGAGAATTCGAAAGCCTGCTCGAAACCGAGCGAGCGATAGAAGTCCCTGGACTGCTGGGTGTCGCGCACGCGAAAGGCTACATGAGCGATTCCCGCCAGATCAAGCGATTGCGCCAGCGATGATGAGGTGCAAAGAAAAACAAGAACTAGTGTGAGACAGCTTAATCGCACCAGCAACGCTTGCCTCCAAGGAGTTTCCTAAGCATGAGAATCACGCAGCTGCTATCTGTCACAGCGTACAGCGTAAAATACGCGAGGCGACTTCGTCCAGGAACTTGCATTCCCAAGGTACGCTTGCGCTATCTGGAATTTCGGGGTATTTGACAATCACAGTATGACAAGGAGATGCGACAATGTCCTCACATTTTTCACGCCGAAAGTTTATCGACGGTGCCGGCGTCGTGGCAGCCTCTTCCATTCTCCCAACTCCAGCGTTTCATGGCTTCACTTCCGCCCGCGCGAGTGAACAAATGAAGCCCGAAGAACTGCGAAGCAAACTTCGCGGTGTGATTGCGTTCCCGATCACACCGTTAAAGCCGGACTTGTCTTTGGATGTTTCCGGTCTTAGAAAAAATCTTCAACGCCTCCTGGAAACGCCGATTGCCGCGATTGTCGCCGCGGGAGGCACAGGTGAAATGTATTCGTTGACGCCGGCCGAGCATTTGGAAGTCGTAAGGGCAACGGTAGAAGAAGTACACGGCCGCATTCCGGTCATCGCCGGGACAGGATTCAATGGCCCTATAGGTATCGAGTTAGCTCAGGAATCGGCGCGGGCTGGTGCAGATGGCATCCTGGCTTTGCCTCCCTATTATCCGAATGCCGACGAGGAAGGACTCGCCAATTATTATGCCGAGATGGGTGACGCCACTTCGCTGGGGCTGCTTGTGTACAGCCGCGATTGGGTCAACCCGGGGCCGGTATGGGTTGAACAACTGGCTGCACGTGTCCCCATGCTCGTTTGTTGGAAAGATGGCCAGGGTGATTTGCGGCGATGCCAGCAGATTATGAACCGCGTTGGCGATCGACTGTATTGGATCGGTGGCGCGGGCGACGACTGTGTGCCGGGTTACTACAGCATTGGCATTCGCACGTACACGTCGAGCATTGCAACGGTTGCGCCGAAGCTTTCTCTGAAACTTCATGAGGTCGCTTCCGCGGGCGATTCTGCAACCCTCATGCGCCTGATGAACACGTACGTGATCCCTCTGTACGGGCTTCGCGCTCGCCGAAAGGGATATGAAGTTGCCGTCATGAAGGAAATGATGAGCATGCTTGGCTTCGCTGCGGGTCCAGTGCGTCCCCCGCTTCCAACACTTCACCCTGAGGACGTCAATGAGCTACGAGTGATTCTGGAACGCTGGAAGCCCTTTCTCTCATAATGCGAACCGCCAGGTGAGGGCCTGCGCTTTCGAAATGAGACTTTAGATTGCCTGGCCGTTGAATAGAAAGCCACCGGAGCGTATATTCTTCCCATCGAACGTCAGCATTGAAATCTCGACCGCGTGATTTTTCCCGAGCCCGTTCTTGTTTGGGATTTTTCATGCTCTTGTTCCACGCTGCACGCAGAAAGGGAGCTTCCATGACTGCTACACTCCGCCGTTTGTGCACTTCAGTGGTTCTAGCGTGTTCTATCTTCGTTTTGTTCAACGCGAATGCTGCCGCGCAAAAGTCGAGCGCGCATCCAGCGGCGAGAAACAGCGTAATCGAAGCCGCAATGAATCCTGACGGTTCGTACGATCTGAAATTTTTGGCCGCTGGCTGGATCATCGAAGGCAAACTCCCCGAACCGGTTTCTTCGGTCCGCAGTTCCAGCGGCGCCGACAAACTTGGTGACTTCGCTGCGTTGAGCGCTACGTACCGCAACAGCGCGAGAACTGCCGAGATTCTGGTGTACAAGCGCTTGCCCGCCGTTCTTTTTCGCGACACCTGGAATTCTCCGGGGCCTAATGACGCACCGTTTCCATCGTTTCTACGCCTGCCCGATGGTTTATTTCGCTTTTCCTACCAGCACAGGCCTTTTGGCAAGTATGAGTTCGGCTCCGTCGGTCCTGAGGGGCCTTCTGCGATATTCGATAAGCAAGGGAACGTGCTCGTGATTTCCCCTGCCGATCATTTTCTCGTGTCGCGGATGAACGAGCTGCCGGATCATAGCGTCAACAGCCGGATCGTGGAGACAATCCAGACCCTTCCCGCGGGCTTCAGTCATTCCACTCTTATCGTCTTCGGAAAGGGCATGAATGAGACGTTCGCGAGTTGGGGTAATGCGCTGCTCGCTTTATCTGGCAAGCAACCTCCCACAAATCAGCAGAGCATAATTCTCTCGAAGCTTGGCTATTGGACCGACAATGGCGCCTATTACTATTACAAGTTCGAACCGCAATTTGGTTACGCCGGAACGCTGCTGGCCATCCGAGACGAATTCAAAAAACTGGGCATTCCGCTCGGCTACATGCAACTCGATAGCTGGTGGTATCCAAAGGGTGAGGATGGCCGTTGGGACGCCAAAGGCAACACCGTACCTTTTGGCGAATACGTTTATAGGGCCGATAAAACGCTCTTCCCGGATGGCCTAGCGGCTTTCCAAAAGTCGCTTGGTCTCCCAATCGTTAGTCACGCCCGATGGATTTCCTCGGCGAGCCCGTATCGCAAGGAATTCAAGCTATCCAACAATGTCATCACCGATCCCGCGTTCTGGAAAGCCACTGCCGCTTATCTTCACGACTCAGGTGTGGTGACTTACGAACAAGACTGGTTGGATCATAACGCCTTGCCGGAACTCAACCTCGAAGATCCGGAAGCCTTCCTCGGCAACATGTCTTCGTCCATGCAATCCTCCGGAATGGATATTCAATATTGCATGCCGCTCCCTGCGCATTACATGGCGAGCACGCTGTATCCCAACCTGGACACCATTCGCACCAGCAGCGACCAGCTCACTCCGGACAAATGGGACGAGTTCCTTTATGACTCCCGTCTGGCCAGGTCCATGGGCCTTTGGCCATGGACAGACGTCTTCTTCAGTGCGGAATTGCCGAATCTGATCATCTCCACACTTTCCGCCGGGCCGGTGGGCGTCGGCGACGCCCTAGGCTCCATCAACGCGCAAAATCTAATGGCCGTGGTTCGCCTCGATGGCCTTCTTATCAAGCCGGATTCTTCGCTGCTCCCGCTTAATGCGATCTACGCGAGCGACGCGTCTAACCAGCAAATGCCCATGGTTGCGGTGGCCGAAACAAAGTTCGCGGACTCGGCTGCGCGTTACGTCTTCTCCTATCCGCGCCGCGCCACGGATACCGAATTTTCCGTGGCGCTCGCCGAGCTTGGCTTCTCCGGTCCGGTCTATGCGTACGATTGGAGGGCTCACACGGGTACCGTTGTGTCCGCAGGAGGAACCCTCTCTGCGCCCTTTCGCGACGGATTCGCTTATCTGATTCTCGTTCCCGTGAATCGCCAAGGATTGGCATTGCTGGGTGACACGGAAAAAATTGTCCCCTTGGGGAAGCAGCGTATCGCCGCTCTTAGTGATCGCGGGACACTTACCGCAACATTCAAATTCGCCCAAGATGAACACGTGCGCACAATATCGGGCTATTCCGCAGATCAGCCGAAAATAAAGGCGCTCAAAGGCGAGCTGAAGAATGTGACCTACGATTCAGAGACCAAGATCTTCCGAGCCCAAGTCGCGCCAGCCAGCTCAGGTGAAGCCGTTCTAAAAATCAGGGCGCACTAAAGAAATAGTCGTCCGGGCTTGCGTCTGCGTCGGAAAGCCCTTTCAAAAGCTGTTTCGAAGCCAAGAGTTTCGTTCGCACTAGAAAGACGCGAGGACAATAGACACTTATGACAGATTTCCGACGCACGCTTTGGGTAGGCCTGTTGGCGACAGGACTGGGAGCCTTGCTAGTCTCCCATTTCGCCAGCGCCGCCACGAACGTCCAGGGCCGTTATGATCCGGTGGCCGATCCCCGTGCCGTCGCGATTGTCGGGCACGCACGGTTCACCGTTTTGACTCCGCAGCTCATACGAATGGAGTGGGCGGCTGATGGTAAATTCGAAGATCACGCATCTCTAGTCTTTCTGAACCGGAAGCTGCCCCTCCCGCAATTCACGCACGAGACAGCGCCAGGTGGAGCACGCGCGGTAATCAAAACGAGCGCGCTGATGCTCGTCTACGCACCCGGAAACTCGGACGGCAAGTTTAGCGCAGGCAACCTCAGCATAACTTTCAGGCTCAATGGGAAAGAAGTGGTGTGGAGGCCGGGGATGGAGGATACCGGCAACCTTTTGGGCACTACACGCACGCTCGACCGTGTGCGGGGCTCCGACGTCAAGCTTGAACCCGGACTGATCTCGCGTGACGGCTGGACCGTTGTGGACGATAGTGCCCGGCAGCTCTTCGACTCGGCCGATTTTTCGTTCCTGCACGGGGAGCGGAGTCCTTGGCCTTGGGTTATGCTGCGCCCTTCGGGGGATCGGCAGGATTGGTACTTCTTCGGATACGGCCACGACTATAAACGCGCTCTTTACGACTTCACGCGCGTGGCTGGAAAGATTCCGCTGCCGCCGCGGTTTGCCTTTGGAGCCTGGTGGTCGCGGTACTGGTCATACACAGACCAGGAATTCAATCAATTGATTCGAGGATTCCATCAGCACGACACTCCGCTCGATGTACTCGTGATCGACATGGACTGGCATCCCACATTCCACGAGGTCGCAGGAAACAACAAACTGGATGCCTCCGGCCATAGGCTTGGCTGGACAGGCTACTCCTGGAACAAACTACTATTCCCCGATCCGAACCAATTTCTCAAAGGCGTGCACGAACAGGGTCTCAAAGCCACAGTGAATATTCATCCGGCGTCCGGCGTGCAGCCCTGGGAGGATCGCTACCCAGAAATGGCTCGTGCGATGGGCATCGAACCAGCTACGAGACAATACGTTCCCTTTGACATCACGGACAAGAAGTTTGCAACGAACTACATGAAGATCATGCTTCACCCACTGGAACGCCAGGGAATCGATTTCTTCTGGCTCGACTGGCAGCAGGAAGACACCACCAAAATCGCCGGACTAAATCCAACCTGGTGGTTGAACCATGTTTTCTTCACCGACCAAGAGCGCGAAGGTAAACGTGCGCTGCTGTTTCACCGCTGGGGCGGCCTGGGAAATCATCGATACCAAATTGGCTTCTCGGGCGATACCATTTCCGTCTGGGACTCACTCGCGTTCCAACCCTATTTTACAGCGACCGCAGCGAACGTCGGCTATGCCTATTGGAGCCACGACATCGGCGGCCATATGCCCGGCGCCATCGAACCTGAGCTTTACTTGCGATGGATCCAGTGGGGGATTTTCAGTCCGATTTTGCGGACCCACACGACCAAGAACCCAGACGCGGAACGCCGCATCTGGGCATACCCCGAGCCATATTCTGACCTGATGCAGCAAAGTTTCACACGTCGTTATGCCATGCAGCCATACATCTACACCGAGGCCAGAAAAACATATGATACCGGCTTGGCGTTTCTTCGGCCTCCCTACTATGACTGGCCGGACGCACCGCAAGCTTATGATGCGAAGGACGAATATATGTTCGGGGACAGCCTCCTCGCGGCTCCGGTCACCCACCCGGTGGACAAGGGGTCGCGACTTGCGAAAATCTCAGTATGGCTGCCACCCGGGAACTGGATCGAATGGGACAGTGGGGCCAGTTTTCAAGGTTCCGTCGCATTGGACCGCAGCTTCTCGATCAACGAGATCCCTATATACGTGAAAAGTGGCAGTATTATTCCCATGCAGCCGGACAGGAACCATGCCAATGCAAAACCTGCGGACCTTCTGATTCTCACCGTCTTGCCGCTCAAAGACGAGCAGGTCTCCGATTATCGGCTCTATGAAGATGAGGGTGACACGCCCGGTTACCTCCATGGCGAAAACGCCTGGACACCCATTCGCGCGTCGCTGAATCAGGACGGCACTCTCCTCACCGTCACCGTCGCGCGTGCACAGGGGCACTACAATGGCATGCGAAGAGAGCGGGCTTACGAAGTGCGCCTCCCGGGGAGTTGGCCACCCTCCTTGGTGAGCGTCAACGGGGAGTCCGTAGCGTACGCGAAAAACAAGGATGCGCCCGGCTGGTATTTCGAAGGCAACACCCTAACGACTGTGATTAGAACGCATGGCTTCCGCTTAGCCGATGCAGTGACGTTCACGATACAAATCGATCCCCAGATGGCGCGCAATCGCGCGATGCTTGATGGTTTTGCAGGCAAGATCACGCGACTCCGCGAGACTTATGACATTTTAAACGCTACCTGGCCAACGAACTGGTCGCCCGATTCCTTGATCGATGCAATGCAGACGGGAGACCGCCTCAGCTATCATCCAGGAACTGCATTTACGGAAGTGAGCGGCCTGCCAACGAAACTCGCCGGGTTGGCCAAGGAAATCAAAGCCATGCACGCCACGGAAGCGTCGCCCGCATTTGTCAGGAAAAATCCCGACAATGCTCATCCGAGCTGCGCACTGGATGAGTACAACCGACTGATCGACACCGCTCTTGCGCACATTGCGGAGGTAAATGAGCCATAGCGGGGGAAAAGGGAAGTAACCAAATACAGAGTCGACCCTGCCAGGGATAGACAACTAGCTTTTGTTAGCACTAGGCGTACAAAGAATTTTTTTGACGGAGACTACTGACCGATGAAAGCATCGGCACTGCTCTTGGCTGGTTTTCTGACTGCGAGTGCGACGTTTCTCCTCCACTCATTCGATACGCGGCCGGGACCGAAGTTCTGGTCGATAGCTATGGCCGACACCATAATGAAGCGCAACCCGGGCACTCCGCAGGATAGCCTTACCCGTTGGTCGTATTGGAAAGGGTACACCCTAAACGGCTTTGAAATGCTCTGGCGTTTCACGGGAGAGCAGAAGTATTTCGATTTCATCAAACGAGAGATCGACCCCTTCATCGATAAGCGCGGAAACCTGGTGAACGTCAATCTGGACAGCCTTGACAACGTTATGGCCGGAAACATCGTTGTGGGATTGTACGAACACACTCACGATCCTCGGTACCGCACTGCTGCAGCTTCCATTCGCAGGGCTTTCGACAGCTTCCCCCGAAATGCTGATGGTGGCTTTTGGCACAACCCGAACTTGCCGGGAGAGATGTGGGTAGACGGCGTGTTCATGGGGGAGATATTCCTGATCCGCTACGGCATAACTATCGGCGATCGGGAATACTGCTTCGATGAGGCGACCCGTCAAATCACGATTTTTGCGAAACATGCCCTGAAAGCAGACAGCGGCTTATACTATCATGCCTGGGCCGCAAATCCGAAACTCGCCACGGTGATTCCAGAGCGTAAGATGCTCTGGGCGGATCCCGGGACAGGCCTCTCTGGTGAGGTCTGGAGCGAAGGCCTCGGCTGGTACGCTCTCATCCTCGTCGAAACTCTTGCCGACCTGCCTGTCGATCATCCGCGCCGCCATGAGGTGCTGGACATCTACACGCGTCTTGCGGCCGCCCTGAAACGTGTTCAGGATCCGAAGACCGGTGGATGGTTCCAGGTAGTCGACAAGGGCGACCGGCCCGATAATTGGATCGACACATCTGGGAGCGCCATGTTCACCTATGCCCTTCAACGCGGGATAGAGCTTGGTCTCCTGAATCGTCAGGAATACGAGCCTACTGTTGCTGCCGGTTACCGAGCCATTACGGCGAATGCCACAGTCCATGAAAACGGGTTAGTCGATATCAACAATGCTTGCGACGGTGTGTGCGTACAGGCCAACTATGCCGATTATGTCGGCTACCCAAGGACCCTCAATGCAAAGGAAGCTGTCGCCGGATTTCTGTGGGCCACTACCATCGTTGAAAGGTCGGAGCTCGCAAAGGACCAGAATCAGCCTTGAATTACTGGGATGTCTGGGCGATACAGTCCAACTGGCCATATCCTGAAGCTGAGCGTCTTTTTGGCGACGGCTGAAAACATGTCCTTTCCTCAGCGAGCCAGCCAGCCCCCGTCCACCGCGAGCACGTGTCCGTGCACATAATCGCTCGCGGACGAACACAGGAACAACGCAGCACCCGCCACATCCTTCGGTTCTCCCCATCTTCCCGCGGGGATTCTCTCAAGTATCTGGCGGTTGCGGACAGGGTCGTTTCGTAGGGCGGTAGTATTGTCTGTAGCCATGTACCCAGGGGCAATTGCGTTCACGTTGATTCCTTTGGAGGCCCATTCGTTGGCGAGGGCCTTCGTTAACTGCGCAAGCCCGCCCTTTGCGGCCGCGTAGGCAGGCACGAAGATACCTCCTTGAAAGGAGAGCAGCGAGGCAATATTGACAATCTTGCCGCCGGCTCTCCTTTGCAGCATGTGCCGTCCAGCAAGTTGCGATAGTCGGAAAACCGCTGTCAGATCAACAGCAATCAATTCGTCCCAGAATTCCATGGGATATTCCGCTGCGGGGGCTCTCCGGATCGTGCCGGCATTGTTCACCAAGATGTCGATGGAACCAAACTCGGCGATCGCTTTTTCGAACAGGCCGGTGCACGCCCTCGGATTTGCCAAATCTCCGGAGAAGTAAAAGGTCTTACGACCAGCGGCCCGAATTTCGTTGCAGCCCGGTCCGGGATTCGGGTCGCACCCGTGGCACCCCACATTGGCGCCAGCGTCTGCTAAGGCCACGGCAATGGCTAAGCCAAGCCCTCGACGCGATCCGGTAACCAGTGCATTCTTACCATTCAGTCGAAACGCTTCCAGGCTCATACTTTCGCTCTCATCTGACTCGTGCAGGCGTGAGTTGCGGCCTTAGCATGTGGCCCACCGTGTTTGCGAAGACGAAGCCACCCAGCCCGCCCGCCGCTCCTCTAATCCCCACGACCGATCCGACCGCACGGCCGGGGAACATGTCCGAGGGTAACGTGAATAGATTCGCGGAAGAAACTAGGTGCGCAGCGGCGGCCAAGTTGATGAGCGCAACCGCAACCTGCGCTTCTCCGCAAGACTCGCTCTCGGCGATCGAGTTTTGGTGCGCCATCACTTCCTCTTGGCTCGACCAGGCGCTTTACCTGCGGCCAGCCTCAAGACCGGAAGGGCCTTGCTGAAATCCCGGCTGAACGTTCACGACACCAAACTGCCGGTCCTCCAATTCCTTGTGGGCGGCCATGGCCCATAGAAAAGCGATTCGATGCCCCGGCACGGAAACATTCGGGTGATAGCCGCTGGGCATCAACACGGCATCTCCATCCCGCACAGCTACCACCAATTCCGGATATTGCGTGTCGTTGTACACGAGTTGAATGCCATAGGCCGGTTCCGGCATATTAAAGTAGACGTACATCTCTTCTAACATCTTGCCGTGCTCATGCGGCGGCCAGCTGGTCCAGTTTCCCTGGTCGGAAGAGGTGAATCCCGCAATTAGACGGCCCGCTTCGACATTCTTGGCAATCAGCATGTTCAACTCGCGTTTGTAACCCGGCCCCCCGGCAACAAATTTCATGCCGGGGTCCCTGGCCACGTCAGCGTACCGGATGACCTTCAAAGGGTACTTGCCCTTTACGTCGGCGGAAAATTCTGCAAAATCCACGGAACTCTTCGTGAACACTTCAATTGCTGAATCGCGGGGAATGTAGATAGCGTCGAATTGTCCCAATTCAAATTCACTTCCCGCAACCTTCACCACACCCATCCCGGCCAAGCAAATCAGGCCCGTTTCCCGACATCCATTGGAAAAGACAACTCGCGATTGGGAAGAGTCTAAGATGATACGTCCGTAGGACAGATGGCGCATCGTGCTGTTTTTCGGCGTCACGGCAAGATGGCGCCCGCTCTTCGCATTGGTCTTTCGAAAAACCATTTTCTCGATGGCTACTGCAGGTTTCTTACTCATAGATAACTCCTTCTTGATTGCTGGCAATTTTGTCTAATTCCTCGACACCCCATAGGCACGATCGCTGTAGACGGTCGCACTATTGGGCCCGGTCACGCCGTTGTGCTGGAACATCTTGTAGAAGGGTTTGACGCCCATGGCTCGCACACGCTCAGCCACGAGATCCCCAATGGGATATTTGACCATGGCGCTAACGATTCCAGTTTGCAGACCGAAGCAGTCAGCTAGGTTGGCGGCAACGTTGAATTCGCCGCCGCTGACGTGGATCTCGCATTCCCGTGCTTTACGAAAGGGGATGATGACTGGATCTAGCCGATGAACGAGCCCACCGAGCGGTACGAAATCCAACGCTCCGGATTCCTTGATTGCTAAACCATAGCTCATGGCACCGCCTCACAATTGGCTGAACCAAAGAGAATGCGACAGCCTAATGGACTACGGAGCTGCCGAAGCAGCTTTCCTGTTCAGCAGAGATGTGGTTTCAATAATGTGGTCCAGCATGCGGCGCCGGGCCTCTTCTGCGTCATGCCGCTGGATTGCCGCATAAAGGCGCAAAGTCGAGCGATTTCCGTTGAACTCCCTGGCGAGTTCACGTTCCGGCGGGAATTTTGCTCCCGGGACAATTACGCCGGTGGAGACCAAGCGCTTGATCTTTTCGATCAATTTCGCGGTGATTCGGGTATCCGTCATTGGTTTGCGGCGAGCACGGGTCTCAGTGGTAGCGCTATGAGCTTCTCGAATCACGCTCTAAACGGTATCACAATTGGACGGACCATCCCCACACTGCCCGAATGCATCGTCACAACGCGACAGCACGTGTGGCCCGTTTCGCTGGCCTTCCTGGTCGCCACGGTATTGGGCGGAGAATGTAGTACAAAAGGCCTGCCACTGGAGCAAGCATCAGTGTGGATTCTCTCTCACTCCTGCTGGTATAAACAATCCCGTCGACCAAACGGAATTGAACACAAGCTTTGACCGTTGTATATCCCAGATACTCGGAATTTCCATTATTGACGTTAGAAAAGCTTCGCGCAGATGCTGACCAAGAAACCAGAAGTCTTATCGGTCACAGTTTCTTTGAGAACCTACAAAATGTCGCACGTGGCAACCCTAGGGCAACAATGCATACAGGGCCTTTTATTTCCCCGGAGTAGGTGGGATGGACTACCAGATGTAAACCGCACTGATGCGCGGCGGGCCCGAGCGGCCTTGAATCACCTGGGTTTCGAGAACAATCTCGAGGTTCTTTCGTTTCCAATCCCGGGGAACTTGTGTCAGCATTTCTTCCATGTGATGTTCGTCCACCAAAAATTCTCCGGCGGCCACTGTCCCCCCTCGTCCAATGCCGGCAGCCACAACCACATACTGCTCGCTGTTGGGATCCAAAAAGCGCGTCACGATCGCGTAGTCTTTGTAGACACCCGTTTCTTGCTGAGACCGGTCCAGCACCCACTCCCGTTTACCGGGCTTGGTGCGATCCTCGATCCACAATCGTGTCATCTGTGGGTCGTTCGCAAAATGGAAACGCAAAGGAGAGGTCAAGCGCAGCGTCCAGCTATTGTCAAACGCACCGATTAGGACCGAAGGAGCTCGGCGGAGATCGGTCAGAGTAGTGGTCGACTCACCAAGCACGCGATAGGTTTTCCCGTAGGCTCGTAGCACGCCCGCAACATTCACCAGCGGGCTGACGTCGTCGATGATGATGGCGATCATGGAGTCGGACAGAGTCGTTTCGCGCTGCGGGTCAGCGGCGTCCCTCAAACGAATCGTGGAATATTGGATCTGGTCGGCCATGCAGAATAGCACCGGTTCGGGCGATTTCACGAACGGTTCCCAAAACTGTTTCAGGACCGGCGGCCGGGTGAAGTACCAAATAGCCGTCGACGCCATAATCACGGCGAGCACAGCAAGCGAAAATGCGCCTCTCCACCCCTGCCAGACACTTCGTTGCGCCGGGACCACATCGGGAACAACTGCAGCCGACGGCGCATGGACCACAGCCGCTTCCGTCACGGGTCCGTGCAATTCCGGCGGCGGGGAGACCGCGCCTCCAGGATGACCAGGCCAGGAAAACTGCGGGGCGTAGGAGCCGGACGGCAAATAGATCCGTATCTCCTGGCTATGCACGGGATCTTGATAATAATGTTCGATGCGCTTGCGAATTTCCGCTGCCGTGACTCGAACGATGGGGTCCGTGTTCGTGTCATAGTCCGGTGGCCGCCCGAAAATCTCGATGCCTAGAATTCGCTCTTTGAGCTGGGCGGTCTGGCCCGCGAGCACTCTTGCGAGGACATACCTCAGAAAGCTCGGGTATCTCCGGCTCGAATTGAATAGATAGGTAGCTAGCAGCTTTTCCAGTTGCTCTTGAACGGCACCTTTTTCGAGCTCGCTACAAGGTGTCCAACTTTCCGTTGCTTGCTCTGGTAGCAAGGTTACCCCACCCTTTACCCGAGTAATGAGTGTCGCTGCGCCGCGAAACAGAGCACGGGTATCACTGACTTTGTCGACGAAGAACTTGGTTTACGGGCATAATACCGTGCGGCAGGCGCGGGCGCAAGATAAAAGGCTACTCCAGATAGCTCTTTTCTGGGGCCCCTCTCCCCCATAACTCTTTGCAGTTCATCGAGATAACCGGCTCTTCGGCCTCTTATCTCTTTTATCCTGCTTCTTTTTCGGGCAAATCCTTGCATGCTTCGAAGCGACTTGCTATAGGCGTCATTGTCTGCTCGGATTCAGCCTGCTGGCTCCGCCGCGATCAGAGACAACTCAAAAGCGCGGCGGGTTTTCGGGGCTATCCGAGCCTACGGGGTGGGTTTCCGTCTTCAGCCGAACCTGAGGAGGTGTGTTTCTATGAGGTATGTCTCTATGTTGGGGAAATTACGTTTCTGGAGATTTCGCTTTTTATTATTTCTATTCGTTCTTGTCGCCTTGGGTAGCACCCAGCTCTATGGTCAATCATCTGCTGCATTCACAGCCACGCTGAACGGCAGTGTTATTGATCAGGCAGGCGGGGCTGTCAACGGCGCAAAGGTAACTCTTACGAGTCCCGAAATTGGGTTTTCGCGGACGTTTTCGACCGAAGACACTGGTCTGTACACTTTTACGTTCCTGCCTCCCGCTGTCTACATACTGGAAGTGGAGGCCCCGGGGTTCAAGCACTACAAGCAGGAGGGAATCACCTTAGCTGCTGGTCAGACCGCCGGACAGCAGGTTACCTTGTCCGTCGGAGGGGTGACCGAACGAGTCGAAGTCACTTCACAAGCCCCGCTGGTCAACGTGGACAACGCCAATATTTCCGAGGACGTCTCTTCCAAGGTGACCGCAGACCTGCCCTTGAACTTCCGCAGCGTAATCAGCCTGGCGTTGATCAATTCCTCGGTCAACAACGCCGCTGAAGAGCAGGTTGTGGGATCTCCCGGCTTAGCTCAAACCGCGGATCAGGACATTTCGTTCCTGAATTTCGGCGGCACGTTCTTTGACACCGCGGAATACCTGCTGGACGGAACTTGGGATACGCGCGCTGATTGGGGTGGTGTGATTTACGTTCCTTCGGTGGACGACGTGCAAGAACTCAAGATTCAGACCAATGCCTTCACTGCGCAGTACGGGTGGAGCAGCGGCAACGTAGTCAACATGGTGACCAAGTCGGGTTCCAACGAGTTCCACGGCGATGCCTACGATTTTTACGCCAACAGTAATGTGGATGCCCGATACTTCTTCAACAATGGACCTCAACCAGCGTTTCATCGCAATCAATTTGGCGGCACGATTGGCGGTCCAATCATCAAGAACAAACTCTTCTTCTTTGCCTACTATGAAGGTCTGAGGCAGGCATCACCAGACACCACTGTATACACGTTGCCCACGGCCACGGAAAGGACCGGAAACTTTGGGGCTCTCTTGGGCGCTCAAGTCGGCACGGATTATGAGGGACGGCCTATTTACAGTGGGGAGATCTACAATCCGTTCAGCACCCGCCAAGTCGCGTGCGGGGGGACCGACCCGGTCACGGGGCTGACGGTCAGCAATTGCCCCACTGGCGCCACCGCCGAATACATTCGCGATCCCATCCCTGGCAATACGCTTCCGACAGCAATGATGGACACCATCACTTCCGCTATTGCCTCGGGTAGCTATTGGCCGAGCCCCACGAATTCGAACCTGGCGAATAATTTTGTGGGCACCGCCGCGGCCCCGGAGCATTCCAATGAATATTCGATCCGCGTGGACTACAACTTGGACGACAATAACCGGATCTACGGACGCTGGTCGCAGAAATACCAGACGAAAACAAACACCCCCGACTTCTTCGGATCTTCCGATCCGGCAGGCCCGGGGCTGCTGAATCCGAACAACCGCTACAGCTCTAACCTCGGCCTCAACCATATTTTCGATCCGACCTTTACCATGAACTTCAACTTCGGAGTGAATCGCCACGTCGAGGGAGGCATTGGACAAGGGTTCGGATACAAAGCCTCGCAGCTTGGGCTTCCTTCCTTCATCGACGGCATTGCCCCGGCATTTCCTCAGATTACCGAGCAAGGTTACCAAGGCCTGGGTGCCGTTGGCGGGAACAACGATTACATCACCCCGCAAACATTGTGGACCACTTCCGTTGATTTCACGAAAACCAGGGGTAAGCACGAATTCGCCTTTGGTTTTACGGATGTTTGGCTTCGCATTGATGGCGGGCACTACGGCGAGACCACCCTCAATTTCGACACCGCTTCCACGGCTGGGCCAGATCCGAATAACCCAACTGCGAATACCGGAAACGGGTTCGCTTCCTACCTGCTCGGAGTGGGAACCGGTTCGCAGACCATGTTCCAGGCTTTCCAGGCGACCGATAAGCACTTCCTCGGTTGGTATCTGCAGGATAGTTACAAAGCGACACGCCGCGTCACCTTCAACCTGGGCTTGCGCTATGAAATCCAAACCGCGCCAACCGAACGGCACAACGCCCAGAATTATTTTAGCTTCACTGCCGAGAACCCCATCAGCGCCGCAGTTGGTGCCTCTTACCCGGGCGAAGTAATTTTCAACTCGCCAAACAACTCCGGCCTCTACAAGACTCTGTACAACAATATCGCTCCGCGCATCTCCGTGGCTATTCAAGCAGCCAACAAGCTGGTGGTCCGTGGCGGCTACGGGATCTTTTACGTGCCGAACTACTACGGCCAAGGCCCCAACGACGGATTTTCCCAACCGACAACTTGGATCACAAGTCTCAACAACGGCTTAAATCCCGCTTCCACTCTGAGCGGAAACGCGAATGTGAATTGTGAAGCTCAGATTGGCGTGTTTGCGCCCTGTGGCACTGCATTCCCCACTGGCGAACGGCTTCCCACGGGCAATGCCGCGGGAGGACTGCAAGACGTTGGCTTTGGGGTGAGCGCGGCTAACTACAACAGAAACACTCCTTATGTGCAGCAGTGGATGGCTGGCATCGAGTACAGTTTCACCCCCAACGATCTCCTGGACATCCGCTATGTCGGGAATCACGGCACAGACGTGCTTGCCACTGGTGAGCAATGGAACGAGATGTCGGCGGGAAATTTGGCGCTGGGCAATGCGCTCTACAATGCCGTACCCAACCCCTTCTATGGCAAGATAACGTCGAGTAGCTGTGGTCTCAACAACCCGACGATTAGCTTGGAGCAGACTCTGCTGCCGTTCCCCGAATACTGTAGCGTGTACGAGGGCGAGCCCGCTGTCGGAACCACGTCCTACAACGCACTCGAGGTCACCTTTAAACACCGCTGGCACTCTGGCCTGGACCTCAACCTTTCCTACACTTATTCGAAGTTCATGGATGACGTGCAAGGAAATTCCGGTTGGGCCTTCCCGGGCAGCGGCACTAATAACCTCAATGCGTACAACTTGGCTGCTGACTATTCGGTCGACGTGAGTAACATTCCGCACAGATTCGTGGCCTCCTACGTTTACGAGTTGCCTGTCGGCAAAGGGAAGCGCTATGGGGCGAACTGGAACAAGGGCGTGGACGCGGTTCTGGGTGGCTGGGCGTGGTCCGGCATCCTCACGGCAGAGTCAGGACTGCCCATATCCATTCAACCAGCGGTGAACAACGTTGGTTTTGGTTTCAACCAGCGCCCCAATGTGGTGGCGGGAGTGAACCCGATACCGGCAAACCAATCGATCAACGACTGGCTTAATCCTGCGGCTTTCTCGCAGCCGGCCGCCTTCACATTCGGAGACGCTCCACGGTTCTTCTCGAATATCCATGGGCCCAAGTACTTCGATTGGGACATGGGCGTACAAAAATGGTGGAATATTCGAGAGTCCATGCGCGTCCAATTCCGCTTCGAGATGTTCAACGCTCTCAACCATCCGGACTTCTTCCAACCGGACACCAATCTGGGCGACGGTCCCAGATTCGGAACGATAACCTCAGCCTATCAGGCGCGAACTGTACAATTCGCTGGCAAATTCTACTTCTAGCCTGGTGCAGGCTAGAGGTTCCCCCAACCCCGGGGAGCGAATGTTTGGCAGGCCATAAGGATCAAGCCGAAGAAGGACGGCAGCCTGCCAGGCATTCGCGCCCACTCTCTCCCGCACATGAATTCCAACGGAGAGCAGAGATAGCCTGCCTCACCGGCCTCAGAGTTTGGAACGCGTGAACACTCAGTCTCTCAGATGGGTTGCCCAGCAGAGAAGTGTGTGCTGGTGGTCTGAGCGAGGTAGCCGGAGTGCCGGATCAGTCGTGCTGCGGCGGTGCACCAGGACACGAAAATGAACACTCGGAAATCAGTCCATGCGGAGTTTTGTCGTAGTGCGCTCCTTCTGCTCGCGCTCAGCTTGGCCCCGCAGGTGAGCCCCATCGGGCGCTCCTGCGGCGCGGAAAGACCCAGCAGTGCGAGCAGCTCGTCCGCGCTAGAAAATGCAGCCCCCGT
The DNA here is from genome assembly GCA_002478115.1 of Candidatus Acidiferrum typicum. GTDB lineage: Bacteria > Acidobacteriota > Terriglobia > Acidiferrales > UBA7541 > Acidiferrum > Acidiferrum typicum. The sequence goes on along the minus strand of DLMH01000108.1, from coordinate 10,495 downwards.
TAAGGCCTTACCCAACGGAATGGAAGTCCGTAGCGGCAAGATGGTCCTGCAAGTCGTTGCCCTGCGCGATGACGTGCTCCGCGTGCGCCAGTCCGTGAACGGAGAGTTGCCGGAAGATGCCTCTTGGGCCGTTCCCCAAGCTATCCGCCAGCAGGCCAGCAACGTTATACCGGAAAGCACCGGCGGCACATTTGGTTTTCGCACCAGCCTTCTCCGCGTTCGCATCGATCCGATGTCCCTGCGTCTTTCCGTCTCGGATTTGGCGGGAAACATCTTGCAAGAGGACGCCGCCGGCTGGCCCCTGGAATCTCATGGCACCGCATTTCGCATTTACAAAAAGATGCCGCCCGACGAGCACTATTTCGGCTTGGGTGACAAGATCGGTCCACTCGATCGCCGCGGCCAATCATTCCGTCTCTGGAACACAGATGCTTTCCGATTTCAGGAATCCACCGATCCTCTTTACAAAAGCATTCCCTTCTTTATCACCATGCGCGCCGGCCGCTCCATGGGCTTTTTTCTGGACAACACCTGGTCCACCAGCTTTGATTTTGGCCGTGGCGAACGCAACCTCTATTCCTTTGGGGCGGAAAGCGGCCCCATCGATTACTACGTCTTCTACGGCCCCGACCCCAAGCAAGTCGTTCGCACCTACGCCTGGCTCACCGGTTTGCCACCGCTTCCTCCACTGTGGTCGCTGGGCTTTCAGCAGTCCCGTTTCAGTTATGAGCCGGAATCCCGGGTGCGGGAAATCGCCTCGCGTTTACGATCCGATAAGATTCCTGCCGACGTGCTCTATCTCGATATCGATTTCCAAAAGAACAATCGTCCGTTCACGGTGAACACGGATCGATTCCCAAATTTTGCGCAATTTCTCTCCGATCTGAAACACGAAAAGTTCCATGTCGTCGTTATCACCGATCTTCATATCGCCCGCGTACCCGATGCTGGTTACGCCCCCTATGACTCCGGAGTAGCCGGAGACCACTTTCTAAAAAACCTAGACGGCTCGACGTACGTTGGAACAGTTTGGCCCGGCCCCTCGGTATTTCCCGATTTCACGCAGCAAAAAACACGCATCTGGTGGGGTTCGCTTTATAAGGATTTTCTTTCCGACGGCGTCGCTGGCTTCTGGAATGACATGAACGAGCCCTCCGTTTTTCTCACTCCGAATCTCACCATGCCGGATGACGTCCAACACCGCATTGATGAACCTGGATTCCGGCCACGGACCGCCACTCATCTGGAAATTCATAATGTCTACGGCATGGAGAACTCCCGCGCCACCTACGAGGGTTTACTTAAGCTGAATCCCGATCTCCGGCCTTTCGTGCTAACGCGAGCCACTTACGCGGGCGGCCAGCGTTATGCCGTCACCTGGACCGGCGACAATACCAGCTCTTGGAATCATCTCCGCTTGACCACTCCCATGCTCTTGAATCTCAGCCTGAGCGGCTTTGGACTTTGTGGCGCTGATGTCGGCGGTTTTATCGGCACTCCCCGGCCCGAACTGCTCACCGAGTGGACCGAACTCGCCACCTTCCAGCCCATCGACCGCAACCATACCAACAAAGGCTCTGGCGACAAGGAAGTCTGGGTTCATGGTCCAGAACAAGAATCCATTCGTAGACGTTATATCGAAGAACGCTATCGGCTGTTGCCCTACATTTACAGCGCCGTCGAAGAGCTTTCCCGGACCGGTGTACCCGTTGTTCGCCCGCTCTTCCTCGAATTCCCCAATGCCACTGCGGATTCCCACCCACTCGATCTCGATGCTGGCAATGAATTTCTTTTTGGCCCTGATTTACTCCTAGCGCCTCCTCCGTTTCCCGAGCAGCCGGACAGCTACGAACTCAAGTTGCCGCCGGGCCTCTGGTACGAATACTGGACGGGCGGTAAAATCCAGCCCCCGGCCACGGACAAGAGGACCAGCTCAAACAGCCTCCTCATTCAGCCTAAACTCGATACTCTTCCCGTCTTCGTCCGGGAAGGTTCCATCCTGCCGATGCAGCCACTGACGCAAAGCACCGAAGAGACACCCCAAGGTCCATTAACTCTGCGCGTCTACCCCGGCAAAGACTGTCACGGTTCTCTTTATCTCGATGATGGCAAAACTCTCGCTTATTCCCGCGGCGACTTCCTGCGCGTCAATTTCTCCTGCGCCGTCACACCACAGGGCCTTTCTCTTCATATCGGAGAACACCAGGGTCCTTTCCAACCTTGGTGGAGCCTGATCCATGTGGTGGTTTACGGGTGGGACTCGGCCGCTGCCACGGTCAGTTTGAAAGGAAAACCGGGTGGCCTCGCCGTTTCGCTGGACAGCTCCAAACACACTCTGACCCTCGACCTCCCCGACGAGATTCATGGCAGCGACCTGGAAATTCGTAACTCAAACTGAGAAAATGCGAAGTTAGATTGCGATTCTCGTTGTACGTATAAACGTTGCGCCGTCCCTCGCCCGTCGCGCAAGGAAAGGATTTTGCTTTGCCGGGAGCGCTTAAGGCCAAGGCGGGTTTGCTTTCCCTGCTCTGCACGTTTGCCGTGCTCGCGCAAGAGACAAAGACCAATTCTGACGCTGTGTTCCGCGTGAGCTTCATGACCGGCGTCGATTTCGTCCTGCGCAACTCTCCCACGTCTCGGAAATATCTCATCGAGACCATGCCCGGCGGTGTCGCCCTCCTCGATTACAACAATGACGGCTTGATGGACGTCTTTGTCGTGAACGGTGGTCTTGTGCGTGACCCCATGCTTAGTCCTTACAGTTTTGATCGCCACGACCCCGCCTACTGGAATCGTCTCTATCGCCAGAATAAAGACGGCACGTTCACGGATGTCACGGAGCAGGCCGGCCTGGCAAACGCTGGCGACACCAACTACGGTATGGGCGTGGCCGTCGGCGATTACGACAACGACGGTTATCCCGACATTTACGTCACCAACTACGGGAAAAACATCCTCTATCACAACAATGGTGATGGAACATTTACCGACGTCACCGAAAAGGCTGGTGTCGCTGCCGGCGGCTGGTCCGTCTCTGCCGGCTTCTTCGACTACGACAACGATGGCAAGCTGGATCTATTTGTCACCCGCTACCTTGACTGGAGCGTCGAGAAAAACAAAACCTGTGGCTCCGAAAGGCCTACCTACTGCCCTCCGGGCGAGTTTCCTCCCGTCTCCAACATCCTGTACCACAACCGCGGCGACGGCACGTTTGAAGACGTCAGTGTTCCCTCCGGCATCGCCGCTCATAAGGGCCACGGTTTGGGAGTCGCTTTCGCCGACTACGACGGCGATGGCTACACCGATATCTTTGTCACCAACGATGTCACCAACCAATTCCTCTTTCACAACAACGGTAACGGCACTTTTACCGAAATAGCCTTGGATTCCGGCGCGGCCCTTACCGACGACGGCAAAATGCTTTCGGGCATGGGCGTTGCCTTTCAGGACTATGACAACGACGGCCTTCCCGACCTGATCGTCACACAACTTCCCCACCAGCCCTACGTCGTTTTCCATAACGACGGCAATGGTGCCTTCAGCCCTCAGGACATGGAGAGCGGTATCGCCGCCCTCTCCGGAAAATCCGGCGGTTGGGGTGTAGGGTTCGAGGATTTCGATAATGACGGCTGGAAGGATGTTTTCATTATGCAGGCTCATGTCTTCGATAATGTGGAGACGTATGATACTTCTCTGCGATATCGGGATACCCCATTGCTTGCGCTGAATCACAAAGGCCATTTTGTCCGAGCCAACTCTGGTTCCGATGTCCCCGTCGCGGGGCGCGGGGCCGCCTTCGGCGATATAAACAACGATGGCTGGATGGACGTGGTCACTACCTCGCTTGGCGACCGTCCTCGGTTGTTTCTGAATCGCGGCGGCAAATTGCACTGGCTGACCATCACCCTGCGTGGAAAGCGCAGCAATCGCGACGGCTTCGGCGCTCGCGTTCAAGTGAACGGCCAGGTCCGCTTCGCCACGGCTGCGGGAAGCTACCTCTCTTCCAACGACAAGCGCCTTCACTTTGGCTTGGGTTCCGCCCAAACTGCGGACATCGACATCAAGTGGCCATCCGGCATTCACCAGGTTTTGAAGGCTGTGAAAGCGGATCAGTTCATCCTCATCGAGGAATCGGTGCAGCCATGACTCAATGTTTACTCTGGGTGTGTTTGTTGCTTCAGCCTCAATCGACAGCGCCTGCCCTGCCACCGGAAGCCATCACTCTGTTGCAGTCTGGCATCCAGGCGGAAAATCTTCACGATCTTGACGGCGCTATCGATGCATTTCGCAAGGCCGCGGACTTGGCCCCTTCCTCCGACATCGTCTTTTTCCGATTGGGTGATGCCTACATGAAGAAGGGAGACTATGCCTCAGCAATTCCCCCTTTGAAGCATGCCGCCGAACTCAATCCGACTGCTCTTCCCGTTCATCAACTGCTCGGAATTGCGCTCCTCGCGACTGGCTATGCCGCCGAAGCGATTCCTCACCTGGATATGGTTCATGAATATGGCGCACTCGGCATCGCACAACTCCAAACGGGTCAACCTGCCGAGGCAGTGGCCAATCTGCAAACCGCCCTTTCCAAAAGGCCGGACGATCCCGACCTTCTTTTCTATCTCAGCCGTGCCGGAAGTTCACTTGCCTCACAATCTCTGGACAAATTGTTCTCCACCTCTCCCGATTCTCCGCGCGGACATCAGGCCAAAGGTCAAACCTATTTCGCGATGAAGATGTACCCCGAAGCCGCGAAAGAGTACCAGCAAGCCCTGGCTCTGCGGCCTGACTTGCCCGGCCTGCGCCTCGAGCTTGGCCAGGTTTATGCCGCTAACTCCGATTGGCCAACAGCGGAAGAGCAATTTCATTTAGAGGCCAAAGAGCAGCCGGGGAATGCTGAAGCCGCTTATCGCCTTGGGGAAGCGTTGTTGCAACAAGGCAAAATGAAAGAGGCCGCCGAGGAACTGCGACGCTCCGACATTTTGCGCCCGGATATGCCGGAAACGCTTTACTCGCTCGGCAAAGCACTCACGTCCAGCGATCCGAATGCTGCCGAGCACGCCTTCGCCCGCGTTATTGAGTTGGAAAAGGAAACTCCTCTTGCCGCGCAGGCCTATCTCGCTCTGGCTGGAGTTCACCGGAAATTAGGGAAGCCCCAACAAGCTGCTCACGATATGCAGGAGTTCCGCCGCATCCAGGCTCTGACCTCTCCTCCTTCCCCAACCGCCCAGTAGTTCCTGATTAGCCCGGTTGAGCAGGAGGAACTTACAGTGGGGCTAAAGCCCCAGCCTCCTAAAGAAAATTGCAAGGAGCTTCCGGGACAGCACACTGGGTTCGTGTTATGACTAGATGGGTGGCAGTAGAGAGGTGTACTACTTCTTTTCGATCTCAATGAGACCCCACTTGCCTCTATTGGACAGTGCAGTCAGAATCGCAGGGGTGTTCCGGCGGCCGCGGACTGAACCTGACAATCCAGAAAGTCGTACGATCTAAATAATAGTACGCTGCGCTCGACTACGCGTCGGATGGTGGGGAGTTGATCTAGCAGTTCCAGAACTTGCTCCGCTGAATTCTCTGCTCCTCCAACCATGCCAACTTTGGGTCAAGCGGTGTCTACGATACCGTACGACTGGACGACTTTGCCGCAGCTCGTGTCACTGCACACCACCGATTGGATCGACGCCCTCACCCAGAATCTTATCCATTCGCCGTTGTTCGTCTGCCAGCCATTCAAAAGCCTCGTCGGTAAGCAGACCAGCAATGAACGAATCAACGACCTGTTGCAGCGCAAGAACGAATAGACCGCGTGACGGGTTGTGGATTTCGTCAGCATTAGAGAGGGCGTTCTGGATTATTTTGGCAGTAGCGAGTATGTCGTCCGGGACCTGTTCAGTGCACGAAGGAGGCGACTTGCGGCAGATCTCATCGAACATGCGGTTGAGTAGGGCGGTGCGATACTCGTGAATCAAACGGATCTAATCTTCGTGGCTGAACATAGGCTTGGTGATCCGATCAGGCAGCAATGGGGAGGCTTGGGTCGAGCACTATGTTCACAATCGGAATTCGGGGGAGGATGTATTGCTGAGCAGTTCCATCTAGGGAGTTGCACAATAGTTGCACAACAGGCTCCAAACAGGGGTGTTTTGCACCAAAATACGGCAATTCACCCGAACATAAGTCTTTTGTTCCGAACACCAGGCTGTGAAACGGGGAAATTTTTTGCTAAACCGTTGTACGGGCTAAAACCTGTACCGGGGGTTCGAATCCCCCCCTCTCCGCCAGATTCCCCCTAACTCGATCCAGCGTCGAGACTTGCTCCAAGTGCGCCAGCATAATTTCAAATAGCTTTCCGTGGTATTCAAGATAAGGTGCTGGCCAACTGCTGGCCTGAGAGCGAGGAATCCGCGAGACGGCTGAACGCTGGCTGTTCGTCTAGCGCAGTTCGTGGTCGTTCAACTCCGTCGCCAAAGCTCAATTCTAGCTGCCGGCAGGGTTCTTTTGCTTGTCTTAGTTGTTCGATCCGTTTCTGCATCTTCTCCGCCGCTTCGAGCACAGTGCGATCAAACACCTTAATATAGCGTTCCTTGGTAACGTGCGGTCTCGAGTGGCGCAATATGCGTTGTACCACCTTGTCGGAAGCTCCCATGGCGTATAGGTTCGAGGCGAGGCCTCGACGGAACGCGTGCCACCCGTGCCACGGTAGATCGATGGCCTCAAGAGCCGGCCGAATCATCCGCCGCACGACTTTGTCGAGGCTGATAGGAAGCCCATCATTGGAGCGAAAAACGAAACCTAATTCTGGGTTACCCGCGGATCTTCGGTATGCGTCGAGGATTTCCGCCAAGGCAGGAATTATAGGCACGGAATCGCGGCTGGCGCGTGTCTTCGGAAGGCTGACCACCGATCTCCACATCGAACGGTTGATCCTTAATTCGGTGCCCGTGTAATCGGTCCACTCGAGTCCGCGGAGCTCCCCTCGGCGTAGCCCCGCGAAGGCCGCAGTCGCGATAAGACTTTTTGCGAGAAGCGGGAGGAGGTCGAGAATTTGGAGCACTTGGCCGAGATCGTAGGCGTGCGTCTCGCCCGGTTCTCTCGCATTCCAGGGAATCAAAACGCCATCGACGGGGTTTGCCCCATCGAAGGCTCCCTCATTTTTGGCGCAGGTGAAGATGGTGCTAAGCACTGACTTGATGTGTTGCAGAGTTGTCTTCGTTAGATCCTTCTCTTTGGCGACCGCTCGCAACATTCGACTCGCGTCCACGGTGCGGAATTCACGCAAGCGAAGTTCTCCGACGCGATCGCGGAGGTGATTGATCCAGATTTGACGATGCCCTGTGCTTGTGCTGGCTCGACGCTCCTCTTTGGTCCAAGGTAGGTAGAGCCCCTCGACGAAGGCGGTTAACGTTATTCTCGAATTCGTGCTGAGCCGATCTTGATTGACGGTTTGCATGAATGATGCCCGACACCGTTCAACCGCAAAAATGCTAGAGAAATCTTTGGAGCGCCCTAGATGCTTGGAGATGTGTTTAAGCTTGCTGGAGCCGTCCTCTTGTGGGACTCGTTGGCGATATCGGACATACCACGCGCCATGCTCCTCGTATAGATAGCCCTTTTGGTAACGGAAATATGCTTTCATGGCAGCTCCCATCTGTGGCCCAAGGCCGCATCCTAATGATTATTGGCAGCCACGGTGGACAGTCAGAAAAATAACCTAGCGGCTTGTTGAGATTGCAGCCGCGAGCAAGAACATGACATCGCGGCGTTATGCGCGCTGATCCGCTCTCACAAGGAGCATAGTTGCGGGACTCTTGTGTAGTTACAAAAATCCGAAGAATGCCACGTACAACGGTGTTTGAACCGTCGCGGCCTGACGAGGCGCCCGAAACTCGCGCGTTCGTGAAAGTTCAAGGCATTTGCGATGGTCTTGTAAAACGGTTGCATATCTCGTCTGAACGCTACCTTAATAAGATAGGGGTTTGGGCGTCGAGCGTCGGCGCAGAAGGTTTAGTAGCTTCAACGGTCTAGGGAACCGTTGACCTAATAGATCTGCGGTCGTCCGGCGCGCCGCACGGAAGTAGCCACACCAGTCAATAGAAGCGCGTTTGTCGGTACTAACCCGACCGGAGAGCTGATAACTTCCGGGTTGCTCGTAACCCAGGAGAAATCCAGAAACAGTCCTGGACTGTTTAGCAAACTAGCGTGGAGCGGCTGGCTTTGCAGGTTGCCACAATTCGATCGGATTTCCCTCAGGGTCATGCACGCGGGCAAACCGGCCGGTGGGATCGGGCGGGTAAATCTTGATCTCGATTCCTGCGGCCCGTAGCTGTGCCGCCATTTTGTCGAGATCCCGGACTCGAAAGTTCAGCATCCAGACCTTTTGGGCATCCCCGAAATATTTGCTCGTCTCAGGAAAAGGCGCGAAAGCGGTGGGGCCTGCCTCTTGCTCCCAAACGGGATCCCCTTCGCTCGATGGTATGAGCGAGATTCCCAGGTGCTGCTGGTACCAACTCCCCAACGCTTTCGGATCTTTGGCTCGGAAGAAGAATCCTCCGATTCCCGTCACTTTTTCCATTTCCATTCCTCCAGCGATCCCATCGCGAACAGCGGCCCCCGCAGGGGAAGGAGAGAGCTTTGGCGAGACGGCTGTCTGCGCCGCTAAGCCGAGTTGCTTTCCGCTCAAGATGAAGCTTGACCCGAAAGCAAATGACAGAGTTCGAAGCAGTTGGCGTCTTTGAAAATACATCCCATCCTCCTTCCGAAAGGAGCGCGAATCGGTATACGATACCTGCGCAAACGGGGTTATGGGAAGCGTAAAAATGAGGCTCCGGGCGAGTTGTCGGCCAACCGGAAGTTGGCCGGAAACGGCGTTCGACAAGACCTTGCTTCCTCGAACGGGACGTGTGGACCGCTCGGCAGTATCGCAGCCAAAAGTACGCGCCTCAACAGGAAGAACATCTTCCGGATAGCCCGTGAACCCCCAATCCCGGACTTGAGCGCTGTCGCCTAATTTCGCCAACAACCTGAGGACTACGCCAAACGTTCAAAATGTGGGGATTGAATACCAAGTGCCTCTGCGTCGGGCGCATGAGTTGCTGGAGGAGTTGTACAGCTGAGACGAGGGCTTACTGCAAGCGTCCCGGGACAGGGACGGTTCCTTTCTCTTTCCACTGGAGCAGTTCGGCAAATCCCCGCTCAACCTCTTCGGGAGTGATGTTGCAGTGGCCGTCGTGCTCAACATACTGCACCACGAACAAGTCTCCGGCACCTGCGGTCCGAGCCAGTTGAGCGTACGTGCTGGGAACTGCGGGAGACACCAGAGGATCGTACGTCGTATGAATCGCCAACATGGGCCGGGTCAGGTGTCCTGTGGGGGTGTAGTACCGCTGGATATAACTCAACGCGCCGGGATCTGCCGCATAGCGTTTTACGCGTTCGTTCACGGCATTGTCGTCGGTCGTTCCCGTATAGATGGTGTTGCGGTTATCGAAGGGATTACCGCCCGCCCGCTGTTCCAGATCCTTCAACACCCACGTCGCGAACAACAGCAGGCTCGTGAGGTCCTTGTCGTTGTGGAGTCCCACAAAATTGCGAAGAACCGATGCCGCCGGCGGATTGGCTTCCAATGAAGCGGATACCTTCTTCTCCAGTTCTTCCGACGTTTCGAAGCTGACAGGAATCTTGGCTGGATCCGGAAGGACTCCGGGAAAGTAGTAATCGAAAAGAACTCGCAGATCGAATCGGCGGCCGATCCGCGACAACGTATCCGTAACCGCTCCACAGAGGTCGAGCGCGCCAGCGTAGGGACCAGGCGACTGCTCGATTGTCATCATGGTGAGCTCGCCCCCCATCGAATGGCCGGCCACATAAGTCTCTGAAGGGCTCCCGTAATGCTCGATAAAATACTTCCGCAGTCCCTCTGTTTCCGGGATGGCTTGCTCCAGGGCCATGCCTCCTTGCGAGTATCCGGACTGGATCACCGCATACCCGGCTTTGGTGAAGACCGCGAGCGTGGGATCGAGCGGTTTGGTCTGATCGAAAACTCGGCCATGGTTCTCGGTGCGGTAGCCGTGATAGTAAACGACCAGGCCGTGATTCCAATTGTCCGGGACGTCAATGCGGAATTCAGCGCCTTGGAGTTTGCCGAATTCCGTCTTGGCATGAGCGGTCGTGAGCACCAATAGAAGTAGAAAGAGGAGCAAGCCGAGTTTCTTCATGGAAATGGTCCATCCTGCTGAGGAGGCGAGTCGTGACCATAAACAACACCCATGCCGCCCCCGCCGAATTTTTCGACGATGCGGTAGTGCGAGATGGTTTGCCCGATCACTGGCGCGAATTTTATGTCTGCAAAACAGGCAAGTCAATGAAAGCCTTGGAGTTGACATCACCTCGATAGGATGCCGTTGAAAAACCGCCAGAGCACTAACAGCCTCAGAATCGGCCAGTCACATCGCCAACGGTTGGCAACCCGGAAGTTGGCCAGAAACGGCGTTGGAGGAGATGA
>DLMH01000166.1 GCA_002478115.1 Candidatus Acidiferrum typicum | reverse complement strand
TTAGTATGAGAAATTCGGGCTAGGAGGGTGGGACGCCTGGAGTTGGCTTTGGGCTTATCGCCAGGGCTGAGCGGCCGTCTGGAGCGGGGCGGCTGAGCCACGTGGAGAAGCCTTCGCGGACCAGGCCGAAAATCGTGCGGCGATTTTGATAGATGAGTTTCAGCCATGCGGAAGGACCAATCTGCCGGAAGTAGATTCCCCGGAAACACATGCGAGCGATGAAGATGTTGATGCGATAGCCCAGTGGCTGGTCCTTGAGCGAACCGACGGCGTGGGCCATGGCTTCCGGGCTGTAGGAACGGTCCCAGCCATGCTTCACTTCCGCGTGCGCTTCCGCGATGGTCATTTTCAGGGGCGTGTGGGCCATGGCAAACGGTATGAACTCCTGCCAGTGCTTGGGGCGCGTCAATCGCCCGGCGGCGAGCAGCTTTTTGTAGAGAGGGGTGGCGGGCAAGGGCGTGAGCAAGCCAAAGATGGGGAGACCTGGCGGCCAAGTGCGAATCTCGTTCAGCGTGCGGTCCGCGACTCCGGGCGTGTCGTTGTCCATGCCGAAAATGAAGGAGGTGATGGCATAGACGTTGCGCCGGGCAAGCCTTTCGAGCACGGCGGCGTATTCGCCCGGCTTGTTGAAGCCTTTGTTGACGCCGGCCAGGTTGGCGGGATCAATGGACTCCATGCCGATGAATATCCATTTGCCCCCTGAGGCGGCGATGAGGTCCACAAGTTCGGCGTCCCGCAGAAGATTGACGCTGATCTGGGCGACCCAGTGGACCTGGGCGCCTGCGGCGATGATATCGCGCAGGAGCGATTTGGTGCGTTTGATGTTGATGGCGAAATTATCGTCGATGAAGAAGACGGCCATCTGGCCGCGTTCGCTTCTGGCGCGAGCTTTCAGGAGGAGCAGTTCATTCACCACGCTTTCGTTGGTGCGAAAGCGGATGGCATCGCCAAAGAAACCGGTTACCGTGCAGAACTCGCAGCCATATGGGCAGCCGCGCCCCGACTCGATAGGAATGATGCGAAATGTGCCCCAGCCCTCACCGATGCGCTGGAGGGAGCGCTTGGCCATCTTCGGAACTAAGTTGAATTGGGCGAGATCCATTTTGTCCCAGGGGATGGACGGATATTGCTGGAGGGTGGGTTTGCGTTCCTGGCCGAAGTCATCCACAGGGGAGTAGATATCCTTGAGCGTGCCGCGTACGGCATCCTCGACGATCTTTGGCCAGGTCTCATCGGCTTCACCGAGAGCCACGGCATCGGCATGGCGCGGGCCGCCGTTGCGGCCGAGGGCTTCGTCAGCCTCTTCCGTGACATGAGGACCGCCCATCACGACGGGCACGCCAACGGCGCGGATGGCATCGGCCATGCGGTAGGCCTTGGCGATCATGCGAGTCATCGCGCCGATGCCAACGAGTCCGATATTTTGTTCCTGGACGAATTGCGCGATGCCGGCTTCATCCATGGGTTGCGCGTTGCCGTCAATCAAGACTACTTCGTGGCCCGGGGGCGTGAGCGCCTGGAGGAGAAACATCCAGAGATGTGGCATGAAGTTGCGTGTGACCCCGTTATCGGGGTTGTAAAGCAAAATCCGCATCGGCTTTTCTCCATCCACAGGGCGCTTCTTCGTTGCCAATCAGAGCGGGCCGCGACCTCAGGGCTGGCGGTCTGGCCTAAAAGATTGGCGTCCCGGCTGTCCGGTCAATATTGAACACTTTTCAAAATTGCCACTTTGGGGGTCGCAGGGCTAATACTGTGACAGAATCCAGGAAAAATTGCAGGGGAAATACGGGACGGGGACTTTAAGCCGGAGCCATCCGTTAGAGTTCTAAGTTTCCAGTTCTAAACGGTTGATTTTTTGAGCACGAAGTACGGAGGTTCCATTGCCCCAAGCAATCGGCCAGCGCATGTTCCGAGAAAGAGTGGTTTCACTACGGAGGAAAAACCATGCGCCGTTTTATTCCTATTGCACTGCTGTTGGGGCTTTTTGTGGCAGTTACCACCCTTCCGGCCAGGGACAGCGAGCAGAAGTTCAAAACCGCGGAAGTGAAGCATCTGACCAAAGTTGATGACGTGGACCTCTCGCAGGATTACCTGAATTACGCCTATGACCATCTGCGGGAAGACCTGGAAAAGACGAAGCTCTTTGGCGCCGTGGTCGGGGATGGCGCCACGGTTGCCGATGCCGACGCGGCAGACTCGGTTATCGTGGAATGCAAGATCATAGACTACAGCAAAGGCCACATCACCGTATCCACGGGACACATTGATGTCACCATCTCCCGCCGCAGCGACCATACCGTCCTTCAACACCTCACGATGAAGGTCGGATGGCCGGCTCACGCTGTGGACGACTTTAAGGGAAAGTTCACTGGCGCGCAGGCCGCCCACGAGATCAAGAACGCGCTCAAGTAGGGCGCCAATTGGGAGCAGCGGGCCAAGAGAGCATGCGAGATTGCCCGCGTCAGGACGTGCAGAGCCGCGCGCTTGTGACGGCGCGGCCACAATCACGCGTAACTGCGTGTAGAAGCGATTCCACTTCTACGGTAACTGGGTTTTATCAGACCTTGGCCTGTTAGCGGGCAAACCTTGCTCACTACGGGTAGCTGAGATTACGCCCGTTTCCGATGGGCGAATTATCGCTAGAACCACTCGCTGCGGTAGGCGATCCACCAACTGGCCATGCCAATCGGGATCGTGGCGAGGAGGGCCCACCAAAACGGCAAAGCCACGTCGGCGATGAGCCCAACGACCGCGAAAGTCATCCAAAAGACTTTGCGTTGCATGGGATCATTCTAGCAGTGAACTGGCGATGTTGAACCGCACATGAGCCGTGGCCCTACCGCGAACGATACCGGACCCGTTGCTAAGCGCGCCCTCAGGATGCCACGGGAATCGGGTGTGCGTGTACCGGGTGGACTTGCGGAGGCGGAGCAAAGGAATTATGGTCGGGAGGTAGGGAGGAATCTCATGAAGAAGCAAGGCTTGGTTTGGTTTTTAGCGGCGCTGCTGGCGACGGTGGTGGGGGCGCAGGAGCTGAAACCGGTGATTCTACCGGCGCCGCAAACGGACGGCGGGCGACCCCTCATGCAGGCGCTGAAAGAGAGGAAGAGCACGCGGGAATTCAGCGCGGAGAAAGTGCCGGCGCAGGTCCTGGCGAATTTGTTGTGGGCGGGATTCGGAGTAAACCGGCCTGACGGGAGAAGGACTGCGCCTTCGGCCATGAATTGGCAAGAGATTGACATTTACGTGGTAACGGCGGAAGGGACCTATGTGTATGACGCCGCGAAAAACCAACTGCAGCCTGTGGCGAAGGAAGATTTGCGGGGCCTGGCGGGGACACAGTCGTTCGTGGCGACGGCGCCGGTGAACCTGGTGTATGTGGCGGATATGACGAAGGTGGGAGGAGATGCGGACGGGAAGGAACTGTTCACGGGTGCGGACACGGGATTCATAGCCCAGAACGTGTACTTGTATTGCGCCTCGGAGGGGCTGGCGACGGTAGTGAGGGCGTCGGTGGACCGGGAGGCGCTGGGGAAGGCGCTGAAGCTGAAGGCCACGCAGAAGATTGTGCTGGCGCAGTCTGTGGGATATCCGAAGAAGTAGGAGGAGACTTCTAAGTTTTCAGTTGTAAGTTCGAAGCGAAGAGGAACCCAGGACCCACACGCAAAGCCAGCGTGTGGGGCACCCGGCGGGTGCACGCTCTACCTCCGCTGAGTCCCGGCTCCAGTCGGTCGGGTTCACGGCAGTCATGCGCAACTGCTATGCCACGCGTGGTCGGCGCCGCGATTCCTCCACTACGCGGCCCGACGTGCCAGAAATCAGCGCGGAAGAGAAAGTCGGGCCGCTCCGGTCGGGGGGCTAGAGATTGAGTCCAGGAGTGTTTGAATTGGCGGCCCGCCTCAGCCCTTCGCCTTGCTCTGAGTAAAATGGACGGGCCCCACGTAAGAAGGGCACAGACGGGGAGGGGAAATGCGGCCAAAATGGAGGTTGGCGTTGGGGCAACTGGTATTGCGGAAAGGCAGGGCGGGTGCCATGATTTGGATGACCCCTCCGCGCGGCGCAAAGTGCTACCGCACCGCAGGTGCCGCCCCTCCGCCCGGGCGATTGCAAGAGGACTCGTAAGGTAGCTAGAGTCAGAAGGCTTTGCCGAGGATGCTCCTGGAAAGGGCCGAGGTGCGGGCGGTCCTTGTTCGGTTTGCGAAGCGGATCAAGGTGAGACCATGCCAATCACGGAAGAGCAACTGATCGGAACGAAAGAGCTTATTGCGCTGGAAGAGGCGTACGGAGCGCACAACTACCACCCGCTGGACGTGGTGATTGAGCGGGCGGCGGGGGCGTGGGTGTATGACGTGGAAGGGAAGCGCTACCTGGACTGTCTGGCGGCGTATTCGGCGGTGAACCAGGGGCATTGCCACCCGCGGATTCTGGAAGCGCTGGTAGAGCAGGCCAAGAAGGTGACGCTGACGTCGCGAGCCTTCCGCAACGCGCAATTGCCGCTGCTGTACAAGGAGCTGCACGACCTGACCGGCATGGAAATGACGCTGCCGATGAATTCGGGCGCGGAGGCCGTGGAAACGGCGGTGAAGGCGGCGCGGAAGTGGGGCTACACGAAGAAGGGAATTGCGGCAGGGAAAGCGGAGATTATCGTCTGCGCGGGGAATTTTCACGGGCGGACTGTGACGGTGGTGAGTTTTTCGAGCGATGAGCAGTACCGCGAGGGATTCGGGCCGTTCACGCCGGGATTCCGGATCATTCCGTTTGGGGATGCGAAGGCGTTGCGCGTGGCGATTACGCCGAACACCTGCGCGTTCCTGGTGGAACCCATACAGGGAGAGGCGGGGATCGTGATTCCGCCGGATGGCTTTTTGCGCGAGGCGGCGGCGATTTGCCGGGAGCAGCGCGTGCTGCTGATGGTGGACGAGATTCAGTCCGGGTTGGGACGCACGGGGAAGTTATTCGCGTACATGCATGAAGGCATCCGGCCGGATGTGCTTATTGTGGGCAAGGCGCTGGCCGGAGGGTATTACCCGGTGTCGGCGGTGCTGGCGTCGAAAGAGATTCTGGGCGTATTTGGGCCCGGCGACCATGGCAGCACATTTGGCGGGAATCCACTGGCGTGCGCGGTGGCGCGAATGTCGCTGCGCGTGCTGATCGAAGAGAAACTGGTGGAGCGCTCGGCGGAGCTGGGCGCGTATTTCCTGGAGAAGCTGCGGACGTTGCGCAGCCCGGTAGTGAAGGAAGTTCGCGGGCGGGGGCTGTGGATCGGGATTGAGCTGACGACCGAGGCGCGAAAATACTGCGAGGCGCTGAAGGATGAGGGCATCCTGTGCAAGGAAACGCACAGCCATATCATCCGCATCGCGCCGCCACTGGTAATCCAGCGCGAAGAGATTGATTGGGCGTTTGAGCGCATCCGCAAAGTGCTGGAATAGCGCGGTGCGGGGAAGATGCGCTCCGGCCTGTAATGTCGCGTCCCGAAAATAATGTGAAGATGTTCAGAGTCCTCAGGGGCTAAAGCCCAATTCATTTTGCAGGCTTTATGTCAGGGCTGAAGCCCTGACCCCCTAACCCGAATTTCTCATACTAA
>DLMH01000187.1:32988-126415 GCA_002478115.1 Candidatus Acidiferrum typicum | reverse complement strand
CCTTGTGAGATTTCCGGGCTAAGTCCAATCATTCCCGTACATCGGCGGCATTCGCCCGTAAGTCCAATTATTCCCGCACTTACGCAAAACATAGGGGGTGGGGGGGGTGTCCCCTGCATAATGCGCGCGCCCATAACTCCTTTGTTTTCTCTTGCTCTGTTAACTATATGATACACTATATGTGTAATTATATTGTCGGCGCGCCGACATTTTGGGGCCTGCACGAAAACCACAGACAGGAAGAGCGGACCGCCGCCTGCGTTCAAGAGGAAGAACAAAGCAGATCCCTCCACTCCATGGCCGACGTTCGCGCAGCGCGAACGGAAGAGAAAGTCGGCCATTCCGGTCGGGATGACAAAAAAACAAATGGAAGCCCTATGTCGGAGCTGAAGCTCCGACCCCCTACGGACCCAAGAGCACAGGCAAGAGTGTCTGTGCCACGGAGAAATTGGAGGAGGTTTGAGCGGTGTGCTAAGCTTTGGGGTGCAGACGCGAAGCGCGCGACTGCCGATACGTGGAACTTCGGGCTCTGTGCAACGAGGTCCCGCGAACCCCGCCAGGCCCGGAAGGGAGCAACGGTACCGGGTAAGCCAAGTGTGCCGCGGAGATCCCGAAGTTCCTCGCTTTGAAGAGCAGATATCAGTTATCAGCGATCAGATATCAGCGACCAGCGACCAGGAAGCGGTTGGTCAGCTGCCCTTCGCTCTAGCTTTTTCGCCGCACGGATTTACCACACACAATTGGATGAGATCCTTTCCGACCCGGTCGGAACCTTCCTTCGAGCCGCTCGAAAGCGGCTCTCAGGATGACAGTTTGGGAAGAATAGTGGACGTCGCAAAAGCGGCAGCGAGCTGCCGCACTCCAAAGAGTTTTGACTTTTTCGGGGCGGACGCCGAAAATGCAAGTCACGTATGACTTATCAAGTGATTGCGCGAAAATGGCGGCCGCAGACCTTCGCGGACCTCGTCGGGCAGGGACACGTAACGGAAACGCTGGCCAATGCGATCAAGATGAATCGCGTGGCGCATGCATACATTTTTTCCGGGGCGCGCGGCGTGGGGAAAACCACGGCGGCGCGCATCCTGGCCAAGGCGCTCAACTGCGTGAATGGACCCACGCCCGAGCCTTGCGGCGAATGCGATTCGTGCAAGGAAATTGCGGCGGGGTCGTCGCTGGACGTGATTGAGATTGACGCGGCCTCGAATCGCGGCATTGACCAGATTCGCGAGTTGCGGGAGATGGTGCGCTACGCCCCGGCCGCGGCGCGCAGCAAGGTGGTCATCCTCGACGAAGCGCACATGCTGACGGGCGAGGCGTCCAACGCGCTGCTGAAGACGCTGGAAGAGCCGCCGGAACACGTCATCTTCGTGATGGCCACGACGCAGCCCGAAGACCTGGAAGATACCATCCGCTCGCGCGCGCAGCATTTTCATTTTCGCGCGTTGACGTTCAACGAAATCACCAGCCGGCTGCAGTACATCGCGGAAAAGGAGAATCTGAAGGTTGACGATGGCGCGCTCTCCGTGATGGCGCGCATGGCGGAAGGCAGCATGCGCGACGCTTTATCGCTGTTGGAGCAGGCCCGCGCGTATTGCGGCGACGATATTCACGACGAACCGGTGCGCAATCTCCTCGGCGTGGTGCCGGAGGATGCCCTGCAAGAACTTGTCGAAGCCATCGCCGCGCAATCGGCTGAGCGCGCCCTGGGCCTGGTGCATACGTTCCAGAAAGAGGGGCGCAACCTCCAGCACTTCTGCCGCGAAGCCATTCGGCACATGCGGAACCTGCTGATTGCCCGCGTCTGCGGTGCGGATTCGGATTTGATCGCCGCCACGCCGGAGCAGCGGCCCGGCTTGGAAAAGGCCGCGGCGCTTTTCAGCGAAGAAGATCTGACGCGCTACTTCCAGATTCTGTTGCAGACGGAAAATGATTTGAGGCACAAGCCGGACCCGCGCGTGCATCTGGAGATGGGATTGCTGCGGATGGTGAATGCGGCGCGGCTGGCTCCGCTGGAGGAATTGCTGGCACAGGCACGCGGCGGCGCAGGTGGCAACAGTGGAGGAGGCACGGCGCCGAGAAGCGCGGGATCGGGCTCCGCAACACCGTCGTTCCCTTCGCGTTCCGCGTCGGCAAGCGCGTTTGCTCCGCAGACGGAAACGAAAGCGATGGCGACAAACGCGTGGGGCCCCAGCAGCACAGCGGTGGCAGCGGCACCCGCGCGCATTGCGGAACCCGCGAGCCAAGCGAGTGCGGCCGTGATGGCGAACGAAAAAGCATTTATTCCCGCGCCCGAGCCGGCCAAAATTGCGCCATCCGAATTTGCCGTTGCGGGTCTGACGGTTGAGCAGGTAGCGGAAATCAAAACAGCAATTCAGGCGCAGCAGAAGTTTGTCGCCGAACTGCTGGAGCACGCGTCGCGCTGGGAGCTCGAGGGCGGCGAATTGCGCATTTGTTTTCCATCGGAGAAGAGCACGTTCGCGGGATTGATTGAAGGGCGCGACACACTGGAAAAGATCCGTGGCGCATCGAGCAAGGTACTAGGGCGCGCCGTTCGCGTCTGTGCTAGACTCGAAACAGGTGCGGCGAACGCACAATTTTCAGAACGCGCGGCACCGGCGACGCAGGAAATGCGCGCGCAGTTTGAAAATGACCCGATGGTGAAGTCCATGCTGCAGCGCTTCGGCGGGAGAATTTCCGAAGTGCGGCGGCGTGACGAGGAGTGAAGTCGCACTGAAAGGTGAGGCTTTGAAAATTATGGAAGTCAACGCTCTCCAACAGATGCTTTCGCGGCTGCGGCAGGTGCAGGAAGACCTGCAGCGGCAAGTGAACTCCGTCGCGGTGGAGGCTTCGGCCGGCGGCGGCATGGTCACCGTGAAGATGAACGGCCAGAAGCAGGTGCTGGACGTCAAGATCGAAGCGGAAGTGTATGCGAGCAAGGATCAGGAGATGTTGCAGGATTTGCTGCGGGCCGCGGTGAATGAAGCGTCGCGGCGCGTGGATGAAGAGCTGGCCAACCAGATGAGGAACCTCGCGGGCGGCATACCCGGCGTGGCGGGCCTGAAGATACCGGGATTGTTCTAGCCCCTGCTACCCGGATTAGAAACCCAATTCCCTCCCAAGAAAAATCAATCTCACGAAGACTCGTGGTTTTTTGCGTGATGAATCTGCTTTTGCCTCAGTTCTTTGCGAAAAGCAGATCCCTCTCCCGCTTTGCGGGATCGGGATGACAAAACTGTTTACTCCTTGCCGAGATGGGGTCGAACAGTCCGCGTCCCGCGCAGATGCAAAGATCAGAGAGATTCCTCGCTTCGAGGACTCGGCTCGGGATGACAGGGTTGCGCTAGGCGCTAGTGCAGCACGGGAAGCACGAGGGCGGAGGCGTTGGATTTGGAGTGATAGACGCGCTCGGTGGCTTTCTGGAAATCGGCTTCAGTGGCTTCGGGAATATTCAGGAACTTTTGCGGGTTGCGGTCGACCAGCGGAAACCAACTGCTCTGGATCTGCACCATGATGCGGTGGCCGCGGCGAAAGGTGTGGTTGATGTCCGGCAAAGAAAAATTGAGGACGGTGGGCTGGCCGGGGACGAAGGGTTCGGGCCGCTCGAAGGTGTTGCGGAATTTTCCGCGGAAGGGTTCGCCGCGCACGAGTTGCTCATAGCCGCCCATTTGCACTTCCTTGGAATTGGGGTCGGGATTGGGAAAATCTTCGGGATAAACATCGATGAGTTTCACGACGTAGTCGGAATCGGTGCCCGAAGTGGAAACCCAGAGGTGCGGCGCAACCGCTCCGGAGACGGTGATGTCATCTTCGAGGGGCGCGGTCTGGTAGACAAGCACGTCCGGACGCTTGGCGGCGAAGCGCTGGTCGGCGTCCATATAGGTTTGCGGGACGCCAAGCGCGGGGAAATTCACGAAGGGCACGGGATGGGCCGGATCGCTGACGTACTCATCAAAGCTAGCGGTTGATTCCGTGGGTGGATCAAAGGAAAGCTGGCCGCTCGAATGAAGATAGAGCGAGCGCGGCTCCGTATTTTTCGGCGGCCAGGAATCGTAGCGGCGCCAGACATTCGTGCCCGTCTCAAACATCAACGCGCGCGGAAGATTGGCATTGCCCTCACCCTTCAGATACTGGCGGAAGAAAGGCAGCAGCACGTTGTCGTTGAAGAACGGGGAATGCTTGCCGGCAAAGTTGACGTCACCGAGGTGATCGCCTTCAGTATGCGCCCAGCCGCCGTGAACCCACGGGCCCATCACCAGGGTGTCCGGCGTATCCGGATTGAATTTCGCGACGGCTTGAAACACTTTCCCCGGGCCGACCAGATCTTCAGCGTCAAACCAGCCGCCAACGGCGAGCACGGCGCAATGCACATTCTTCATGAAGGCGGAAATGTTGCGCGCCTTCCACCAATCGTCGTAGTTGGAATGCTTGATCTGGTCATCCCAATAAACGCCGAAATCTTTTAGATAGCGGCTCCTGAGGTTGGAGAGCGTACCCGCTTGAAGATAGAAGTCGTAGCCGTCGGTGGTGCCGTAATCGAAATGCGGCCATTGCTCCGGCGCGGGAGCGATTTCGGTGCGCGGCTTGAAAATTGCGTAGAAACCGAAATTGGCCTCCAACATGAACGCGCCGTTGTGATAGGCGTCATCGCCCATATAAAGGTCGGCGACCGGCGCTTGCGGCGACGCCGCTTTTAGCGCTGGGTGCGAATTGATGATGCTCGCGGCGGTGTAGAAACCATCGTAGGAAATCCCTAAGATGCCGGCTTTGCCGTTGTTGTTAGGAACGTTGTGCAACAGCCATTCGATGGTGTCGTAGCAATCCGTGCTTTCGTCCACGTCTTTGGCCGACTTCTTGTTTTCCTTGTGCGGCGTGACTTCGATGAAATCGCCTTCGGAGAGAAAGCGCCCGCGGGCATCTTGAAACACGAAGATGAATCCATCGCGCTCGAAGCTTTCGCTGGGCCCCAGCGATTTGCGGTAGCGATCCGGGCCGTACGGATCAACGCCGTAGGGCGTGCGATTGATGAGGAAGGGGTACGCGTGCGAGGCGTCTTTCGGCACGTAGACGGCAGTGAAGAGTTTCACGCCATCGCGCATGGGGATGCGGAATTCGTACTTGGTGTAGTGCGCCTTGACGTCGTACGCAGGTGGATTTTCGGGCTTGGTTTGCGCCTGGAGAAGCGCGGGCAGGACCAAGAGCACGGCACAAAAAAGCAGGAATAGGCGCCGTGATGGCGCGGCATTCTGGCGGAAAGAACTCATCCGGTTGCTCCTTGAAAATTGGCAGGCGAATTATCCTGTGGAACCTTACTTGGCGAAGAGCCAAGTGTCAACCGGCTCGCCGAAAACGTTGCAACGGTATCGCAAGCGGGGAACCAGTGTTGTGTTTCGAAAACAAAGTGAATATGCCCAGAGTCTTCAGGGGCTAAAGCCCAATTCATTTTGCAGCCTTTATGTCAGGGCTGAAGCCCTGACCCCCTAAAAACAAGTGCGACGAACTTGTGGGACAGCACACTAACGGGAAACCGCGCGGAATGGAATCGGAGCGCGCTGAGACTCCCGAATTTGCAGATGGGGACGCAGTTTCAGCAAAGCCGCAACAGCCGTAAGACCGTATTTGGCGCGGAGTTGCTCGGGTTTGCCGTGTTCGATGAACTGGTCGGGCCAGCCGATCCGCTCAACCGGTTTTTGAATGCCGAGGTTGTTGAGCTCTTCAAGGACCGCGCTGCCAAAACCGCCCATCAGCACGTGATCTTCCAGCGTGAGAATGACGTCCACATTCCGGGCGAAAAATTCCAGCGTCCGCGAGTCCAGCGGCTTGCTGAAGCGCGCGTTGATCACTGCCGCGCTGACATCCTGCTTTTCGAGTTGCGCGGCAATCTCATCCGCCAGCGGCACCATCGCGCCCAAGGCGAAAATCGCGACGCGGTCATTTTCGGAGGAGCGAAGGATTTCCGCTTTGCCGATGGGAATCGCTTTGGGAAACGGCTTGATTTCCACGCCCCTACCGGCGCCGCGAGGATACCGGATAGCGATAGGGCCATTGTGGAGCGTCGCGGTATAGAGCATGTCCGCAAGTTCGTCTTCATCCTTCGGCACCATGTGCACGATGTTGGGGATTCCGCGCAAATAACTGATGTCGAAGAGGCCGTGATGCGTGGGGCCATCGTCGCCGGAAAGGCTGCCACGATCCATGCAGAAAACCACGGGAAGATTCTGCAGGCAGACATCGTGGACGATGGGATCGAAAGCGCGCTGCAAAAACGTCGAATAGATGGCCACGACGGGCTTCAGTCCCTTGGCGGCCAGGCCCGCGGCGAAGAGCACGGCGTGTTCTTCGGCGATGCCCACATCAAAATATTTCCCAGGATGCTTTGCCTGGAAGCGGTCGAGCGCGGTGCCATTCGGCATTGCCGCGGTGATGGCCACGATGTTCGGATCACGGTCCGCCAGTTTGTTGAGCGTATCGGCGAAGACTTCGGAATAGGTTGGGGTTCCGGCCGGCTTTGTTTCGCCCGTTTCCGGATCGTAAGGGCCGAGGCCATGGAATTTCTTCTGTCTGCGCAGGGCCGGTTCGAAGCCCTTCCCCTTCGTGGTTAGCACGTGAAGCAGGGACGGCCGCTTCTGCCGCTTCAGCGATTCGAGCGTGTGGATAAGTGTTGGAATGTCGTGGCCATCGATGGGGCCGTAATACTTCAAGCCGAGTTCCTCGAAAATGACGCTGGGCCACAACATGCTTTTGGCGGCTTCTTCGGCTTTCTTTGCCAGACGGAAGGCGCTCTGCCCGCCAAGGAGTTTTACGAATTTCCCGGCGTGGCCGTGCAACGCGTCGAATTTCGGATGGGTGACGATCCTGTTGAGATAGGCGGCAATCGCCCCGACGTTTTTGTCGATGGACCACTCGTTGTCATTGAGGATGACCAGCAGCTTTTCCGTGTGGTGGGCGATATTGTTCAGCGCTTCAAACGTGATGCCACAGGTGAACGCGGCATCACCGGCGAGAGCCACCACGTGTTCGCAACCGCCCTGCCTGTCCCGCGCCACGGCCATGCCCAATGCCGCGGAGAGCGCCGTGCCGGCATGGCCCGCACCGTAACAATCATGTTCGCTTTCGGTGCGCAGCATGAAGCCGTTCAAGCCCCCCGGCTTACGAATGGTGTGAAAAAGGTCGCGCCGCCCGGTCAGCAATTTGTGCACGTAGGCCTGGTGACTCACGTCGAAAACGAAATGATCCTTGGGCGTGTCAAAAACGTAGTGCATGGCGATGGTGAGTTCCACGACGCCCAGATTCGGGCCCAGGTGCCCGCCATTTTTCGCGAGAACGGTGATGAGTTCCTCGCGGATTTCCGCCGCGAGCTGCTCGAGCTGCGAGAAGTTGAGTTGCTTTACGTCCGCAGGGGAGCGGATTCCGTCAAGTAGTTGAGCCATATCCTCTAAACAAGACTTTGCTTGCCAGTTAGATGAGGGGTTCTCCTTAAAGGATACCCCGAAATCGGCGGTAGTGTCCTAATTTGGAAAATCTGCGGCAAGAAGTGCGCTAGGGCGTCCCTCGGTTATCTGTTGAGTCGTGCAACCGGACGCCAATTATTAAGCCATGCCTTCAGGTCACGACGCGCATCTCGAAACTCACCATCCGCGATGCGACGCATATCTTTGTCTTTCAAGCCCCTGGTCTCCCAGCATCCATCGCGCTCCGTAACCGTCAAGTAGGACTTAATCATTTTCTTCTGAAGAAGTGATTGTAGGCGACGCGCTAACTCCCAGCGGGGCACGACTACAAAATCAGTCGTGCGTCCTGCAAACCCAAACAACACGAATACCCAAAAATCTGATGGCGACGTCCGAAGCTTATCGCGGTCAATCATCCACCAGCCAGATGCGCGAAGGCTTTTCAGAAATTCGGGTTTCCCCTCGGTGACGAGGTAATCTTTGGAAAACTTTACCTGAAGCGACACGGTGCGTCGGTTCCTGTGGTCGGAAACCAACAGGTCTATGCCCGTGTCCCGAGACGGAATCCAGACATTCACCCGCTTGAAGTGTTTCTCGATGTGTGACCCGACAAGGTACTCCCCGCCGTGAACTGCGAACAATGGTTTCATATGTAGCGGTCCTCGATTCAGATGATGCTAGTGCCGCCCCCAATACAATGTCAATCCGCCTGCGGTCGGCTGAAGTCTAAACTGGAACGACCCTTAAACGCCGTCGGGTACCCCCATAGCTGGAATTTGAAATTAGGACACTACCAAAACGGGCGTGTTTGCTTCGGGAAGCACGCCTGTGCTACACAAGGGGCATGCCTGATTTTGCCGCTCCCGTGGAAAGACTCATCGACGAGCTGAAGCACCTGCCCGGCATCGGGCAGAAGACCGCGCAGCGCCTGGCCTTCCATTTATTGCGGGGCGCGCCGGAAGAGGCCCTCTCGCTGGCCGAGGCCATCCGCGACGCCAGGGAAAAGATTCGCACGTGCACGGTCTGCTACAACATCACGGATACCGATCCGTGTCTCTATTGCGTGGGACCCACGCGGAACAAGGGTACGATTTGCGTCGTGGAGGAAGCGCATAACATTCTGGCCATCGAGAAGACCCGCACCTACAGCGGGATGTATCACGTGATGGGCGGCTCGCTTTCGCCTTTGCAGGGACGCGGGCCGGAGCAACTGCACATCAAGAGCCTGATCGAACGCCTGAAAGGCGGCACGGTCGAGGAAATCATCATCGCCACGAATCCCACTGCCGAAGGCGAAGCGACCGCCATCTACCTTTCGAAATTGCTGAAGCCGCTGGGCGTGCGCGTTACACGCATCGGCGTCGGCATTCCCGTAGGCGCGGATCTGGAATATGCCGACGAAGTCACTATGCTGAAGGCCATGGAGGGGCGGCGCGAGCTGTGACGCCGGGAACGATTTGGCATAGCGGCGACCCGTGTTCTGAAAATTTTGCGGTTGACGGCCAGGGTCTGGAATAGAGAAAAGCGGCGAAGTACTATCTTGGGATGCGAGGGTAAGACCCCGGCCGGCGAGAAAGCTTCGATCCATGCCCATTTTTCCGCGATTCTCGGCGATCCGCGAAGCGCAAAACCTGCTGTTGCAGCATTTCGGGGCAACGCCGCTGATCAAGTCGAAAACCCTGGGTAGCGCGGGCGCTCAGGTCTACCTTAAAAACGAAACGGTGCTTCCCACGGGCTCGTTCAAGCCGCGCGGCGCGCTCTTCGCCCTCGCCAGCAACCTGAAACGCCGCCGCATCGAAGAAGTGATCGCTTGCAGCACCGGCAATCACGGCGCGGCGGTCGCGTTTGCCGCGAAATCGCTGGGCGTGCCGGCCATCATTTTCCTGCCGGAGCATCCCGTTCCCGTGAAACGCAAGAAAATTGAGCAATTGGGTGCGCGGATCGTGGATACGGGCAGCCCCGACCTCGCCGGCGCATTTCAGCACGCGAACGAGTACGCCCAGCGCCCCGGCGTCTATTTCTTGAATGATGCGACCGATCCCGATCTTCCCGCGGGCCCTGCCACGATCGCCATGGAACTCCTGGAGCAGTTGCCCGCAATGACCACCGTGATTGTGCCGATGGGAGACACGGCGCTGATCCGCGGGATGGGCGCGGCATTGAAGCAGCGCGCGCCTTCCGTGAGAGTCGTCGGCGTGCAAGCCGAACGCGCGCCTTCCTATTATTTGTCCTGGCAACAGGGCAAGGCGGTGCACACCGACACTTGCGACACGTGCGCGGATGGATTGGCGACACGCACGCCGGACGAGGGCAATGTGGCGAGCATCCGCGAGGCGGTGGACGAGGTGCTTCTGGTCAAAGAGGAAGAAATGCTCGAGGCCATCCGGCGACTTCGCCTGAACGAGGGACTTTTGGCGGAGCCCGCGGGCGCCGCCGCTGTGGCGGCGTACATCAACAGCGGACCACGCGCGGGGCAAACAGTTTTGCTCGTCACCGGGCGCAATATTTCCGAGGCAGTGCGGCAGCAGGCGGGAATCTCCACGGGTTGACCGCAAATGCAAGAAGAAAAAGCGGAAAACTCGTGAACCGGCAGCGCTAGTACGTCTAGGATGTTTCTCCCTCTAGGCAAGCAGAACAATTCAGGATAGAGTTTGATTCCCGCGGTGGAAGTCCCCACCAAATCGCGACTGGTTCGACACGAACCGGTGCAGGAGGTGCGCAATGCCCGGATTGGCGCACTACATGGCTCAGTACGATCACCAACATGGTTCCCCATGGAATAAGTTGCTCCATGGCATTGGGATCCCGCTGATTTTTGCGGGGATTATCCTCCTGGTGCTATTGAGGTGGCGGTGGGGAGTATCGTGTTTCGTGGGGGGCTGGGTTCTCCTGTTCGTAGGACACCGGGTCGAAGGCAATAACCCGGCGTTTTTTCAGGGAGCGATCTATTTGCTGGTAGGGCCAATCTGGGTGGCCAAGGAAATATGGACGTTTCTGAGCGGGGCACGGCGAGGACAGGAGCACGATGTCCTGCCCCCGAAGCAGTCCTAAGTTATTGCAAGGATAGATGTTAAGCAGGGTATGGCGACCATGCAAAATGAAGAAGACGGGCCCGAACTGGCACCCGATGAGGCGCCTCATCTTCACGACGAGGCGAGCGATATGGTGACCGAAGGCGTAGTGGACGCAAGCTCTGATTTGAGGAAGCGGCGCAGCACACGGATCGTGCAGGCCGTGCCGCTCACGGTGACCGGTGTGGACGCCCTCGGGCGTCCGTTTGCCGAGCGCACCTCGACCCTGATCATCAACTGCCACGGCTGCCGCTACCAGTCCAAGCACTACGTCCTGAAAAACATGTGGGTGAACCTGGAAGTGCCCCACCCGGATTCCGGCCATTCGCCGAGGCGCGTGCGCGGCAAGGTTGCGTGGATCCAGCGGCCGCGGACGGTGCGGCAACTTTTCCAAGTTGCCTTGGAATTAGAGCAAGCCGGCAATGCCTGGGGGATTGCGTTCCCGCCCGATGATTGGTTTGCATTCCCGGAAGAGCCAAGCTTTTCCGCAGGCGGCGCAATTTCCGCCGAATTGCCGTCCAGCTCGGCGATGCCGCTCTCGGGAGAAGTGACGCTGCCCCCGGTCGAAGCAGAACCGGGCGAACCATTGCCGGACAACTTGCGGGTCTTCCCGGCCCCGGCGAGCGCCACGGACGCGTCGTTGCAACTGGCGCGGCAGGTCGCACGCCTGCTGGCAGAAGCGAAGCAGCAGATTCATGCGGCCGCGCGCGAAGCGGCGGTGCAAGCGGTCAGCGCCGAGCGCCGGCTGGCGTTTGAGCAATGGGAGCAGAAGTACGTGGCGTTCCGCGATGAGGTAGCGCGTGAAACGGCCCAGGCCATCGGCACGATCCAGCAGGAAACGGAAACGCGAACACGCTCCGCGCAGGCTGCCGCCACGGAATCATTGAAAACGGAATTGCCTCGCTGGCTGGCGCCGCAATTGGAGCAACTGACGCACGAATTGACGGCGCAGCTAGCACGCGAAGGCGCCTTGCAGCGCGATCAACACGAAAAGCAACTCTCCGCCGCGCACGAAACCCTGCAGACCCTCTGCGGACAGGCGGAGGAAGCCGCGGCAAAACTGCGCACCCAGGCGGAAGTTGTCGAATCCCAAGTGACTTCGCGGCTGGACGCGGCGGCGCAGCATGCCGAAGAAGAGGCGCGGCGGCGCGAGGAGTCCACAGGGGCGGAGCGGGAAGCGTTGACGACGGCGGTGAACGAGCTGCACGAACGCGTGTCCGGCACACTGACGGAGGCGCAGAATTCCCTGCGCGAACAACTGGCCCGCGAACTTGAGTCCGCCCAGAGCCGCTGGCAGGCGACCCTGGAATCGGCGATTCAGGCGGCCCAGGAGCGGGCTTCGGGAGAGTTGCGCGAAGAGACCAAGGGCTACCGCGCGGAATTGCAGGAAGAGGGTGCCAAGCAGAGCACCAGCGTGCGCGAAGCGATGGAAGCGCCTACGCGGCAACTGGAAGATATCCTGGTGCGCGCCAACAGCGTCTCCGAACGCTTGGAGCAGCACGCTGCCCGGATCGAAACGGTGCAGCAACAGGCCGTGGACGGCTTCCAGTCGCAACTCAACGACGTTCTCAGCCTGCACCGCAACGAACTGCAGCGCCGTTCGGAAAATCTGTTTGAGGAAATTCACGCGCGCATCCGCAGCAGCTTTGAAGCGGCCAACAGCACCGCGCTGGAGAAATTCGACGGGCAGGTGGAGTCCCTGGTGCAGCCGCACCTGACGCACACGGAAGAGGCCATTCACCGGCTGGCGGGAGGCCGCTCGCTGCTGGATGCCGCCATGACCATGCAACAGGATCGCGTGCGGGCCACCGCCGACGAAGCGTTCGCCGATTCGCTGGCGCGCTTCCGCGAGAATCTCGGCAGCGTGGAACAGATCTTGAATGAATCGGCGCAGGCCATTACCGGACGCAACCTGGAGGAACTGGAAAGCAAGGCCGTGGACCTGAAGCACCACACCGTGGAAGAAATGTTCAAGTCCGCGGAATGGTACGAGAAAAAAACGCAAACCCAGTTGCAGACTCTGACGGAAAAGCTGGCGGAACAGTCTGGCGCGCAGCTTCGGGAAAAGGCCGGCGAGGTTTCCAGCGTGTTTAGCAGCGAATTGAGCCAGGCGAGCCGCGGCTTTGTGAGCCAGACCCAACAGCAATTGGAAGAATCGGTGCGTGACGCGTTTGAGCGCGTGCGAATCCTGTTTTCCGAAGCGGCCGATACGACCTCGGCGGCTTTCACGGACGAAATTCAGCGCAATGCCCGGCAGGAGCTGGATGGGTTCAACGAACTGACGCAGAAGGGCGTCGAAGAATCGCGCGAACGCCTTGATGCGGCGCGCATGGAATATGGCAACCAATTGAATTCCGGACAGGAAGATTTTCTGCGGCGCTTCCAAACCTCGATGCACGGCGCGGTGGAAAGGGGCCTGGCGGAGGCGCAGGAAAAAGTGCAGTCGAGTTTCAGCAGTGTGCTGGATGCGTGGAGAGCGCTAGGCGACGCCAAGCAATCGGAAATGCGCAGTGAGGTGGCGCAGATCAGCGAAGAGGCGGCGGCGCAGTACCGCGGGCGCCTGGAAAACATTACCAACTCCTGGATGGTGGCAACCGTGGCTACACTGGATCATCAATCCCGCGATGTCATCGCCAAAATCGCCGCGACCGCCGAAGAGCGCTTGAAGGAAGCCACCAGCGAAGTCTTCTCCCGGTTCGGCGAAACCCTGCGCGAGCGTCTGCAGCAGATTGCCGCGGGCTTCGACAAGCCGGCGCCGCCGAAGTCCTGAGCGGGCTGCGCCCCTTGTTGGTCATTGGTCTTGAGGGCTTTTCTCGTTGAGTGAGTCTCACTTTCGCATTAGAAAATCTTAGGAGTGATGCCGTAATAGCAATGTTTTCCGCGGGCGATCGAGTGCGAGTCTCGGTTGGATTCTTCTGGGCAAAGGGGGCTATGGGCACGATCTCCGCCCCGCCAGATGAAGTCATCGCGATTAGTGGTAAGTGGGATGGAGGGCTGACACGCCTGGAACGGAGCGCACTCGGAACGCATACTGTTTACTGGGTGTGGTTCGATGAACCGCAGCACGACGCAGATGGAGATGGCCCCTATCTCGGAGGGCAAATCTGGGAGAGTGCCCTTGTGCTAGTGTCAGCAAAGCTAAACTGAACCAGTACCGCCTTTCTAGCTCGGTTCGCGGGCGCGGCCCAAGCCCTGTATAATTCAGAGGATTGCTCATGGCCAACCGAGCGTATTTGCGCGTGTGGACGCGCGACGTTTCCGAAGAAACGATGATCGCGGAGTTTGCGCGATTCCTCGCCAGCGTTCCCCTGTCCGAATCACATGCGGGGTTTGATCAGCTTACGGTGCAGGCCGTGGATGCCACGGAAACACCCATCGTGGAGTGGGACTTCCACGAGCAGAACTACGGCCCGGCGGAAGTCGCGGCGCTCGCCGCGCAGCAACTCTATGCGGATGTCGCTTACATTGTGGATGCCAAATGGGATTTGTGGGCCTTCGACATGGAAACGTTGAAGTGGCAGCACGGCCCGCAGCCGCTGGTGATCCTGTGCCAGGGGAAAGACTACGACGACGGCGCGGCCGCAAGCGAGGGCCAGTTTTCAGCGGACCTGGGCTTCGAGCACTTTTTTACCGGGCATGCCGGGCTGCTCGCACCTGGCGCGGCCTCGGACCCGTTTGCCGGCTCCGACCACCCCATCGAGAAGACCTTCCGAAGCTGGATGACCAGCGGGGAGAACCTGAAGCAGTATCACCAGAAGACCCGGGAAAACATCCAAAAGCTATTTGCGTGGGTGGAAGCGATGGAGCACGCTTTGCCGGTGCAGCGCAGCGAGTTGTGGAGCGAAGGAGAAGAGAACTTTGAGGCGCGCCTCGATGCGATACTGGGCCAAAGATAAGTTGTACGTTTTCAGTTTTAAGTTTTCAGTAAAGACAGAGGACAGATTCATGCCGGCCCGCTTACGATTGTACAGCCTAACTTTGTGGAGTGCGCTTGCAGCGGTTTTACTCGTGACGCCACTCGCAACAGCCCAGACAGATCAGAAGCCAGCAGCGAAGAAGGCGGCGCACCGGGCGAATGAATTGACGCTAGCAGGATTAAGGCCAGGACAAGATAGATTGAGCCGAGCAATGGGCCTTTACTACGCGTACCTGGGGGGAGATCCGACGAATTCAGCGCATGATGCGCAGACTGTCTGGCTCGATTCATGTAGAAAACAGGTGCTAGCCATCGATTTCGACAGCGAGAAAAAAATCCAGGTTGTCCGAGTAAGCTACACGCCATGGCTTGTGGGCGATTGTGCTCCTATGCCACCCGGACCATGGAAAACCGGGCGTGGCTTGCGCGTGTGGGACACAGCCGCCAAAGTGGCGCAACTGTATGGCGAGCCGGATTCGAGGAGTCCTAGCACGAAGGACGGGCAGCCGTTAGAATTGTGGTATTACGCGTTTGACTGGGCGGGACCGGATGTGCCGCAGGTGATGGAAGTGCTCTGCACGAAAGAAAAGGATGGGGAGCCGGGACGCGTGGTGGAGATCACGCTGGCGGCGCCCAGTTTGTAACGAAGCGCTAACTGAAAAATGACTCGAGCTACCAACATTTTTACCTCAGGGGCTAAAGCCCGATGCTAGCCGGGTGCTTAATGTCGGAGCTAAAGTTCCGACCCCCTAAGTTGCGGATTGATTCGGGATCCTGTGCCCATTGTTGTGCTCGGAGTAAAGCGGCGTGCCCTCCCCTCCCGGGAGTGATTTATGAGATGGATGCGAGGTGAGCGGGAGCGCGGTGGGGCGGTTACGCCGCGGTGATTGGTGCGTCTATGAAGGAAAGGACTTGAATGCTTCGTTCCCTTGAGCAACATACAGAGTCGCGCGAGAAAGCGCCGAGTTCCCCGAGCGGCCGCTGTTTGCATTTGCCGCGCTATGCCGCATGTCTTGGCCTGCTGGTGATGGCCGCGTCTTTGCAGGGCTGTAGTACCGATGCGACAAAACCCGCCGCAGACGCCGCGCAGAAGCCCGCCATTCCCGAGGAAGTTCAGGATGCCACAAAATCGCTTCTGGGGAGCGCGGCGCAGGTCTTGTTGTATGGCGACCTGGCCAAAACGGGCAAGCAGCAACTGCTGGCGGCAAATGTTGTGCCCAACACACCAAAAAGCACGATTGCGGGCATGGTAATCACGCGCGCCGTGATCGCCGAAAACGAAGATGGCAAGTGGGTGGAGCTGGTGCGCTGTGACGAGCACCTGAAGAACGCGAAAGGCTACCTGGCGCTCACGCCGCTGCAAGCCGTGAGCGGCTGGAGACTGCAGTACGAAAACAGCGCGGAGCAAGGAATGTATCTTTATCTTACGCCCGTGCAGGCGGGCACGAGCGGGCGCACACTGCCCATCGCGGTGCGCTGGAACCCGGAGACGAAGCGCTACCAGTCGATGGATTACTCGTACACGCATTTTTTGGGTGAAGCCCCCACGCTGGAGAGTCCGAGGTCCACATTGCGATGAGCACGGCGGCCGCAGCCCTGCGCGCAGGGGAGCCCGCGAAAAAGGGCGCCAAGGTGTCCTCGTGGGAGAACCTGCGAGGGCTGCTGCCCTATCTGGGGCGCTACAAAGGCGCGATTGCGCTGGGCATGCTCACGCTGTTGCTGATGGGGCTGATCGGAAACGTGGTGCCGCTGACGACGGGAATCATCACGGACACGCTGGCGGGGAGCCCGCGGCCGTTTGAACTGGCCATGCATGGAGCGCGTGACGTGCCGCCGCTGAGTTGGCTGAGCGATCTGGTTCCGTACTACGAAGCGCACAGCCGGCGAACGCTGTGGATTTATTGCGTGATTTTGATCGGGTGCATTGGGCTGAAGGGCTTGATGTCGTTCGCAACGCGGTGGGTCCTGATTGGCATCTCGCGCGACATTGAATTCGATATCCGCAACGATCTTCTGGACCGGCTGCTGGTGATGGAGCCGGAATTCTACGTGCGCAACCGCACGGGTGAACTGATGTCGCGCGCGACGAACGATTTGAATTCCGTGCGCATGGTGCTGGGCCCGGGAATTATGTACAGCGGCACGACCATCGTGACGATGGTTTTGTCGATTGCGGTGATGATGGTTTTGTCGAAATCGCTGACCTTGTGGGTGCTGTTGCCGGTTCCGGTAGTGGCGATCACGGTGCGGCATTTCGGCAAAGTGATCCACGAACTGTACGAGAAGATTCAAGCATCGCTGGCCACGCTATCCGCCAAAGTGCAGGAGAATCTCTCCGGAGTGCGTGTGATTCGAGCGTACGCGCAGGAAGAGGCGGAGATTCACCTATTTGACGAGCCGAACCGAGAGTACGTGGCGAAAAACGTGCAACTGATCCGGATGTGGAGCATGTTCATGCCGTCGCTGCAGGCGCTGATCGGGACGACGTTCCTAATTGTGCTGTGGCAGGGCGGTTACCGGTTCCTGTACGGACAGATGTCGCTGGGCGCGCTGATTACTTTCAACACGTATTTGAGTTTTCTGGTGTGGCCGATGATCGCGCTCGGCTGGGTGACCAATATTTTCCAGCGCGGCGCGGCGTCCATGGGGCGATTGAACTACATACTGCGGGCCAAGACGCAGATTGACGATCGCGACGCCACACTCCCGGCCGGGACGCATCCCGAGGGCAACATCGAGTTCCGCAATTTAAGCTTCACTTATCCCACGACGCATTCCGGGAACGGCGCGCCCGCTTCCAACAGCCACGTTCCGCAACCAGTATTGCGAAACATCAACCTCACAATTCCCGCCGGCTCAACCCTTGCCGTTGTCGGGCCCACGGGCAGCGGCAAGACGACCCTGGCGGCGCTGGTGGCGCGGCTGTGGGAGGTGCCGCCCGGCCAACTGCTGATTGATGGGCACGCCATCCGCGAATGGCCGCTGGAAACGCTCCGTCGGGCGATCGGCTACGTGCCGCAGGACACGTTTCTGTTCAGCGAAACGGTGGGCGAGAACATTGCGTTTGGCGTGCCGGCTCACGATCCTCTTGAGGTGCAGGAAGCCGCGGAAATCGCCAGCTTGCGTGACGACGTTGAGGGCTTCGCGAAGAAATACGAAACGATGGTCGGCGAGCGCGGTATCACGCTGTCCGGCGGGCAGAAACAGCGCACCGCCATCGCTCGCGCGATTGTCCGCGATCCGCGGATTCTGATCCTGGACGATTCCCTATCCGCCGTGGATACGCAGACCGAAGAAAAAATCCTGGGGCAATTGCGCGGCGTGATGCGCGGCCGCACCACGATTCTGATCGCCCACCGCACGTCCACGGTGCGCGACGCCGACCAGATCGTCGTGCTGAAGGACGGCCAGATCATCGAGCGCGGCACGCACGACGAATTGCTGGCGCGGCAGGGTTACTACGCGGATTTGTACCAAAAGCAGTTGCTGGAAGAAGAGCTCGAACGGGCATGAGCAACATTCAAGAAGAAGAAGCGATAGGAAAAGCGTACGACTCGCAGCTAATGAAGCGGCTGCTGGAGTATCTGCGGCCGTACAAGTGGCGCGTGGTGTTCGCAATGGCGATGGTGTCCGTGGTGACGCCGCTGGAACTGGCACCGCCTGCGCTTTTCTGGAAGGCCATCGACAAATACCTGGTACCCGGGACATCGGGAATCATCAGCGTGGCACAGGCAAAGCATGGGTTGCTGCTGATCAGCGCGATTTACATACTCGTGCTGCTGTTCGATTTTCTGGCGCAATACATTCAAATCCGGATCATGCAGCGAGTCGGGCAACAGACGATGTACGACATGCGCAAGGAGATCTTCGGGCACCTGCAGCGGCTGCCCATGAGTTATTTCGACAAGAACCCGGTGGGACGGCTGATGACGCGGGTGACCACGGACGTGGACGCGCTGAACGACCTTTTTGCAGCCGGCGTCGTGACCATGATCAATGATTTCTTCCTGCTGGCGGTGATGGCCATCTGGCTGTTTTCCATTGACCGGAGGCTGGCGTTGGACGCGCTGGCGGTGCTGCCGTTCATTTT
This sequence comes from Candidatus Acidiferrum typicum, assembly GCA_002478115.1. Taxonomy (GTDB): domain Bacteria; phylum Acidobacteriota; class Terriglobia; order Acidiferrales; family UBA7541; genus Acidiferrum; species Acidiferrum typicum. The sequence goes on along the minus strand of DLMH01000187.1, from coordinate 107,890 downwards.
TGTGGTGACGCTGGTGTTTCGCAAATACGTGCGCGACGCGAACCGGAAGATCCGCACGGCCATTGCGCGGATCAACGCGTTTTTGCAGGAATACATTTCCGGAATGAGCGTGGTGCAGCTTTTCAACCGCGAGCGCAAAGCACGGGAGGAATTTGCGCGGCGGAACAAGGACAACATGCTGGCGTGGAGGGATGCCATCCTCGCGTACGCGCTGTTTTATCCCGTGGTGGAATTCCTGAGCTTCGCGACCATCGCCCTGATCTTCTATTCGGGGGGAAACCGGATACTGGGCGGAACCCTGAGTCTGGGTGTTCTGACTGCGTTCACGATGTACGCACAAAGATTCTTCCGGCCGATTCAGGACTTGAGCGAAAAATTCAACATTTTGCAATCGGCGATGGCGGCTTCCGAACGCATCTTTAAGCTGCTGGATGAGCCGATTACGATTGACACGAACCCCAACGCGCAAGCAATCGTAAAGCCGCGCGGCGAAGTGGAGTTCCGCAATGTGTGGTTCAGCTACCGCAACGTGGCCGAACCCGCCGATGAGGACTGGGTGCTGCGCGATGTTTCCTTCCGCATGCTGCCCGGTCAATCGTTTGCCATCGTCGGGCACACGGGCGCAGGCAAGACCACGCTGATCTCCCTGCTGCTGCGCTTCTACGATATTCAGCGGGGCCAGATTCTGCTGGATGGCGTTGATATTCGCCTGCTGAATCTGCAGGAATTGCGCAAGCATTTCGGCATCGTGCTGCAGGACCCGTTCCTCTTCACCGGCACAATTGAATCGAATGTCCGGCTGGGCACGCCCGGAATCACGCGGGGAAATGTGGAGCACGCGTTAAGGGAAATCGGGCTTGGCGAGTTCATCCGGTCGTTGCCGCAAGGCGTGGCCACGGATGTGAACGAGCGCGGGTCCACGCTTTCCGTTGGCCAGCGGCAACTGATCAGCTTCGCGCGGGCCCTAGCGCACAATCCGCGCTTCCTGATCCTGGACGAAGCCACCTCCAGCGTGGATACGAAAACCGAATTGCTGATTCGCGAGGCCCTGAGCCGGCTGCTCACCGGGCGCACTGCGCTGGTCATCGCCCACCGCTTAAGCACCATTCAGGACGCCGCCCGCATCCTCGTCTTCCACAAAGGCCGGCTGCGCGAGCAGGGCGCGCATCAGGAACTGCTGGCGCAGCGCGGCATTTACTATCGCCTGTACCAGTTGCAATATAAGGAGCAGGAGCTCCACGAACCGCTGGCCAACGACCGCCTGGCAGGCTCTTCTGCGCTGCCGGCTTCGCTCCCCACCAGCGATTGAGCATTCTTTCTCTCATGCCACCGATTCCCCTATTGCTCTCAGCCGGTGAAGCTTCCGGGGATATGTACGCGGCGCGGCTGGCAAAAGCGCTGCAAGAACGATTGGACGTGCAGCTTTTTGGCATGGGCGGACCGCAGATGCGCGCCGCCGGCGTTGAGATCATTACGGACTATTCCGAGGTGGCGGTTGTCGGGATCACGGAAATCCTGGGCCGATTGCCGTCCCTGGTGCGAGCCATGGACCGGCTGGTGAGCGAAGCGGACCGCCGCAAGCCCGCGCTGGCCATACTCACGGACTTTCCCGGATTTCACCTGCGGCTCGCGCGCAAGCTTCTTCCGCGCGGCATTCGCAATGTCTATTACATCTGCCCGCAATTCTGGGCCTGGCGTCCGTGGCGGGTGCGGCTGATCCGCGAACGATTTGTGAAGGCACTGTGTATTTTTCCCTTTGAAGAGAAGTTTTTCCGCAATGCCGGCGTGCCCACGGAGTTTATCGGGCATCCACTGGTAGGCGCGGTCAGCGCGACGCAGAGCCGCGCGCAATTCTGCGCCGCGCAGGGCCTCGACCCCGCCCGCAAAATTGTCGCGGTTTTGCCAGGCAGCCGTGCGGGGGAGTTGGCGCATCACTTACCTGTCTTGCAGGAGGCTTGCGCCATCATTCACGGAAAGGTGCCCACGCAATTCGTGATCGCGGCCGCGCATCCGCAAAACGTGGAGCGTTTGAAGGCTGGCTGGCCCGCGGCGCTGACGGTGCGCGTCGTCGAGGGGGAAACGTACAACGCCCTGGCCGCCGCCGATGCCGCGATTGTCTCCAGCGGCACGGCGACCGTGGAGGCCGCGTTGCTCGATGCGCCCATGGTGGTGATCTACAGAGTTTCGGCGCTGACGGCCAGTTTGGTTGGGCCCCTTGTGCGTACACCTTTCTTCGCCATGGTGAATCTAATAGCGGAGCGCAAGGTGGTACCGGAATTGGTGCAGGATCGCTTTACCGCGGAGCGCGTGGCGGCGGAAACCCTGCTCCTCCTGGAGGATCCCAAGGCGCGAGAAGAATTGCGGCGCGGGCTGGCCGAGGTGCGGCGCAAATTGGGGCCGCCAGGGGCTATCGAACGCGCCGCCGGCCATATTGCCGCTTTACTGGGCCCGGGCACTGGCAACGCTTCCTAAGGCGTTGCTATCCTATGTACATGCACCGGACGCGAATCCTCCGGAAAGGTAAACGATGAAGCGACGCCAATTGGGCTGCCCTGTGGTGCTGCCGGCCCTGTTCCTGATTCTGACGGCTTTCTGTCTGCCCCTACGCGCCCAGACGGCGCGTCCACCAAGCTTTCTCGCGGAACACTACGAACTGGCCGCCTATCTGGACACCACCGGGCAATCCATCAACGCGGTTGTGAAAATCGATTTCCGGGCCGTGGACGTTTCCACGAATCTGCGCGTCGAATTACATCCAAATCTTGACGTGCGGGAGGTCAAAACCGCCGATGGAAAATCGCTCACTTTTCAGCGCGAGAACGAAAGCCCCTTGTTCGTCAGCGTGACGCTTCCCGCGCCCGTGGCCGTTGGCAAAACCGTGACGCTTACCTTCAGCTACGCCGGGCTTCTGGCGAATGAAGAGAACAGCCCCGTGCCCAATATCCGCTTGGCGTCCATCGGCAAGGATTGGGTGTACCTGCTGCTGCCATCGCGGTGGTTTCCGCTGACGGATTATCCGGCGAACCGTTACACGGGGACGTTCCGCCTGAATGTGCCGGACACCATGGCGATGACGGGGACGGGGAAAGCCGATTCGCCGCAACCGGTTGCGCCACGCGCACCTGCGGAGGGCAACCGCTTGATGTACACGTTTCACTGCGAACGCGCGGAGCCCAACGGCTCCTTCGTGGCGGGGCCGCTGCAATTGAATCCCAAGCAGGCTGAGGGGATCAGCGTAGCCGTGTATGCGCCGCGCGCCGATTCCGGAAAAGCGCAGGAGTTCGCAAATATCGTGGCGCACCAGGAAATCATTTTTTCGGATTTGTTCGGGCCGCTCCCGGAGCCGGATATCGTCGTGGCGGAATTGCCCGACGGCACGCTGCGCGAATTTTCCGCGCCGGGTGTCGTGATGCTGGGCCATCACGCGTGGGATCCCAAGTACAGCGATCGCACGCTGAGCCGCCTGGTGGCGGGCCAATGGTGGGGAAGCGAGGTGCTGCCGGCTTCGACCGCGGATGTCTGGATCAGCGATGGCTTGGCGCGTTATTCCGAAGAGCTTTACGCTGAACAGAATTTCGGCAAGGAAGCCGGTTTGAAGGCCATTGACGAATTTGCGGTTGGGGCGCTGATGTTTGACGATTCGGCTCCGGTGGCGCAATCGGCGCGCCTGGTGCCTTACTCCGCGGAATACCGCTCCGTGGTCATGAACAAGGGCGCGATGCTGTTTCACATGCTGCGCGCGCAGATGGGCGATGTCGCCTTCAAATCGCTGCTGCACGCCTTCTACGCCACGTACCAGGGCAAAACGGCAACGATGCTGGCTTTCGAGAGCATGGCCATCGCTACCGCCGATGCTGCGGCAAAGCGCGGTGAAGAGCCGCGGAACTTGCAGGGCTACTTCTCGCAATGGCTGAACTCCACCGGCATTCCGGAATTTACGCTGGAGTATGTGACCTACCGGACACGCAAGGGCTTCCGTATCGTCGGGAAGATCAAACAGCCGCAGGATACCTTCGCCATGCCCGTGCAGGTGCGCATTGATACCGAAGGAAATCCGGAATTGAAAACCATTGACGTTGTCGGGACGGAGTCCGACTTCACCGTGGAGACTTTTGGCCGGCCGAAGTCCGGCGGTATCCGCATCGATCCCAACAACTTAATCCTGAAGAGTTCGCCGAGCTTGCGCGCGCGGGCCGCGATTGCGCGCGGCGAAGAACTCGCCGAAATTGGCAAGTATTACGATGCAGTGCAGCAGTACCAGCGAGCACTCAGCATCCAGCCCAACCGCGCGCTGGCGAACTTCCGCATGGGCGAGGCGTTTTTCTACCAGAAGAATTATCAGGCCGCGGCCAACGCCTTTCGCGAAGCCCTGGCCACGGTCCCGGAGCCTTCCGAGAAGTGGACGGAGGTGTGGGGCCACATCTACTTGGGGAAGATATTCGATTTGCTGGGACAGCGCGAGCGCGCCTTGAACGAATACAGCAAGGCGCGGCAAACCAACGACAATGTCGGGGGCGCGCAGGACGTCGTGGAAGCACTGGTGAAGAAGGCGTACACGGAAAATGGCATGCCTGCGGTGACGCCCACGGATGCGAGTTCCACGCCGGCAAAGGCGAAACCCGCCGATATACCCGAGCCAGCCTCGGGCGACAGACCCACGTTGAAGAGGCCGAATCCGTAGGAAGCACGCACGGAAGAGTGCGGTGACCCTCCCCCCTGTTTTCTTGTAAGGGCAATAATTTACTTGACTCATCCATCGTTTTAGGATACATTTAAGTCATGGAGAACAAGACCATGACCGAACCAAAGAGCCTTCAAGAAGCGGTCCTTTACTTCTCGCATCCTGATAACTGCCTCAGCTACCTTGTGGCGCGGCGCTGGCCGAATGGTGTAATCTGCCCGACTTGCGGCTCCGAAAAGGTTTCTTTCAGCGCGTCTCGCCGAATCTGGCAGTGTTCCAGTCACCACGCCAAGCGCCAGTTTAGCGTCAAGGTCGGAACCATCTTTGAAGATTCTCCTATCGGCCTTGACAAGTGGCTCGTAGCGACTTGGATGCTCACCAACTGCAAGAATGGGATTAGCTCTTATGAAGTCGCCCGCGCACTCCGCGTCACTCAGAAGTCGGCATGGTTCATGCTGCATCGCATCCGGCTCGCCTTGCAAGACGAATCGTTCGGAATGGTGAGCGGCGAAGTCGAAGTGGACGAAACCTTTATCGGCGGCGCGGCCCGCTTCATGCATGCAGATAAACGCATAGTCCGCATCACTGAAACTGGAACCAAGGATAAAACCCCCGTTATGGGAATCTTGGAGCGCGGCGGCAAGGTCTGCGCATCGGTAATTCCGAATCGCCGCAAAAAGGCGATTCAAGGCAAAATCAGAAAACACGTTGCGGCTGGCAGCGCGATTTACTCCGATGCGCTCATGTCCTATCAGGGATTGAATAGGGATTTTGTCCACCAAGTAATCGACCATGCTGAGAAATACGTTGATGGCCGGATTCACACCAATGGCCTTGAAAACTTTTGGAGTCTCTTCAAGCGCGGACTCAAGGGAACCTACGTTAGTGTCGAACCTTTCCATCTTTTCCGCTATCTTGACGAACAATCGTTTCGCTTCAACAATCGCAAAGACCTGAATGATGGCGGCCGCTTCGACCGCGTTGTTTCGCAAATCGTCGGCAAGCGCCTCACTTGGGATAAACTCACTGGCAAAACCCCGAACCTAGAAACGTGCCCTAACTGAGAAAGAATTGAAACGTCAATGTCGAGGAAAGCGAGTCAACGGTTAACATGAATATCCCATTTTCCTGTAAGAACTGCGGCTCTAAAGAGTTCAAAACTACTTCCAAACCGAAATCCTTGGAAGACTTCTTTGGTGCCGTTTGCACCAAGTGCGGAACGGCTATCAGTGAAGACGAGATCAAAAGTCAGGCTCGCAAGGTCGCTGATAAGCTCGTCCGGGATGCCTCCAGGAAAGCGGGATTTAAGTAATTCCATCAGTTCGTCTAGCTGTTTTTTCGCCTCAGATGTATCGAGAAATAATGAGCAATTTTCCTGTGTTTCTGCTGACTTGGTTTTTTGATCTTGCATCGGACAAACTCCTACACTACTCTTGAATTGCCCGTAAGAGTTTCAGATGGCCCGACTGCGAATCGGGCCATTTTGGTTCTATCCTTTGACCGCGAACCGCACGAGCCGAGAGAATGCCCAAATGCCGATCCCACCGGCAAACCCCCACAATCCAGATTCCAGCGACACCATGCCGCTCCTTAGCAAGGTTTCGTGTTCCGATTTCTTGTAGGCGTCCCAGTATTCTTTTTTGATCTCCTCTGGTATGCAAATAAACAAGCAATTCTGGCCTTCCTCGGCATGGGACTGACATTCAGTAAAATACAAGACGCGCCCCTTCATTACCGGAACTTCGATAAGACGATGGAACAGGATACTGTTATCCAACTGGCGCCAGGCACCACCCCAATCGGGGTCATCGAATGTGGCGATGAATCCGATGTGATTGTGATCGGGGTGCTCAAGTGCGGACACGCTTCCCTGCGCAAACGACTGGACCTCCCGTGCAGCCGCGGCGTTCGCGTTCGTCCGAATATCTTTTGTAAGGTATACGAAGCAGCTGGCCATCGCTATAAATAGCCCGAGCAACGCGAAGATGACTGCTTCCCGCGCCAGTTTTTTCATTTTCATTACTCGTCCCTGTCCCGGCACGCTTCGTTTGCTTTCTTGGCTTTGCGTTTTGCGCGCTTTCTTTGGTACTGCTTCTCTCGTTTTTGCAATTCCTTGTGGGACACAGAGAGAAGTTTGCCGACTACTGCATCGAACTTTTCAAACTCAGAATTTTTTGAAGTCGTCAAGTTCCACGCCCCTTCGCTTTAACTCTCTCAATATATCAGCGACAGCATCTTGTCGCTCAAAGACTTCTTGAGCATATTTCAAAAGTAGTGGCAACATTGGTGGCGGGGAAGCTGCAAAATCAAAAATCGGAATATTTCTATTCTCGATGGCCTGATATGAGACATCCTTCACCCCAGTTCGTAGATAAGCGGAATGCTCCCCGGCCAGCAAATCAGCAGCTTGGAGGCCCACCAACTTGCGATCATCGCCCGGAATGACTTCACCTGCAATCTTCTGCATGGATGGCGGCCACGCCGCTCTCTGCGCTTCGTAACTTCCAATACAAGCGCGTAATTCTTTGCAGCCATCAAATACGAAGTCAATTGTTTCTCTTTCGCCGCGCTTAAGAAAATCGAGCAGAACTGTGGTAATCAGCGCGATAAAGGCCCAATCATAGATTCGTGTTCCGGCTAGCTTTCGGAGTTTTTTGGGTCTGCCGCTGAGGATTGCGTGGTCCGCCGTTGCGATGTATCCCCGGACACTATGATGTGAAATGACCTCAGCTAGGGCGACTTTCTTTTGCTTTGAGCCCTCAACACCAATCTTAAAAAACTGGCCGCTTGGATTGTTTGCCTCGTAGGTTTTGAAATATTTGATTGATGGTTTTTCAGAAAGGCACTTCTGCCAAGCCTCAGAAAACTTTTCCCATTCATCAACCCGCGCGATCCATCCCGCTAGAAGGAATTGACCATCAGCGGGATTGCGATTAGTCTCATCAAAGAATCCTCTAAACATAAGAAGGAGTCTCTTGTCCCGCTTTGATTTCGGAAGGCCGCACAAATGCGGTACTGCCCACCGCACGGGAATCATACCGCACCCCTACTCGGTCTCGCATTATCCCTTCTCATTTTGCTCTTCCCCCTTGGATGAGTCAAGTAAGTTCCTGCCCTTGTAAGTGTTGATTCTAAAGTCAGATAAGGGGCGATTCGGTATTTGGCACAGATTCAAAGCCCCATCTTGCATAGCCCATACGAATTTCCTTGCCAAAAGCCCCGCAAGCGTTTATCTTTGCCATAGCTGAGGTCACGCGGTATGGCAAAGCTGGACGTAAAATCAATCGACGAGCAAATTAAACGGCTGGAGCAGCTAAAATCCTTCATGTCGGACCCGCTCACCGCCCAAATGGTCGAGCAACTAATCGCCTCTAAAAATGGGCATTCTAGCGACGCTCCGGCTCCATCACAAGAAAAACCAAAATCCAGCAAGGGCGAGTTTGTCTCCAAAATCGAGGAGATTTGCCGCGGGTTCGGCGACAAGCAATTCGTCATCTCTGACGTGATAAAAGCCTATGCAAATCGGGGCTATCTTTTCGCCGCTAAGGACAAGAATGTGGCAGTATACTCCGCCCTCCAGCGCCTGCTAGGTAAGTCCATCGAGATTGCGGTTAAGGGGTCGGGACGGAATCCGACTAAATACCGTCTTATCAGGCGGTTCCCTAGGGAAATAACTGCAGTAGTGAAGGAGGGCTAAATGACCAGAATAAAGCGTGGGCTCCATGTCCCGCACGCGCTAACCCGGGCATGGAGTTCAAAAAACAAGATGCACGCTACTGACTTCTCTTGGCCGAGAAAGTAGCGTGCATCGTGGTACGGCGTTCATCCGCCAGAGACTGGCTTGCGACAATCTCTGACTTACTAAAACCGACTGCGGGTGCGTGCCAGAGTGGCTGATCGGGCCTGACTTATAATCTGCGCAAACGTGTTAATCCACGTTTCGGGAGTTCGAATCTCCCCGCACCCGCTTATGTTATCACGGAGCTTCCATCAAAGTGGAAAAAGATGAATTTGATTCCAAACTGGGGAGGGTGGCCCTGGTTAAGGGTGGTGGAGTCGGTGGACATGGGAGACGGGGAGAGGATATCACTTCAACAAAACTCGCGGAAGTAGAGGGACACGGAGGGTGCCCCAGGTTCGGTGTGGGAACCTGGGTCTTGGGGTGGCATTTCTCGCTTTGGGGTTTGCGATGCCGGCTGGGCTGAAGCGCTACTACGGCCAAGGTCATTTGCACTTCATTACCTTCAGTTGTTATCGGCGTCTGCCGTTGTTGAAGACCGTACGCGCGCGAGACATCTTCGTGGAAGAGTTGCGGAAAGTCCGCGAGGAGACGGAGTTTCGTCTGCTCGGGTATGTGGTCATGCCGGAGCACGTGCATCTATTGATGAGCGAACCGAAACATGGATCGCCGTCAACCGTGTTGCAGAAATTAAAACTGCGGGTGTCGCGGAGGATGCGCAACCCGACGAAGTTCGGGGGCGCGGTGCGGTTACAGTTGCCGTTCCAGGAAGAGGGAGGACCGCCGCGGGCATTCTGGCAGGCGAGGTTTTATGATTTTAATGTGTACACGAAGGGCAAGAAGACGGAGAAGTTGAACTACATGCACGCGAATCCGGTAACGCGAAAATTGGTGAAACATCCCAAGGACTGGCTGTGGAGCAGTTGGTCGTACTACTGGAAGGGCGAGCCTGGATTGATCTGCATCGACGTTGTCGAATAGGAAGAAGCGGCGAACCCAAGACCCAGGTTCCCACAGCGAACCTGGGGCACCCTCCGTGCCTTTGGGCTTCCACGGAGATTGTTCAAGCGATGTCCTCTCCGAGTCTCCTTAATCAAGGAATTCCAATGCGCTAGGCACGGGCCCCCGCTGACCCGCCATGGATGTTGCCGAGTAGGGAGAAACGACGAACCCAAGACCCAGGTATAACCAGCGAACCTGGGGCACCCTCCGTGTTGATTTGATGAGAGCGGGCCGAAAAGTTTCCAACTCCGCTGTAGGACAGTTGCTCAAGAAGAAGGAACCAGCAATCCGAGCCATCCGCCGGTTAGGAAATGCGCGGGTATTCGCTCAGGCGCTATAAGGCGCAAAGGGCGGTGAGTTTGGCGAGGGGGACGGATTTTTGTTGGAGGAGGACCTGGAAGCGTTCGCCCATGCCTTCGGGGAAGATGAGCGTTTTGAGCTGGAGGCGCGCGCGGACGCGGTCGGTTTCATCCATGCCGTCATAGTAGAGGTCGGCGAACTGATTGCCCTGCCCCAATGCGAGCAGAAACGCGGTCTGGTGAATAAGTCCCAGGGTTTCCAAGCCGCGGCGCTGGCCCCAGAGCCGCAACGCCGTGAAATTAACGTGCGCGGTCAGATCCTGTTCGCCAGGCGCGGCATAGAAGCTTTCGCTGGCCTGATGCTTGGCATAAGCGAGCAGGGTGCCCGCCATGTGGTGGGAATCGAAAAGGTCGGCGGCCTCGTGGCCGTAGTCAATCGTCAGGACAAAGCCTCGCTCCAGGCGCCGCGCAATTTCGCCGATCCAGTCGCAGGCTTCGAGGCCCGCTTCGGCCTGCTGGCCTTCTTCGAGGGTAATGTGTTGCGCGGCGAAGTACTCGCTGATGGCGCATGTGGAAAGCGGCATCAAAAGTTCCACGAAGGTACCGCCGTCGTTGGCGACGAAGATCTCCTGAAGCCGGCCCTCCTGTTGGCGGACACGATGCACGGGGAGCGCGTCGAGAAGCTCGTTGGAAAAGATGCAGCCGGCGGGGATGAGGGCTGGAATTTCGATGGAGGGGCGGCACTTCCCTTCCTGGAGGAAGCGCGCGAGCTGCTCGGCCATCTGATCGCAACGCGCGGGAGAACGCTCAACGGCCACATATCGCAGCGCGGCGTAAAAGTCCGGCAATTTGGTTTGCGCGAATTCCAGAATGTGTTTCGCCAGGCGGCCTACACCCGCGGCGGCCTCCACCAGCAAAAACTCGGACGGGCGATCCAGTTGCTCCCACATTTCGGCGAATTGACGCGCCAGCAGCCGGCCAAAGATAGGATGCACGTCGGGACTCGTGTAGTAATCGGTGAATCGCGCGGATTCCGGCTGGCTGTAGTAACCGTGAACCGGATGGTAGAGGCACTCACGCATGTACTCGGCAAACGTGATCGGGCCAAAGCGGCGGATGCGTTCGGCGAGAAGCGCGGCGAGCGGGGTCATGCGGAAGCGGCTCCCGTGGAGAGTTCCCTGCGGAGTTTGTCCCAAGTGGACTGGAAGACGTCCCGGGCGCGGGCATCGAACAGGACGAAGTAAACGGATTCGAGGGAGGTTTCGCCCTTGAGGTGCTCGATCGCCTCGCTGAGCATGATCTGCGCGCATTCGTCCAGCGGAAAGCCGGAAACGCCGGTGCCCACGGCGGGAAAGGCGATGGACTGGAGCTTGCGTTCAGCAGCGATTCGCAACGAGTGGGCCGTGGACATGCGCAGCGATTTGGCTGTGGTGCGCACGCCATCGAGGCCCATGCTCGCGGCGTGGATGACGTAACGCGTCTTGAGTTTGCCCGCACCGGTGATGGCCGCATAGCCGAGCGGGATGCTGCCGATTTCGTTGCACTCTTGCTGGATGGTGTCGCCGCCCTTGCGATAGATGGCGCCCGCCACACCCGCGCCGAGGATGAGATCGTTGTTGGCGGCGTTCACGATGGCATCCACATCCATTTCGGTGATGTCGCCTTGCTGGATGAGGATGCGCTCGGTGAGGGGTTTCATTGAAGGTATTGTAGAACAGATTGGGCGAGAGCGAGGCGCGCTGGGGAGTGGTTGGCGCTATCGGATAACTGTTGCCAGATATCAGAAATCAGATATCAGCGATCAGGAGGCGGCAAGAAAAGCAGATTCCTCACTTCGCTCGGAATGACAAGCTGGGACCTTAGCTTCATGGCGCTTCCAAGTTCAGTAGCGCGGAACGCTGGGATCGATTTCGGTGGACCAGCGATCGATGCCTCCGGCCATGGATTTGGCGGATGGCACGCCCTGGTGGCGGAGCCAGTTGGCGACGTCGAGGCTGCGCATACCATGGTGGCAGAAACAGATGACGTCCTCGTCGGCGTCGAGCTTCTGGAGACTTGCCGGGATTGCGCCCATGGGGATGAGCACGGCGCCGTCGATGCGGCAAAGAGCGTGTTCGTGCGGCTCACGGACGTCAACGAGCAGGAGTTTTTCGCAGCGATCGAGACGCTCTTTGACTTGGCGGGGCGTGATTTCGAGATCGTTCATTGGTGCTCCTGAAATGGATTTATGGCGCTAATCGTCACGGCTTGAGGCATGCCCTCCCCAAAAAGAAGAATCAAAGGCGCCCGCCTCAGAAGGCGGCCGCTACAAAGGCAAACCCAAGAGCACAGTCCCATCGAGGCTCAGGGTAAACAGGAGTGACTGTGCCACAGGTCGGCGGATGGAGGAAATATGGTTTGTTGGCCGGGCAGGCGGCCGTAAAAGCGGCGGCGAGCCGCCGCACTCCAAATTGGCCGAGGTGAGCGATCACTGGATCGCGCCTTTGGGGGAGATCCACTGCTTTTCCACGGACTGAATGTCTGCGACGATGGTGAGATCAGCGGGCTGCGGGAGCATTTCCTGCATGTACGCCCCGTACGCACGTTCATCGAGGAGTTCGCCGTGGACGTTGTAGGGTTTGTGCGCGTGTTCGCCGATGTGGCGGTTGAACCTGACATCGGGCACATAGAGGAGCGGTTGGCCCGCGGGCACGTTTTTGTTGATCATGTCCACGAGCTTGACGCATTCCTGGTGATAGAGTTCGCGGCTGTGCTCGTTCATGCATTCGAGATTCGCCTCGGCCTTGGCGGTCGGCTCGTCGTAGCGGCCTTTGAGGCCCCACACGTAAAACCAGTGCGCGGAACTGGAGCGGTCCACGCCGAAGAGATCGAGGCTGACGGGAACCCATTTGTTGATGTACTTCTGGATGATGGAGAGCGGGACGACGCCAGCCTTGACGATGCGCTTGATGACGTCCTGGCCGGTGCCGAGGTGGAAGGACTCTTCCTTGAGCATGGGAATCATGGATTGCGCGAGGGGCGCGAAACCGGAATAGCTGAGCATGGTGAGCTGGTATTTGCCGTCGCGGTCCACGAAATCGGTGTAAACGAAAAAGTCCAGCCAGTTGTTGACGTCCTGATTGAAGGCACCGAGAAGACGTTTGTGATCGAAGGCGCGGCGTTCCAGCATTTTTTGCGCTTCGACGCGGCCGCTGTAGCCGAAATGATTCATCAGGAGGTAACACATTTGCCAGCCGTGGCGCATCTCTTCGGTGACAACGCGGCAGAGCGACTGGCGATCGTGTTCGCTGGGAGCAGTTTGAAAGAGGCGGCGCTGCTGTTCGACGGAGGCAAATTCGGTGTCGCCCTGGTAAACGATGAGATTGAGCAGGGCGTCGCGCATGCGCTGGTCCGGGATGCTGACGACCTTTTCCCACTTGGGGCGGCCCCTGTAGGCGCCGAATTCGACTTCATTGGAGCGCGTGGGGCCGAATTTGGCTTCAAATTGGTAGTTGGTGATTTCGGGATAGTCCACACCGATGTCTTTTTGCCAGACGCGGAAAAGATCAACCCAATCATCGAACGTGGCCAGGCGTGTTGCAGGCATGAGCGTTTGCCTCCTTGCGAATCGTTCATGAAAGAATCAAGAAACCCAAGAACCGACTTAAAGGTCGGCCACCACAAACCCAAGAGCACAGACAAGAGTGTCTGTGCCACAAAGACAAAACTTCAATGGCCCTGAAAATTGGGGGCGCGCTTGGCTTCCAGCAGTAACGGAGAGGCGGTCTGCGGGGCATGGCTCATCGGACGTTTCCTTTCTCCTAGCTGGGCATTAGCCAGGATGCGAGTCGCGTATTTTCTGGGTGCGCTCGACGAGTTGGGCGAGTTTGCGAAAATGCTTCAGGCGGTCGCTCTTGCCGCGAGCATTCTGACCGCTGGTGGAAGGGAGAACGTAGACCTGCGCGCCGTAAAGATTCACCTTTTGCAGGCCGTAGTTGCATTTGCGCTGGGCAAACTGCTCGTAGACGATCTTGCCGTTAAAGGCCACCACGCGCGGCGTGAATTCACCGAGTTTTTGCGAGAGGACGATGCGGCCTTCGGCGAAATCCTCGCGCGTGAGTTCCTCGACGCCCCTGGTGGGTTTCTTGACGAGATCGGTGAGGCCAATCCCGAATTCGATGATGCGGCGGTCGTCGGGATAGTCGAAGGGCTCGGGAACAATGCCCGCTTCAAAGAGCATCGGCCAGAATTGATTGCCGCGGCCGGCGTAATAATGGCCGGCGCGGACGGAGGATTCGCTGGGATTGCAGCCCACGATCACGAGTTTCATGCCTTTGCGGAGATAGTCTGGAAGTGTCTTCATTCAGCGTTCACTCGATCAGGAGAACAGATTTCTCGCGGCGCTCCGAAGGTCAGCCTTTCGTGCTGCGCGAGCCAGTACATAGATTCTACTTGCCTTTGAAATTCGGGGCACGCTTTTCCACATAGGCCGCGAGGCCTTCCTTGGCATCCTCGCTGGTGAAGAGCAATTGCTGCAATTCGCGCTCGAGGCCCAGGGCTTCGGAAAAAGGAATTTCGGCGCCGGTAACGACGGAGCGCTTGATGCGGCCCACGGCGCGGGAAGCTTTGTTGGGAGGACAGAACTGCCGCGCATAGGCGAGGACGTCCTCCCAGAAAGTTTCTTTCTCATTGAGATAGTGGATGAGGCCCATCTCGAGGGCCTCCTCAAAACCGAAGGTGCGGCCGGTGGCCATGAGCTCGATAGCGCGCGCACGGCCAACGGCGCGGGCGAAGCGTTGCGTTCCGCCGGTGCCGGGAAGAACGCCAAGGTTCACTTCGGGGAGACCAATCTTGCCGCCTTCTTTCTTGGCAATGCGAATGTCGCAGGAGAGAGCAATTTCCAGGCCGCCGCCGACGGTGTGGCCATTGAGAGCCGCGATGACCAGCTTGGGAGTTTGTTCGAGACGACACAGGGTTTCGTTGGCGTGCAGGCAGAAGTAGTACTTGAACTGCGGGTCAGCCTTGGTGAGCATGGGAATGCTGGCACCGGCGGAAAAGAATTTTTCGCCCGCGCCCCGGATCAGGATGACGTGGACGGATTCGTCCATGCGCGCGTTGAGGATGGCGGTGTCGAGCTGCAACATCATGTCGTAGGTGTAGGTGTTCGCGGGCGGATCGTCCAGCTCGAAGATGGCGATGCCGTCCTCGACGCGGTACTTGACGAGTTCCTTCAGTGGAGCGCTTGTGGTTGTCGCCATGTTCACTTTTCCTATCTCTCCCTCCAGGGAATCTTCCAACCGTCCCGACTAAGTTTCCTCTGATTCGGCGGCAGGAACGGCCGCCAGTTGGAATTCCGGGTGTTCCGTGGCGCTGGGCAAGACGCCATGGAGGAAGATGCCGACGATGGAGTGGGTCAGCTCCTCGGCGCCCGGATCGACCTCCGGGTTATACCATTTGTAGACCCAGTTCATCATGCCGAAGAGGCTCAGAACGGCGATGCGTGGATTGAGGGCTGGGGGCGAGGCTTCGGCTGCGAGGCCATCGAAGATCTCGCGGGCCAGGGTGTAGTAGCGGCGCTTGATGGCGGCCACTTCCCTGCGAAAAGGCTCGTCGAGGGCCTCTTCTTCGTGGGAAAGGACTTTCATCTCGTGAGGGTGGGAGAGGAAGTATTCAAGGTGGTTCTGGACCAGGAGTCGGAGGCGGGCTTGGGGGTCGCGGACACGCTCCAAGCGCGCGTAAAGGCGGTCGAGGATATAAGTAAAGGTATTCTTTTGAATTAGATAGAGTAGCTTCTGCTTGCTCTCGAAGTAGTAATACAGGCCGGAAAGAGAGACGCCGGTGGCCCGGCTGATATCCCTCATTGAAGCGCCCTCGAAGCCGTGTTCGGAGAAAACCTGGGCGGAATACCGAAGGATGTGGACGAGTTTGGATTGTGAGTCGCGCGGAATGGGGAGCGAAGTAGCCATGGCATCTCGAACGTTCGTTCGAGAACTGTAAAACGCCCGCACTAAAGTGTCAAGGCCAGAGTCATTGAAAAACTGCTCAATGCACTCTGGCCTTGGATGTGTTTGCGTCAGCTCAGCTCAGTTCTGATACGGCAGATAGCGCCACAGGTCGTTGAGGTAGCCGTTTCCGGTTGTACTTGTGGAATCGTAGCCCTCACCGCCGAAGAGCCAGAGCTGGCCGTTGCCGTCAACCCAGCGCGTCGCGTTGCTGCGGCCACCGGGAGTCCAGATCTCATAGGTCTTGTATGGCCGAGTCTCATCACCGTAGATGCCGTTATCGCTGCCGGTGTTTGAACCCTTAATCCAAGTCCAGGTGCCTGACTGGCCCGCGGTGGCGTTTGGAGTGTAGACCCACAGGTCGTTAAGGGCCCCATTGCCATTCGTTCCGGTTGAATCCAAACCCCATCCACCAAAGAGCCAGAAATTTCCGCCCTGGTCGACCCAGCCACTAGCACCCCAACGCGACCCTGGCAGAGTGCCCGCCGTGCCGCCCGTCAGGCCCACCGTACCGGCTGCACCTGTAGTGTTTGGGGGACCAACCAAGGGCTGAAGACCATATTCGCCGGTCTGGTTTGCTGTGCTGGTTCCCATCACGTAGGTCCATTTATTGGTGGCGATGTTGTAGACCCAAAGGTCATTGAGAATCCCGTTCGTTGTCCCAACGGAATCTTCACCTTCTCCACCAAAGAGCCAGAGATTTCCATTGGCATCGGCCCAGCCGACGGCCTCCTGGCGTCCACCGGGAGCGTTGGTAGATGCCGCGGTTCCTTGAGTGCCGTAGACCCCGTTCTGATTCGCCAGATTGGAGCCTGACACAAACACCCAGGTGTGGGTCGTGGTGCTGTATTCCCACAGATCGTTCAAGAACCCAAGGGTCGGTGTGGGCGTTGCGCCATCGTATCCGTAACCACCGAAAAGCCAGAAATTCCCGGAACTATCCTTCCACGACACCGCGTTTACGCGAGCACCCGGAACTAGCGTGCCTCCGGTGTA
Source organism: Candidatus Acidiferrum typicum (assembly GCA_002478115.1). Classification (GTDB taxonomy): domain Bacteria; phylum Acidobacteriota; class Terriglobia; order Acidiferrales; family UBA7541; genus Acidiferrum; species Acidiferrum typicum. Next base: position 91,192 of record DLMH01000187.1, on the reverse strand, counting down.
CGTGCCCGCTTGGTCGAACCCACTAGCCCCTCCGAACCAGTTCCACTGCCCCGTATTGTTTGTGTAGGTTGTGGGGTCGAGCGGGGTGAAGGTGCTCATATCGAACTCCCACAGATCGTTCAAAAATCCGGGGAGTGCACTGCCACCGAACATCCAGAGATTTCCCGCGTTGTCAATCCACGTGGCCGCGCCCAAACGTGACCAAGGCGTCCCGGGACTGCTCCACACGCCACCTTGGGCTTCATGCTGCGAGTCAGCTATGATTTCCGCTCCAATGGTGGTGCTCCCCACCTTCGTCGGGTCATAGCCGCCCACCAACTGCCATTGGCAGATGTCACCAGCCATTACACAGACCCACAGGTCATTCATAGGAGCATCCAAAGTGTCTGGTGGAGTGCCTCCAGCCAATTCCCAGCCGTCGCCTCCGAACAACCAGAGATTTCCGGACTTGTCAGTCCATCCAGCCGCGCCGTATCGCGCTCCAGGGGTGTTGGTGAAAGGGTTCGGAGTCGTCGTAGGCAAGGTTGATGGGAACGAGCCGTACTGAGGTGTGGGAGGTACGGCCACACCGGCTGTTTTCGTGCCATCGATCCATGTCCAGTCGTTATGCGCGCAATCGATCACGATGTCGGTGATGTTACCGGTCACCACACCTTTATAATCCCACAACGTGCAGCCCTGCGGCTGGCTGGACGCTGGATGGAACACTGAGACTTCGAACTGGTCGTTGAGGGCTTCGGGTGTTGCGAAGGTGAATGGGCCGTTTTCTGTGACAATCAGGGTGTTTCCCAACACATTCTGCAAGACGAAGCTGCCATCGGTCAGCGGGCCGTTGTTCGGGGTAATACCTTGCAGTCCGACTACCGTCCCGCCGACGCTGTAAGTGATTGCCGGGCAGGTGATTGCAACGGTAGTGACATTGGCAATAGCGGTGCCGCTGCCTGTGCCAGGGGTGATACTGCAAGTCTGCGCCGGCCCAGTGGGTTGCGCGAAGATTGTTACGGTGTAGGCGAAACCGGTGGGGACAGGAGTTACAAAGGTGAATTCTCCATTGACGGTAATCGGGAGTTGCTCGACGCCGGTGTTTTGGAGGATCAGGCCGGTGCCGACAACGCCGGTGACGGTGCCGCCGACGGTGTAAGCCAATACGCAGGTGACCGCAACGTTGGTGACGTTCGCGGTAGCCGTTCCGCTGCCATTGGCCACGGTGCAGATCTGCAAGGGGCCGACGGGCTGGTTAAGAACCGTGACGGCATAGGCGTCCGTCGGGCCGGTTACTGGAGTTTTGAACGTGAAAGACCCGTTCGCGGTGATCGTCAGGGTGTCGCCGCCGTTGTTTTGCAACTTCAAGCCTGAACCCTGGAGGCCGGTTACGGTGCCGCCGATGGTGGCAGTGACCGGAACGATGGCGCAGGTTACTTGAACGGTCACGTTCGCGGTAGCTTTGCCAGTGCCATTGGCGGCTACAGTGCAGGTCTCCGACGTAGGTTGAGTAAAAACCGTGACGGCATAGGCGGCGTTGTTTGCAATAGTAACCGCGAAGGCGGTGGTGGTATTTGTAGTGAAGGTGAGTTTGTCAGTGCCGTTGTCCGCAAGAACCACGCTGCTGCCAGTAGAAAGCCCGGTAACAGCCGCACTGATAGTGAAGGGGCCGGTGGTTCCGCCGCCACCGCCGCCGGTATTGGTTGATGGCGCGCCACTGCATGCGGACAAGAGAAATGCAAGCAATATCAGACAGGCTGGGGGGGGAATTTTCGCTGCGGACTTCATGTTTGTATCTCTCCTTTGCTACATGCTGCAGCGGCCTGCGCGGGATAGTAAGATTTCGACGGAAAGGCAAGTTTCCCGCTGCCGCAGAACCGGTGATGAGAGGGGAGCGATGTGTGAGCTGCGCTTAACGCAGCACGTCCTCAAGACCGGAACAACAACAACCACGCGAACTTTGCCTCTAGAATAGAAAAATGCGGCAAAGACTAGTACTAGAAACTCCAGTACTTGTGCTTATTCAAGCACGATATTCTTGGCTAACAAGCCGCGTGGGTGGTGTACCAGGCGTCACAGATGGAAACTGAAAGCGGTGATTTCCGTGTTGCCTGCAGGAGAAGAGCTGTTTATCCGAGGGAAGAGTAAAACGGCAGATCGCGGCCGAGGCCGTTTTCTTTGGCGAGGTGGAAAACCTTAACGGCGACGGCGAGATCCCAGGCGGCGATGCCGTTGGACTTGAAGAGAGTGATCTGGGAATCCGAGGTGCGCCCCGGGACTTGGCCGATGACGAGTTGCGCGAGTTCGTGAACATCGTTCCAGCGTTGGCGTTGCTGCTGGAACGGGATGATGAGGTCGCCCGCCTCTTGCTTGGACTGTTCGAGGGAATCCACGAAGATGAGATTGGCCTTGGCGACCGCAGCGGCTTCGAGTTCCTGTTTGTGAGCGTGATTTGCGCCGATGGCGTTGATGTGGATGCCTGCCGAGAGATCGCTGGCGGCGAGAACGGGACGCGGGGATGTGGTAGCGGTGGAGATGATGTCTGCGCCTTGAGCAGCTTCCGCGGCAGAGTTGGCGGGAGTGACGGGGATGTTGAGGCGGCGGGACATTTCCTCGCAGAACTGGGCCCGTCGCTGCGCGTCGCGGCCATAGGCGCGCGCGGCGGTGATTTTGCGGACGGCGGCAAGGGCTTCGAGTTGAGTTTTGGCCTGGCCGCCGGTGCCGATGATGGCGGCGGAGGTGGCGTTCTGACGAGCGAGATATTTTGTGGCAACGCCGGAAGCAGCACCGGTACGCTGCCGGCCGAGGTAATCGGCTTCGATGAGGGCGAGAAGCTCGCCGGTAGTCGCGCTGAAGAGGGTGACGAGGAAGCAGAGCTTGCCCTTGACGTAGGTGTATTGCTTGCTGGCAACGAAGCCGGCTTCCTTGTCGAAAGCGGCCATGAGGTGGAAGAAGCCGCCACCGCCCAGCTCGAAGCGGCGGCGGGGGTGGACGAGTACATTGCCCTGGCCCTGCTTGCGAGAGATGTCTTCGACGGCGTCAATGGCTATCGGCATGGTGAGGAGTTGGCGAACTTCGGATTCGTTGATGTGGAGGGTCATGGGAGTTCTCGACAAGGTAATTTAGCACAGGGGATGGAGCGCGCGGGCGGGGCGAGAAGGCAAAGGCGCTCGCTACAGAGGAAAACCCAAGAACACAGTCAGGAGTGACTGTGCCACCGTGCGGAGAAAAACTGCAGTGAGCGCAGGTCGAGGGCAGCGGGTGGAGGAATTGTGGTTTGTTGGCGGGGCTTGAAGTTGTGAAAGCGGCGCCAAGGCGCCGCACTCCAAATTAGCCGAGAAGCCGCAGAGATCTTGCGAACTTGGGGCACCGCCCTTCGCGGCTCAGGGAAAAGAGTCCTGCGCCCTTACGGGAGAAGGGACGAAGGCGCCCGCCTCAGAAGGCGGCCGCTACAGGAGCGACGGTGGTCAGTGGTGAGAAGCGTGAGTTTTCTTGGAAGGATTTTCTTCGCGGATGCGGCGGACTACGGTTTGGTTGAGGTGATAGGCGCGCTCTTCCTTGGCGTCATCCATGACGTGGAAACGAAATTCGGGCTCACCCTTGGGGCCTTTGCCGACCTGGATGGGGAAGGCGCCGCAGAGATTATTTTCAATATAAGCGGTTTCATAGCGGGATTTCCTGGCGTTCCAGGTGAAAACTCGAAGCGTGGTGAAGTCGCAGGGCTGTCCTTCCGGGCTGCGGGTGCCGGCAACCAGATATTGCGGATGATCGCCATCGGGATCGGTGACGCGATTCAGCTCAAACCAGGCCAGGGGACGCACGTTGGCGGAATTGGTGCCTTCCCGGACAGCATCCGGTACATCAAGGGATACGAAGCGCGCGATGACCCAGCCCGCGATGGGAATGGTCTGATCGCCGGGCTGCGTTGTGGTGGTGATGGCGGAATTGCGCACGACGCCTTCGCCAGGAGGGCGCGTGGCGACACCACGAACGAGAAACCAGTCTTCCTGCTTCGTTTCTTCGGCGTCGCCGGAGGTATCCTTTTCGTCGGAGACCGGCACCCAATCGGCAACCGCACGGCCCAAGATTTCGAGTTCGGCGCCGCGGCCGAACTGATAGAGGCGCGGCTCGGTCCTGCCCGGGGCAACGCGAAGATTGGTGGTGGTCTTGGTGCGGCCGCGAGCCTGGACGGGCAAGAATTTGGCTTGCTCGAGGAGTTTCGCGCTGCGCTGCCAGAGTTCCGGCTCCGTCAAATAGCGGCCATCAACCCATCCGGTGACGCCAGCGGCGGTGCGCACTTTGACGTTGTCGTTGCGGCGGGCGAGGACTTCGACGCGGTCCCCATAGAGAAGCACCCCAAGCTGTTCGCGAACCTGAGCGACGCCACTCCAGAGAGTGACACTGCGTTCGCTGACATAGGCAACACCGAGGGACTCGTGTTTTGGCCGGAAGAACCACGCCAGCAGGGCCACGAGACACAGAATCGGCACGGCAACGAGAAGCTTTCGCTTCATTCGCTATCCCCGAAAGTGGCTCCGACGGCGCGCGCCGCGTGAACAATTTCGCAGCCGGGTTCGATGAACTTCATTTTTTCCAGGGCTTCGTCGAGAGACACAGAAGCCATTTTACCGGCTTTGAGGCAAACCATGCGACCGAATTGACCCTTGGCGACGAGATCCGTGGCGGCGACACCAAAGCGCGTCCCGAGGATGCGGTCGAAGGGGGTGGGAGAGCCGCCGCGCTGGACGTGACCCAGGACGGTGACGCGAATTTCTTTGCGCAGCATTTCGCGCAGGATATCGGCGATGACATTGGCAACTCCGCCGGGGCCGACGGGGGGGATGGGCTTGCCTTGGGGATCATCAGCGGGGAGCTTTACGCCTTCGGCGACGACAATGATGCTGAAGTGCTTGCCGCGGAGTTCACGGGCGCGAACGGCGTCACAAACAGCCTCGAAACTAAAGGGGATTTCGGGAACGAGGATGATGTGAGCGCCACCGGCGATTCCGGCGTGGAGAGCGATCCAGCCAGCGTCGCGGCCCATGAGTTCGATGAGCATGACGCGGTGATGGCTTTCGGCGGTGGTGTGGAGACGGTCGATGGCCTCGGTGGCGATGACGAGTGCGGTGTCAAAACCGAAAGTGACTTCGGTGGCGTCGAGATCGTTGTCAATGGTTTTGGGGACGCCGACGATGTTGACGCCTCGACGAGAGAAATCGCGGGCGATGTGCTGGGTGCCGTCACCGCCGATGACGATCATGGCTTCAATGCCAAGGCGGCGAGCGTTATCCATGCAAAGATCGGAATAGTCGTGAACGACTTCCTGGCCATTTTCGGTCGTTATGTAGGCAAAGGGATTGCCACGATTGGTGGTGCCGAGGATGGTGCCGCCACGCGGAAGAATACCGCTGACGGTTTCCTCCGTCATTTCCTTTGCGCCTTCGGGCCAGATGAGGCCATCGAAACCGTTGCGGATGCCGATGACGCGCATGTTGTGCTCATAGATGGAGGAGCGAACGATGGCGCGGATGACGGGATTTAGACCTGGCGCGTCGCCGCCGCCGTTGACAATGGCCAAGGTGCGAACGGAAGATTTCATGGAGCCTCGCTGAGGACACTTAACTACTTGACAAATTGTACCTGATTTGGAGGCGTAGCCGACGTGACACAGCGCACCAGTGTGAGTGTGGAAAGGCAACAAGAACGAAAGTAAGGTGGGAGACACAGGGGGATCAAAATGAAGTTTTTGAATGGAGTGCAGCCGTTGGCGTTGCTGGTGTTGCGCGTGTGCCTGGGAATCATCTTTGTGTATCACGGATATCCCAAACTGGTACACGCGAACGCGGGAATGGGGGAGTTTTTCGTGATGCACGGGCTGCCGGGCTACCTTGTGCCGGTGGCGGGAATCCTGGAGGGGTTCGGTGCGGTGTTGCTGGTGCTGGGATTGTTCACGAGGCCGGTGGCGTTGCTGCTGGCGATTGAGATGGGCGTGGCGATCTGGAAAGTACACAGCGGCCACGGATACATGGCGGTGAAAGATTATGAATTCCCGCTGGCTGTGGGGGCGGCGTGTTTTGCGCTGGCTACGGTGGGAGCGGGGGCCGTGTCGATGGATTATTTGATCTTTGGAGATGGCGGGAAGAAGAGACGGGTAGCGAAGAGCGGCAAGGAGTAAGTGTGAATTCGGAAGTCGCAGAGGGATTCATCGCACAAAAAACGTGCGATGGAGAACCGTACCTCCGCTCCGGGCAGGCGGAATGACGGATTTTGGATAGGTGAGGCGTGCCGCTGCCAGACCGTCAAACTTGCGCGGGAGACCCCGGCACAGTGATTGGCAGGGTCGCGGGCGCAACCGGAAGCACAATCCACAGAACCAGGTAAACCAGGAAGCCGGTGCCAGCGAAGAAAATGGCCAAGAGCCAAACCACGCGAACCAGCGTGGGATCAAGATCGAAATAATCGGCAAGGCCGGCACAGACACCACCGATTTTCTTGTCCCTGCTGGAGCGCATCAAGCGCTTGGGTGCGGCGACGGAGGGAGGAGCGCCCGCAGCGGCCGTATCAGACTGTTTTGCGCCACAGTTGTAGCAGAACTTGGAACCTGGGGCGATTTCCTTCTGACAAGATGAGCAAAGCATGAGGTACCCCCCACAGAGCGGTATCGAATGGATTCTAAACGTATATACGAAAAAGGGGAGGAAAATGTTTCCGGGGGAGCAAACCCGAGAAAAGGCAAACCCAAGAGCACAGTCAGGAGTGACTGTGCCACGGTGCGGATAAAAATTGCAGTGATTGTGCCTGGGGGATGGCGGGTGGGGGAATTGTGGTTTGCTGGCGGGGCTTGCAGTTGTAAAAGCGGCGCCAAGGCGCCGCACTCCAAGTTAGGCCAAGACGCGGAGAGCTTGCGGGATCGAGCAGTACACAGGCAAAGGCGGTTAGTAGGCGAGGAGGAGGTGGACGGCGGCGGTGAGGTCGTCGGTTTGGGGGAGGATGGCGTCTTCCAGCTTGGGATGATAGGCGCAAAAGGTGTCCATGGCGGCGACACGCTTGATGGGAGCGTCCAGCTCAGCGAAAAGTTCTTCGGCGATGCGCGCGGCGATTTCGGCGCCGTAGCCCCAGCTCATCATGTCTTCGTGAGCAACGATGACGCGGTGCGTTTTGCGCACGGTGGCAGCGATGGCTTCCCAGTCGTAGGGAGAGAGCGAGCGAAGATCGAGGATTTCGACGGAAATGCCTTCGCGCTGCAGGGCCGCAGCGGCTACTTCCGCACGACGAACGACGGCACCGTAGGTGATGATGCTGACCTGTTCGCCTTCCTTGACCAGGCGGGCTTTGCCGAAAGGAATGGTGAAGTCCGGGCCGGGGTATTCGGAGCGATTGTAGGGCTGGCGGTACAGGTGTTTGTGTTCGAGGAACATCACCGGATCGTCGCAGCGAATGGCGGTGCGCAGCAGGCCGGCGACATCGAGCGCGGTGGAAGGCATGACAACGCGCAAGCCGGGGCAATGCGTGAAGATCGATTCGCCGCTCTGGCTGTGATAGACGGCGCCACCGGTAAGGTAGCCACCGATGGCCACGCGAATGACGGCAGGACACTTGAAGGCGCCGTTGGAGCGCCAGCGAAGGACGCAGAGTTCATCGCGAATCTGCATCATGGCCGGCCAGATGTAATCGAAGAACTGGATTTCCGCGACGGGCTTCAGGCCTCGGATGGCCATGCCGATAGCGCGGCCAACGATGCTGGCTTCCGCGATAGGCGTATTGAAGACGCGATCGGAGCCGTATTTGCGCTGTAAACCGGCGGTGGCTTTGAAAACGCCGCCCTTCCCTTTCAATTCGCGGAGAGTATCCTCGCGGCTGGCATCGGCGACATCTTCACCGAAGACGACGATGCGTTCATCGCGCGCCATCTCATCATGGAGCGTGACGGCGACCATTTCGACCATGGTCTTGGGAGCGGCCTGGAATGTCGGCTCGGTGGCGAAGCTCGCGGACGTGGGGTCGATATCCGGAGAATAAATGTTCAGCGGAATGGAAGAGACTTCCGGATGCTCGGCGGCGAGGGCCTGATCGGCGGCTTCGCGGACTTCGCGATCGACCTGGGCTTCGAGGGATTCAATCTCTTTCTGATCGAGAAGGCCTTCGCGAATGAGGAAGAGCGAAAACTTGGAGAGCGGATCGCGGCGAGCTTCGGCTTCGCGCTCTTCGGGAGTCTTATAGAGCTTTTCGTCGTCGGAAAGCGAGTGGGAGTAGGGACGCGTGACGCGGGCGTGTACAAGCGCGGGGCCGCGGCGTTCGCGGGCGTAGGTGACGGCTTCCTTGCAGACGGCGTAGCTTTCCAGCGGGTCAGTGCCGTCGCATTCGGCGATGTGCAGGCCGGGAAAACCTTTGACCAGCCGGGAAATGCTGCCACCGGCGGTTTGCACTTCGACGGGAACAGAGATGGCGTAACCGTTGTCCTCGATGAGATAGAAAAGGGGAAGTTTCTTGGCGCAGGCGACGTTGAGCGATTCCCAGAATTCGCCTTCGCTGGTGGCGCCATCGCCGGAGGAGACGTAGACGATCTCTTCGGGTTGATAATTGACGTTTTCCCCCAGCGGGGCCTGTTGCGCTTGCTCGAGGGCTTTATGGCGATGCTCGTAGTAGAGCGTTGCTTCCGCAGCGCCAGCGGCGTGGAGAAACTGCGTGCCGGTGCAGGAGGACCTGCTGACGACGTTCCATTTCGGATGGCCCCAGTGGGAGGGCATCTGGCGTCCACCGGAGCTGGGATCATCCTTCGCGCCGACGGCTTGGAGGAGAGTGTCGAGAGGTGTGACACCGAGCATGAGGCAGAGAGCGCGGTCGCGATAGTAGGGGTAGAGCCAGTCCACACCGGGACGCAGGAGAAGGCCGGCAGCGGCGGTGACGGCTTCATGACCGGCGCTGGAGATCTGGAAATAGATTTTGCTCTGACGCTTGAGCTGAATTTCGCGGTCGTCGAGGCGCCGCGAGAGATACATGGTGCGGTAGAGGCGGACGAGAGTGTCGCGGTCGAGGCCGTGGTACTTGGACGATTCCAGCTTGGCGATCTTCACGCGAGTTTGTACGGACATTCGGTTCGCCCTCGTGATGGGGAGGAGTAGTTTACGCGCGAATTTGTATTATACCGGACGAGGGCGGCGAATCGATAGGAAAGCGGGGTGGCTACACCGCAAACGGCAGTACTATACCAGGTCGTCAAAGTGCTTTTCGGTATCGGCGAAGAGCGCGTCGGCGGGTTTGACGATGGTGGGCAAAGCGCCCTGAAATGGTTCCTCGGAAGGAATCCTGTCAAGCCAGCGCTGGCCAGAGAGTTTTTCGTGGTTGGAAAAGTCGAGACGCACGAGGAGCTTGACGGTTTCGGAGGGTGTGGCTGGGGGAGCTTCAGGACTGTCTTTGCCCTTCCCTTTGGGCTTGTCAGGCTTTTCGGTTTTGCCGGGATTGGCGCTGTCTTCAGCAGGAGCAGCGGCGGCGATGCGTTCAAATTTGAAGAGGAGTTTTTTGTCGAGACGGTAGGCTTGCTTCCAACCCTCGAGTTTGTGGCGCGCCTGTTGCGCCTTTTCCTCGTCTTTTGCGAAGTCAAATTGAATATAAGTGTGGGGCATAAAATGAGTTTGCGGCTCGCGGGGGGAGTAAGTCAAGAAATGCCAGTGGATTGCGGCGCTTGGAGGATGATGCGGCGCCGGCTGTGCTTTCCTGTTATTTGGTTTGGAGAGAGCGCGGGAGTTGGGGTATCCTCTGGGTCTCAAGAATGAAGACGAGGCGCCACGTTCCTATCGCTCCGGGAAAACTGGGGGCGTGGGTGTGCCTGCTGGCGGTGATCCTATTGTGGACGCCGCTGTGGGCGATGGCTTGGCAGGCGGATGGAATGGACTGTTGTAAGGGCGGCATGTGCATGGCGCACCGACACTCGAAACCAGATGCTGACAGGCCGCAGCAGACTGGTGCAGAGGAAACGCCAATGGACTGCGAGCACCATGGCGGAAGCGGCTTGAGCAACTGCTCGATGGCCTGCTGTCAGGAAAACAGTCAAATCCTGGCGACACCAGCGATTTTTGTGATGCCGGAGCCCGCAACCATTTGCCTCCCTTCCAAGGCCACAACTGCACCCAGTAACTTTGCGGCGACGGAATTTGTGCAATCGTTCGCGCCCCCGTCTCCCCCTCCTCGCATGCCTCTCCTCTCCCTGTAATTCCCCGCTTACTTTCGTGAAATGGAAAATGTTCCGGGTCCGAGCGACTCGCCGCGGATGTTTCCGCCCTTAAACGGAGAAGAATTTAAGATGCAGCGAATTTTGCTTGTCGTGGGAGTGGTATTTCTTTTTGCGAGCGGAGTGTTTGCCACCATATTTGGAACGGTGCGTGGCGTCGTGCACGATCCGCAGCACCGACCAGTGGCCGACGCGGCGGTGAAGCTGAAGTCGGCGACCTCCGACTGGACGCAGACGGCGCAAACAGACCAAGATGGTGCGTTTTTGTTTACAGCGGTGCCGGTGGGCGATTACCAGGTGACGGTGACAAGAAGCGGCTTTGCGGACGAGCAGGAAACGGTTACCGTGGTTTCGGCTTCCTCGCCAACGCTTCATTTTCAACTCAAGATCGCCTCGGTGAATCAGAGCGCAACTGTTTTGGCAGAAGGACAGGAAGAAGTGGCGAACGTCGATTCCGTGACGCCGACAACGCTGGTGGCGCGCGTGGACATCGCGCAGACGCCCGGCGCAGACCGCACCAACGCCTTGCAAATGATCACCGACTACGTGCCGGCCGCTTATGTGACGCACGACATGTTGCATATGCGAGGAGGCCACCAGGTAGACTGGCTGATTGACGGCGTCCCGATACCCAACACGAATATCGCCACGAATCTGGGCCCGCAGATCGACCCGAAGGACATTGACTATCTGGAGGTTCAAAGAGGCAGCTACGAAGCCGATTATGGAGACCGTACCTACGGAATCTTCAACATCGTGCCGCGAACCGGGTTTGAGCGGAACAATGAGGCGGAGCTCGTGGTGAGTTTGGGGAATTGGTACCAAACGAACGATCAAATCAATTTCGGCGATCACACCGAGCGCTTCGCCTATTATGCAAGTTTAAACGGAAATCGCAGCGATTACGGACTGCAGACGCCGATTGGGCAAGTTTTCCACGATGCGGAGAACGGCTATGGGGGATTCGCGTCCTTCATCTACAACCCCAATTCCGGGAACCAATTTCGATTGGTCACGTCTTTGCGACAGGACTACTACCAGATTCCCTACGACCCGGATCGCAACTCATCTGGAAATCAGGCATACCCCAGCTACAGCCTTCGTGATGGCGAGCACGAAACCGACGGCTATGTTGCGTTCTCCTGGATCCACACATTCAATGCAAACCTGCTGCTGACGGTTTCACCCTTTTATCACTACAGCAAAGCCAACTACGAAGCCTCACCCAACGATTACCCCGTCGTCACGAACGCGGATCAGACTTCCAATTATGGTGGGTTACAGGCGGCCGTGAACGCAAACGTTTGGAAAAACGACATTCAGGCCGGCGTGTACGGATTCGCGCAGCCCCAGAGCAACTACTTCTACAACCTATTCACGGATGGCAGCCAAAACTTCCCCCCCTCCTCGGCTTCCATCACGGGGGGACTCGAGGAAATATTTGTCAGCGACAAATTCAAGGTGACGCCGTGGCTGACATTAATCGCCGGCTTTCGCCAATCGCACTTTACGGCGGATATTGTGGAAAATGAGGTGGACCCACGGTTTGGCATGGCCGTAAAGGTCCCGCGTCTGAATTGGGTCTTTCACGCCTTCTATGGCCACTTTTACCAACCCCCGCCGCTATTGACGGCCACCGGCCCGCTGCTGGATTTAGCAAACAGTCAGAATCTGACTTTCGCTCCGCTGCACGGTGAGCGGGATGAAGAGTACCAGTTTGGCGTCACGATCCCCTTTCACGGCTGGGCTCTTGACGCAGATCATTTTCAAACAAAGGCACAGAATTGGCTGGATCACAGCAATATCGGTGAATCAAACCTCTTCTGGCCACTCACGTGGTATCAGGCATTGATTCAAACTTGGGAACTCACGCTGCGGTCCCCGCGCCTTTGGCACCGCGGCCAGTTTCACCTGGCCTACGCGAATCAAATCGCGCAGGCAGAGGGGCCCTTCACGGGAGGCTTGATCTGCCCCAACCCCGCGCCGGTGGGATGCGAACCGCCGCCAGGATATGCCCCCGTAGACCATGACCAGAGAAACACACTAAACTTGGGTTTTAACGCAACCTTGCCCTGGCAAGCATTCGCTTCGGCGAATGTGTACTACGGCTCAGGGTTCACGAACGGGATGCAGGACGCGCAATATCCCGGGAACTATCTGCCGCAGCACACCACGATTGATCTTTCGCTGGGGAAAAGCTTCCTTGAGAAATACAGCGTTTCCGTGACCGCGCTGAATGTGGGGAACCGACGCGTGCTGCTGGACAACAGTTTGACGTTCGGAGGATTTCACTACAACGACCCGCGGGAAATCTACGCTGAATTCCGCTATCGTTTCCATTATTGAGGAGCAGTGATGAGACAATTCATTCTACTTTTGCTGGGGATGTTTGTTATTTCGAGCGTAGGCTGCCAGACGGCGCCGGTGAAACATTATGCGATCCAGGCGGAGGTGATCTCGGTGGACGTGCCGAAGAAGATGGTGACGGTGAAACACGGCGAGATACCAGGATTGATGCCTGCAATGACCATGAATTACTTGGTGGCCGATGAAAAACAGATCGAGCCGCTGAAGCCGGGAGACAAGATCAGCGCGGATCTGGTGGTGGGGGAAAACGTGGGGCACCTGGAAAAGATCGTGCAGGTGGAAAAGGCCGTGCCGGCGCCACCTCCGGCGGGTGACGCGAACCAGCAAGGGCATTGATGCGACAACTTCTAGTGACTGGCCGCGTTGCAAAGTTCGTTGGGCAAGAGCCTGTTGAAAATGTACACTGTCGGCTGTGAATTCCGAAAAAACTAGCGCAGAACATGCAAGCGGCGGGCACTGGCTGAACAGGACGGTGCTGGGCGTTGGGCTGACGAGCTTGTTCAGCGATTGGAGCCACGAGATCGCCACGGCCATTCTGCCGGCGTTTTTGGCGGCGATTGGCGCGGGGCCGGCGTGGCTGGGAGCGATCGAAGGGATTTCGGACGGATTGTCCAGCTTTACGAAGCTGGCGGCGGGCTACTACACAGACCGGCTGAAACATCGCAAGCCGCTGGTGCTTATTGGGTATGTGGCCACGGCCGTGGCGACGGCTTCGTTTGGGCTGGCAACGCAGGCGATTCATGTGTTGTGTGGCCGGGCAGCGGCGTGGTTCGGGCGGGGAGTGAGGTCACCGGCAAAGAAGGCGCTGCTGGCGGCGGACGTTTCGCCTTCCGCGTACGGGCGCGCGTTTGGCTTCGAACGATTGATGGACACGGTGGGAGCGATTGCGGGGCCGCTGACGGCGCTGTGGCTGCTTCGCGTAACGAATCACGCGTATCGCACGGTGTTTTTTTGGACGCTGCTGCCGGGGATGGTTGCGGTGCTTTGCTTCTGGCTGCTGGTGCGGGAGCGGCCGATTGCGACGCGCAAGCAAATGTCGTTTCTGACGGGACTGCGCGCGCTGCCGGGTTCCTTTCGCCGGTTATTGCTGGGCGTGGGGATTTTCGGGGCGGGCGACTTTTCCCACACGCTCCTGATTTTGTACGCGACGCGCATGCTGGCGCCAACGCATGGAATGGCCTGGGCGACGAGCGTTGCGGTGGGGCTGTACACGCTGCACAACGTGTTTTATGCGGGCTCGGCTTACGTCAGCGGCTGGATCAGCGACCACGTGCCGCACCGAAAGGCGATTCTCGCAGGAGGCTATGCGCTTGGAGGTGTTACGGCAATTTTTCTGACAGCGGCGCCGCATTCGCTGTGGTTATTGGCCGCGATCTTCGTGCTCGCGGGCGTCTATGTGGGAACAGAAGAGGCGCTGGAAGATTCGCTGGCGGCGGAACTTCTACCGAAAGAACAGCATGGGATGGCGTTCGGGACACTGGCGGCAGTGAACGCGGTGGGGGATTTTCTTTCGAGCATTATCGTGGGGTTGTTGTGGTCGCAGGTTTCGGTGAAGGCGGCGTTTTCGTTTTCGGCGGTGCTGTTTTTTGCGGGGGCGATTTTGATCGCGAGGTTGCGGAAATAGAAGGGTTTTGTCGCGCGTGAGGCGCGCGCATCCCCGGCGGAGTCGCGGTAAGCGCCGGGCGGTCGCATCTTCTTGGGAAAGACACTCTCGCGGAGCTGCTTACTGCGTAAAAGCGGCGGCAAGCCGCCGCACTCCAAAAGGATCGCGCTTCATGAGGATTTAGTGGCGAGGGATCAGGGTTTGGAGTTTTTATCGGCCAGGGCTTTGGAGGCGCGCATGCGGCGCTGGACCTCGGCCTGCAGATAGCGGCGCAGATTTTCCGGGACGATGCCGGGAGCCGCGAGTTCACGAAGATCCGATACTGTGAGGTGGGGCAAATAGGCGAGCACGGTTGCCAATGGCGCAGAGGGATTGCGCACAAGCGCGAGGCGCACGTTATAGGTCTGGGACCATTTGCGGTGACTGGCGATGGCTTGCACAACGCGAAGCGAGGTTTTCTCTCGCGCCAGGGCCTTGAGAACCTGGGCTTCCGTCAGGAAGGGATTATCGAGGGCGACGGGGAGGACATTGGCAAGGCCTTCCGCGACGAGCGCGCCGGCAACGTGCGTGGGTCCGCGGCGAGCAAGGGCAATCTTTTGGCCCAGGGGCAATTGCGGGAGGCGCGCAACGATTTGGCCTTCAGCGAGGAGCTTGAGTTCCACGGAGACAGCGGGCGAGAGGGTGAACTGGACAAGATCCATAAGGTAGATGTCGCGCAGCAAGCGCAAACAGGCGAGGCGCGGAGCGCGCGGATGAAAGAGCAAGGCGCGCTTGACGGAGTAACTTTTCAGGAGATTTTTGCGCGTACCAATGTTTTCGAGTACTTCCGTGGGAAGGTCCTTGCGGGAAAGAAGCAGGCAAAGCTTCGTTTCATCCAAGGCGGGATTTTCAAGCAGCGCGGCGAGCACTTGGGGCGCAGGGTGATAAAGCAGGGCGCTCAGGTCATCACCCGTAGCGGTACGCGCGAGTTGCAGCTCTTGCTCGAGCTCCGGCACGTTACTTCCTTTCCTCTGCGGGCGCCAGGAAGCGAAGTGCGAGGCGTGCAGCGGATTCAGCGGGCGTGATGGCCATGGCGCCAAATTCCGCCTGAGGAGCAACGGCGCGGAGGCGTTCGTCCACCAGCTGATCAAAGAAGAAGGAGCAGCCCACCATGCCACCGGTCTTGGCCAGCAGGAATTTCTGATCCTTGAGTTGCAGGCGCTCGATGAGGGCGGCGACGAGCGTGGCGAGGTCGGCGGCGGCCGCCTGGAGCAGGGCTAGCGCGGCGGCATCACCTTGATCCGCGGCCCGCAGAATCACGGGAAAGATCTTGGGAAAGACTTCATCGGGGACATCGTGGGCGAGGGATTGGACTTCGTGCCAAGTAGTGGCGTTGAGTTCCTGGAGAATCAACCGGCCCATCGTGGAGTTGACACCGGCACGATCAAACTCGTGTAGTGCAGCAATGGCAGCGCGCCGGCCCACATCGAAAGAGCTACCTTCGTCTCCGAGGAGCGGGCCGTGGCCGCCAATGCGGGCGATCTGGCCCTGCGCATCGCGCCCGACCGCGGCGGAACCGGTGCCGGCAATCAGGACAATCGCGGGACCTTCGCCGGTGGCCTCCAAAGTAAGCTCAAGATCGGTGCACACCACTACAGTTTTGCCGGGAAATTCTTCCTCGAGGAGGCGCTTCATTTTTCGTTCGGCGTCCGCGTGGCCCGCTCCGGCAAGACCCGCACAAAGAGCGAAGACTTCCGCCGGCGGGATATTGGCGGACTGCAGGGCCCAGCGCGCAGCTTCACAGACGGCAGCGAGCGCGCCGCCGAATCCGACGCGCATGGGATTGGAAGGGCCGCTGCGGCTGCGCGCAAGCACGTGGCGCGATTCGTCCATGAGGACACATTCCGTTTTCGTGCCGCCGCCGTCGAACCCCAGAACGTAGCGCATAGCCAAAGCATACGCGAGGCGGGGGATAGGTGCGCAAGGGCGAGGGGCGGGGTGCTGAAAGGGTTGCGGGTAAGGGGAGATTGGCTAGACCGGAATTCGGTGAACCCCAGAGAAAAGCTGCCAGAGTGGTGGCGGCCGGCAAGTCTTCTTGAGAAAAATACTTTTGCCGCATTGCTCACGGCGCAAAAGCGGCGGCAAGCCGCCGCACTCCCAAGGGAAATCGTGCGGAGTGTTGTCTTGACGGTGTTGCACGCAGCCACTATTCTCGACTCGCTCCGCGGAACTTCCCTATAGTTTTGCGCGGCATGGTGCTCATGCACATTCATCCGGTGGATCTGGCGATTGTTATTGCGTACCTGTTGGGAGTGACAGCGCTGGGATTGCATTTCCGGCGAGGGCAGCAGGACGCGCGCGACTATTTCCTGGGAGGACGCAGCGCGCCGTGGTGGGCGCTGGCGTTTTCGATTGTCGCCACGGAAACTTCCACGCTCACGATCATCGGGACACCGGCGATTGCGTATTCGGGGAACATGACGTTTTTGCAGTTGGTGTTCGGATACATCGTTGGGCGGATTCTGATCACGATCATTTTCCTGCCAGGATATTTTCGCGGGGAATACCTGACCGCCTACGCTTTGATCGAAAAGCGCTTTGGCAGCCGGATGCGTGCCGTTGCCGGGGTGACGTTTCTGGCGACACGGACACTGGCGGAGGGTGTACGCGTCTCCGCGATTGCGCTGGTGGTAAGCGTTGCGCTGGGCACATCCGAGCGGCTGGCGGTATTCATCGTGATTGCGCTGACGGTGCTGTACACATTTGAAGGTGGAATGAAGGCAGTGATCTGGACGGACGTGGCGCAGTTCCTGCTGTACCTGACGGGGAGCCTGCTCACCCTGGGCTTGCTGCTGCATCGCATCCCCGGAGGATGGGCGGAAGTGAGTCAGGTGGCGGCAGTAAGTGGGAACAAGCTGCAGGTGCTGGATTTTTCCTGGAATCTGGCGACGAAGTATACGTTCTGGTCGGGAGTGATTGGGGGAGCGTTCCTGACCATGGCGAGCCACGGAACGGACCAGACGATCGTGCAAAGGCTGCTGGCGGCGCGAAATCAGAAAGACAGCCGGCGCGCGTTGCTGGCAAGCGGCTTTATTGTGCTGTTTCAGTTCACCATTTTTCTGCTGGTGGGCGTGGCGCTTTTTGTATTTGCGCAGCATACGCCGCTGCTGGCCGCGGGAGAACGGACGGATCGCATCCTCCCGCTGTTCCTGATACGTGAGATGCCGACGGGGCTGGCGGGGCTGTTGCTGGCCTCGATTCTGGCGGTGGCGATGTCCAACGCAAGCGGGTCGCTGAATTCGTTGGCGGCTTCGAGCGTGATGGACCTGGCGGCGCTACGCGGGGGTTCCACGCATCCCGACAATTTCTTGAAGCTTTCGCGGAGAATGACGCTGGTGTGGGGCGCGGTGTTGATCGTCCTTGGGCTGGTGAAATGGGGACCCGTGCTGGAGGCCGGGTTGACGGTCGCTTCACTGCCGTTTGGAAGTTTGCTGGGGCTGTTTTTGCTGGGAACGTTTGATGTGCGGGCAAATTCGCGTGGCTCGCTGGCAGGGATGTTTGCGGGGCTGGCGACGGTGCTGCTCGTGTTTCGGTACACGAAGATCGCGTTTACGTGGTACGTGCTGATTGGGGCGTGCGTGACGTTTGTTGTTGGGGCCGCGGTGAGCCGGGTAATTCCGGAGCGACGAGCGGCTGCGTGAGGAATTGGAGGAGAAAGTTGGGCGGGAGTTGGTGAGGATGGAGAAGGCGCCCGCCTCAGCCCTTCGCTACGCTCTGGGTAAAAAGGCAGCCGATACAAAGACGAACCCAAGAGCACAGTCAGGAGTGACTGTGCCACGGAGAAAGCGGGTGGGGGAATTGTGGTTTGGT
The DNA here is from genome assembly GCA_002478115.1 of Candidatus Acidiferrum typicum. Classification (GTDB taxonomy): domain Bacteria; phylum Acidobacteriota; class Terriglobia; order Acidiferrales; family UBA7541; genus Acidiferrum; species Acidiferrum typicum. The sequence continues at coordinate 73,163 of DLMH01000187.1, read as the reverse complement.
AGCGGGGCATGCGGCTGTAAAAGCGGCGGCGAGCCGCCGCACTCCAAATTGGGTGAGGGAAATGGGCTAGACTCGGTAGCCAAGGATTTGCGCGGAGGAGTATGAGCGAAAAGCGCCTGGAACTCGTCCGAGGACTTGGACCGTGGGCCTCGGTGGCCATTGTGGTCGGTACGATGGTCGGAACGGGCATTTTCCTGAAGCCGGCGGAAATGGCGCGGGAAGGCCACTCGGTTTCGATCGTGTTCGCGGCGTGGATCGTTGGCGCGGTGCTTTCGATTTTTGGCGCGCTGTCCTATGCGGAGCTGGGCGCGGCGATTCCGGAGGCTGGCGGCGAGTACACGTATTTGCGGCGCGGCTTCGGGCCGGTGTGGGGATTTTTGTTCGGGTGGATGCACTCGATTGTCGGGCGGCCGGCTTCGGCGGCGTCGATTGCCGCGGGAATGATGCGCTTCCTGAGCTTTTTCCTTCCGGCGGTGGCGGCGCCGATCTTCACCGTGCACATGGCGATTCCGGGCCTGACGGCGTGGATCAAACCGTACGATTTTGCGTTTACCTGGGCGCAACCGCTGGCCGTGTTCTGGCTGGTGCTGATGACCAGCGTGAATTATCTGGGCGTACGGCTGGGCGGAGGCGTGCAGATTTTCCTGACGGCCATCAAGCTCGTGAGCATTGCGATTGTGATTGGCGTGGCGTTTGTTCTTCCGTCGGGCGGGGCGTATGCGGGGGACCCGGTGTGGCCTGCGGCGGCAAGTGCGGGATTGTTCAGCGCGTTTCTGGCGGCGCTGGCGGCGGCGCTGTGGGCGTACGACGGGTGGGAGGATTTGAACCTAGTGGGGTCGGAGGTGAAGGATCCGCAAAGGAATTTTCCGCGGGCGCTGGTGGGCGGAGTGTCGTTCGTGGCGCTGGTGTACCTGCTGTTCAACGCGGCTTGCTTCAAGGTGCTGCCGTTTGCAAGCCTGGCGAATTCGTCGCACGTGGCATCGGACGTGGTGGCGCGAGTTGTGGGGCATGGCGCGGCCGCGTGGGTAACTTTGGCGATGTTGATTTCCGCGCTGGGGTCGATGAATTCCTCGATCCTGAGCGGCGCGCGCGTGCCCTACGCGATGGCGCGCGATGGAATTTTCTTCAAGATCGCCGATGGCATACATCCGAAATACCGCACGCCGGCCCGGGCGCTGATATTTCAGGGAGTGCTGGCAAGCGTGCTGGCGCTGAGCGGAACGTTTGAGGAGCTGACGAACCTGTTCATTTTTGCGGGTTGGATTTTTTACGGACTGGCGGTGGTGGCACTGTTTCGATTGCGCCGGACGGAGCCGGAGATGGAGCGGCCGTACCGCTGCTGGGGCTATCCGTGGATTCCCGGGGTATTCGTTCTGGGCGCGCTGGCGCTGACGGTGAATTTGTGGCTGGAGCGTCCGGGACGCTCAACGATTGGGCTGCTGGTGATCCTGGCGGGGCTGCCGTTTTACCGGTGGTGGCAGAAGTCCAGCGTGCGCAGAAGCTCCGAAAATTAAGGCCAGGCAGCAGTCGAGGAGCGCTCAATTGTAGAGCAAATACTTGCGGCGGACCTGATCGAAGGCGGCGAGGCCGGCGGCCCAGCCGCGGACGATTTGCTCCGGCGAGGTTCCCGCCTGGAGATCACGCACGGCCTGGTCATTGCCGATGAGTTGCAGGATTTTGGAGGAATCGAACTGCTGCGGATATTTCTTTTGCAGAATACCGGCAATTTCCAAGCCCATGCGCATGGAGCGCGCAGCAGCGCGATCCGTAACCTTGACGCCGACGCCGCCGCAACGCTGTCCGGCGTATAGGCCGCTGACGGGAATGAAGGGTTGGTTGGAAAAGCGCAGGCCGGGAAGATTCTTTGCGTTCAGTTCCGCGGCAACGTCGTCGCCAGCGATCCAGGGCGCGCCGAACTCCTCGAAGGGCGCCTCCGTGCCGCGGCCCACGGAAACCCCGGCGCTCTGGAGAATTTCCAGGCCGGGATAGAGGATGGAACCTTTCAGCGTGCGGAGATTGGGCGAGGGAGGGATCCAGCGCATGCCGCTGCTCTCAAAGAAATAATTGCGGTGCCAGTTTTTCATCTTGATGACGCGGAGATCGGCGTTGATGTGATTTTCGGAGTTGTAGAATTGCGCGAGTTCGCCGATGGTGAGCGCGTAACGCACGGGGATGGGATAGTAGGCGACGAAACTGATTTTGTCCGCATCGAGCATGGGCCCTTCGAGGATATCACCGCTCAAGGGATTGGGGCGGTCGAGCACATAGAAGGCAATGCCGTGTTTCGCGGCTTCTTCCATGCAGTAGGCCATCGTGGTGGTGTAGGTATAGAAGCGAACGCCGGCATCCTGGACGTCGAAAACGAGCGCATCAATATCTTTCAACATGTCGTCGGTGGGGCGCAGTTGCTCGCCATAGAGGCTGTAGATGGGAAGCCCGGTCGAGGGATCTTTGGAGGAGGAGACCTTGTCAACGGCGTGGCCGGCGATACCGTGCTCGGGGCTGAACAGCGCGACCAACTGGACTCCGGGCGCCTTCGCGAGGACCTCCACGGTGGAGCGCCCCTGAAAATCCACGCCGGTGTGATTGGTGATGAGGCCGACGTGCTTACCGCGCAGCGAAGCGAATTTCTCCGATTCGAGAACGTCCAGGCCCGTCTGAACGCGGCCAACGTGGCTCCGCTGGGGTTTCGGGTGCTGTTGCGCTGCGACAGTGAAGTGCGCCATTAAAACGCCAGCCAGAAGCGAAAACACAAGCGCGACGCGTAGTTGGCGGAGGGAGTGGTTCAGACGGCCGATGGGTTCCATAGCTTCCAATGATATTCTGGAACGCGGCGTCTGCACGTTCATTGTGAGCATGGAGTGCGCGTGCTATATACAGTCGAGGCGGCGGGCAGGCGACCGGGGGATCATCGGAACATGAACAGGCGTGCTGCCGGATTATTGTTTCTGCCATTTTTACTTCTATTGCTTATGACACTGAACGCTCGCAGCGACTTACGAATCGCAGAATCCGCGAAAGCCACGGCAAGTGAAAAGCGCGCCGCCCAGAGCGCCATCGCGGGCAAAGCCACGGCCGAACAGGAGAAATGGGCCGAGACAACGCTCCTGCAAATGAGCCTGCAGGAAAAGGTCGGGCAGGTTCTCTTCACGACGTATCACGGCAGCTTCACGCCCACGGATTCCGAAGCGTACGCGCAAATGATGCACGACGTGAACGAATTGCACGTCGGGGGATTCATCAACATCACGCACGGATCGCCGCTGGGAATCGTGAAGAGCCAGGCCTACCCCACAGCGATGCTGACGAACCAACTGCAATCCAAATCGAAACTGCCGCTGCTGATTGGAGCGGATTTTGAGCGCGGCACGGCGATGCGGTTGGATGAAGGGACATCGTTCCCGATGGCGATGGCGCTGGCGGCCGCGGGGAATCCCAAGGATGCGTACACCATGGGGAAGATCACGGCGCTGGAGGCGCGGGCCGTGGGCATTCAGTGGATCTACGCGCCGGACGCGGATGTAAACAATAATCCGGGAAATCCAATTATCAATACGCGGTCGTTCGGAGAAAACCCCGCGCGGGTATCGGAATTTGTGAGCGAATTCATTCGCGGGGTGCAAGAGAACGGCGGGCTGGCAACTGCAAAACATTTCCCCGGGCATGGCGACACGGCGGGGGATTCGCATATTGATTTGCCGGTGATCAAGGCGGACCGGGAGCGCCTGGAGCATCTGGAATTTGTGCCGTTTCGTGCGGCGATTGCGGCGGGCGTTGGGAGCATCATGACCGGGCACCTCTCCGTGCCGGCGCTGGAACCCGATGCGAATACGCCGGCGACGCTTTCTTCGCGAATTCTTACGGATCTTTTGCGCAAACAATTGGGATTTGAAGGGTTGGTCGTGACGGACGCCATGGACATGGGCGGGATCACGGTTCGCTTTGCGCCGGGAGATGCGGCGGTGCGCGCATTTCTTGCGGGCGCGGACGCGTTGCTGATGCCGCCGGTGCCGGATGCGGCGTACGATGCGCTACTGGCCGCGGCCCAGTCTGGGCAGATCACCGAGGAGCGGCTAGACGCTTCGGTGCGGCGCATTCTGCTGGCCAAGGCAAGGCTGGGGTTGAGCAGCAACCGGCTGGTGGATCTGGATGCGTTGAACGCGAAGTTTGGCAGCGCCGCGTATCAGGCGGAGGCCCAGGAAATTTCGGACCGCGGGATCACGCTGCTGCGGGATACACCGCACCGGTTGCCGCTCGACGGAACAAAGCCGCTGCGCGCGCTGCTGGTTTCGCTTTACGCGGATCCGGAGCCTTATCCGGGGGAAGACCTGGAACGGGAGCTGCGCTCGCGCTTCGATGCGCTGATTGCGCTGCGCGCGGACACGAAATTTGTGAAGGCGGACACGCTTAAATTGCCTTCGCCGGATCAATATGACGTGGCCATCCTCGCGTTGTTTGTGCGCGTAAGCGATCGCAAGGGCGATGTGGACGTGCCAGCGGACCAATTGCCCGTGATCAACCAGATTTACAAGGCGGGCAAGCCGGTGATCACGGTCGGAATGGGCAGCCCTTATCTGATCGAGCGATTTTCGCAGGCAGAGACTTGGCTTTCCGCGTTCGGGATCAGCGACGTGGCACAAATTTCGATTGCGCGCGCGCTCTTTGGGCAAATCCCAGTGCAAGGACATTTGCCGGTGACAATTCCGGGCGTGGAATTGAAGGCTGGTTTCGGTATCGAAGTGGCGGCCAATCCGATGACGCTGCAGCCGATGGACGTGCGCGGAGAAGCGCAACTGCGGCCGGCGTTTGCCGAAGTAGAAAAGGCCATCGCGGACAAGGCGTTCCCCGGAGCGACGATGGCGGTGGGCTATCGCGGAAAGGTATCGCTGCACGCGTTTGGGAAACTGAGCTATGACGCGAACTCGACGGCCACGAAGATCGATACGATGTATGACATTGCCTCGCTGACAAAGGTGGTGGTGACGACCACGCTTGTCGAGATGCTGGTGGAAGGCGACTTCCCTTCTCCGCTTGATCTCGACGCTCCCATCGAGCGGTATCTTCCGGAATGGATTGACGGACCGCAGGTAGAGGGCCCGCACAAAATCGTCGTGCGGGATTTGCGCGAGCTCGCTAATTGGCCGGGCGAGCGGCAAATTGCGTGGCGGCACAAAGTGACGGTGCGGCATCTGATGACGCACACTTCGGGGCTGCCGCCGTTCAAGGAGTACTGGCGCACATCGAAGGGGAAGGCCGAAACGCTGCGCATGATATTCGCGGAGCCGCTGGAGTACGAGCCCGGAACAAAGGTGGAGTATTCGGACTTGGGCATCATCCTGATGGCGGAGATTATTCAGCGACTAACGGGAAGGCCGCTGGACGAATTGGCACGCTCGTTGATTTTTGGACCGCTGGGAATGAAAACCACGATGTACCTCCCGCCAAAGAATTTGTGGCCGGAGATTGCGCCGACGGAGGTGGACAACGAGTTGCGCCACCGGTTGGTGCAGGGCGAAGTCCACGATGAAAATGCGTTCGTGATGGGGGGAGTTTCGGGGCACGCCGGGGTGTTCAGCACTGCGCCGGATTTGGCGGCATTTTGCCAGATGCTGCTGAATGGCGGGGTGTACGGGCACAAGCGACTGCTGAAACGCGCGACGATCGCGGAATTCACGGTGCCGCAGGCGCTGGCGAAAAATACGCGCACGCTGGGCTGGGTGGTGCCGACCGAAGGTAGCTCGAGCGGGCGCTATTTTTCGGCGCACAGTTACGGGCATACGGGGTTTACGGGCACGACGATTTGGATCGATCCAGACCGGCAATTGTTTGTGGTGCTGCTGACGAACCGCGTCAACCCGACGCGCGAGAATCACAAGATTGCCGAAGTGCGGCCCGCGGTGCACGACGCCGTGATGAAGGCGTTGGGATTGGCAACCAACGATTCCCCAGCCAGGTAGCAACGTGCAGTTCGGCCGAAGTCCTAGTTGGCAGAGGCGGTTTCTACTTCGAGGGTTCCGGACAGTTCAATGCGAATTCGATTGTCGCCTGTATCTGTTGGCCCGCTGCGTCCTTTGGGAAATTCCACTGAGCGACGGCCCTTTTAACAGCTTCAAGAAGCAACGGGTGCCCTTGGGCAAAACTGGGTGTGGTTGGGTTGCCATCTGCGTCCAAAACTAGGCTAAAAGACACAATCCCCTCGATGTGAGCTGCTCTCGCAATGGCCGGATATTCTGGGAGAATAAGCTCCTGCGGCCTGAAGGGGACGATGTCCAGCAACCGGGTGGTCGGAGGCGGGTGATGAGCCTGCGCTGCGAGATATAGCTCCGAGGGCTTTTGCTTTGTAGAGGGGAACAGTTGGTCGTATGCTCCTGAGTCAAGTTCCTTCCGGAGTTTGTCACTGAGAATTTCTGTGGTCGGCTGGTCGTTGCCAGGCAGCGCAAACATCGGCTTTTCCATGACGCCAGGTCCAATCGCTTTGTCCAGGCGCGCTAACAATTTCATCGTCCACGAAGTGTGCTCAGGCGTATGAGAATTTGGGTCGAACATATCTCTGTCGAGGATATCCGAGCGGATAAAGCGGGAATTCGCTCCACACGGAACACGCATAGTTACCTCTGCGCCGCTGAATACCAAACAGTGCTTGCAGCGTTTCAGCTCATGGCGAAGCTCCTTTTCAGGAATAGAACAAGGATTGGTTTTTCCTAACAGCGCCGGGATAGATTCGCCCAACGTGGCCGAGGAAATTTCGACTCTTGCTGGCGCGTTGCAGGCATCGGCTGGTGGAGTAAGCAAAATTCTTATGACAGATGAGCCATCAGTCATCGGTCGGACGACAAAAATCTCGTAGTAATCAAAAGGCGGACCAAAATCGAAGAAAGTACGCCGTCCAATTTCGAATTGTTCTGGAAAAGAGCTAGGGGCAGGTGGCGTTTGTCCTCTGGCGGGAAAGAGTGAAACAAGTGCAAAACAAAAAACGACAATCCATCGCATGTGGCGAATGTTACTACAGATTGGATGCGTCATCGTGGCCTTGACGAGCATTTTAACAGAAGAGGTTTTGTTTTAGATCTTCGGCGGCGTGGACGAGGTCGGCGGGCTTGCCTAGGTCGCGCCAATAGGCATCGTCGGCTGGAAAGGCGAGGATGTTTTCTCCGCGGGCTGACAGATGTAGATAGGTATCGATGATGGAGAAGACGCCGTCTTCTTGCATCAGGCGGAGGAGACGCGGGGAAATGATGTGGATACCGGAGAAGGCGAACGGCTGCGGCGGCTGTGAGCGCCCTGCCTGTGATTCGCAAGAAGCAGATTCCTCGCTTCGCTCGGAATGACAATGCGGGCTCGTTTCGGCGGGTTGTGAGGCCGTGCCCTCCCCTTCCACGCGGATCGGTGTGGCACCCTCGGCTGGGCTCAGGACAGGTTGCACCGTGCCCTCCTGCATCGCATCCGTGGGATGGCTTCGAACCAATTCGGGCACTTGATCAAAGCCGGCGCGGCGGCCGCAGAGGCGGAGATCGGCGTCGAACAATAATTGGCGGGAGCTTTTGCGGTGCTGGACTGCCAGCGTGGCTATCGCCTGCTTCTCATTGTGGAATTCGAGCATGCGGTGGAGATCAATTGTGCTGATCACGTCCACGTTGTGCAGGATGAACGGTTCTTCGGAATGCGCGGGATCCTGAAGGAAAAACCAGGAGGCCTTTTTCAGGCCGCCGCCGGTGTCGAGCAAGCGCTCTTCGCGAGAGATTTCGATGTGCAGGCCGAAATTGTTGTGGGCCTTCAGGTAATCGAGGATCATGTCCGGGAAGTGGTGGACGTTGATGATGACGTCGCGAACGCCGAAGGAACTGAGGCGGGAGAGAGTGATTTCGAGGAGGGTGCGACCGGAGACTTCCACGAGGGCCTTGGGGCGAGTGTCGGTGAGCGGGCGGAGGCGCGTGCCGAGCCCCGCCGCCAGGATCATGGCTTTCATACGGGGCCTTCATCTAGAGTTACGGCAAGGGCGGAGTGGCTGCGGAAAGGCAACGGGAAACATTTCTTCAGGGGCTGAAGCCCATGGGTTTTGGGAGCTTTACGCCGGGGCTGAAGCCCCGGCCTCCTAAAGAGAACCGCAAAAGATTCCTCCGACCTGACTGTGGGCGCTTTCATTGGCCCATCTTTTCTAGTTCAAGATGGCGCACGACGACTTCCAGCCCGTTTCTGATGCGCAAGCGCTTGGCCAACTGCTCCGCCAGAAAGACGGAGCGATGCTGGCCGCCCGTGCATCCGAAGGAAACCATCAGATTCTTGAAGCCGCGCTGCTGGTAGCTGGTCACGCTGGCATCGACCAGCGAAAGCACCCCCGCAAGGAACTGGTGCACGCTTTCCTGCTGGTTGAGGTATTCGATCACGGGGGCGTCTTTGCCGGTGAGAGTTTTGAAGCGCTCCTCGCGGCCGGGATTCGGCAAGCTGCGGCCATCAAACACGAAGCCCCCGCCATTTCCGGTTTCATCCTGCGGTGAACCGCGATGGAAGGAAAAGCTGAAGATGCGCACGACAAGATTCTGCGCTTCGGAAGCGAGGCCATTGAGTTTCTCCGAGGCCAGCATGCCCTGAAACGCTTCCATGAGCGTGGGCAGCTCGATGGGTAATTTTGTGTTGTGAAGCAGCCAACGCAGGTTTTTCAGGGCGTAGGGCACGCTCTGCAGGAAATGCGTTTTGCGCTCGTAAAAGCCGCGGAAACCGTAAGCGCCCAAGGCCTGCATGAGGCGGACGTGGACGTAGGCATAGTAAAAGTGCAGGAAGGCATCGCGGTCCAAATCGAGAAATGCGGACAGCCGGTCGAGATACGCATCCAGGAGTTGCTGGCGGAGTTCCGGCGGCAGATCCGCTTTGGCATCGAACAACAGAGAAGCGATGTCATATTGCAGGGCCCCTTTGCGGCCGCCCTGATAATCAACGAAGAATGGCTGGCCATTTCGCAACATCACGTTACGGGACTGGAAATCGCGATAGAGGAAGTAATCGCGGGGCGCGCTCAAGAGGAAATCGGTAAGGCGGCTGAAATCGTTTTCCAGGCGCTGTTCGCTGAAAGGAATAGCGGCCAGCCGGAGAAAATAGTATTTGAAATAGTTCAAATCCCAGGCGATGGATTGGCGGTCGAAACTGGCGCAAGGATAGCTGGCGGAATAGTTCAAATCGCGGCCGGCTTCGACCTGGAAACGCGGCAGAACGGCGACGACTTTGCGGTAGACTTCAACCACTGGGGCGGCGATGTTCGCGCCATCGCGATTCATCGAGAGAAACTCGAAAAGCGTGGTGTCTCCCAGGTCTTCTTCGAGATACGCGCCGCGGTCCAGATCCTCGGCATAAATCTCCGGCACCGGCAGGCCATGTCTGCGGAAGTGCCGGGAGAATTCGAGAAAGGCGACGTTTTCCTCGCGAACGCCGTAGAGAATCCCGATGGCGCTGACGTTTTCATTGGCAAGGCGGATGATCTTGCGCCCGGAGCCGCCGAGGTCTCCCTGTACCGGCTGTATGCGCGCGGGGGGTGCGTGAAAATGTTGCTCGAAGAGTTTCTTGAGGACGTCCATAGACACGAGTTCCGGTAATTCCGTATTGCAAGCCGGCTGGGTGCGTGCTTTTCCATCATAGATGATTCTGGAGACTCGGACGCTGAGGAACGTGGGAAGATGTCGTGGGCGTTAATTCGGAGTAACGTCGTTCCAGTAAGGGCCGACTGGCTACTCCAACGACAGCTATAATTTAGGAATGTCCATCCCAGGCAAGAAGCGCAGGCTGGCGAAACGCCGGCAGACAGAACAAAGGAACCCAGGCTCGAGGAATCTCGACCGCATGACGGCGATACAGATCGTGCGGCTGATGAACCGCGAGGACCGCAAGGTGGCGGTGGCGGTGGCGCGGGAGTTGCCCGCGATCGCGCGGGCCGTGGAGGCGATCGTACAAAGGATTGAAAACGGTGGCAGGTTGATCTATGTGGGAGCGGGATCGAGCGGGCGCATCGCGGCGCTGGATGCTTCGGAGTGTCCGCCAACGTTCGGGACGCCCCCGGAATTGGTGCAGGCGCAGATCGCCGGCGGCAAGAAAGCGATGACGCAGGCGGTGGAAGGCGCGGAAGACAGCCGGGGCGACGCGGTGCGGGATTTGAAGCGGATACGGTTGACGGGTGCAGACGCCGTCGTGGGAATTGCGGCAAGTGGAACGACACCGTACGTGCTGGCGGCGCTGGCCTTCGCAAAGAGGCGCAAGGTGCTGACGATTGCGATCACGTCGAACCGGAGATCGCCCCTGGCGCGGGCGGCCCGGATCGCCATCGCGCCGGAAGTAGGACCCGAGGTGATTGCGGGCTCGACGAGGTTGAAGGCGGGGACAGCGCAGAAACTGGTCCTGAACATGCTCTCAACCGCAACGATGGTGCGCTTGGGCCATCTGTATGACAACCTGATGATTGATGTTGCGCGGACAAATGAGAAGCTTCGGGACAGGGAGAAGCGGATCTTGATGGAAGCGAGCAGGAGGGATGTGTCTGCTGTGGAACACGCTCTGCGTCAGAGCAAACACAACCTGCGCCTCGCGCTGGTCATGCTGAAGCGGAACATTTCGGCGGAACAGGCGAAGAAGCGCCTGGCGGCAGCCAGGGGCCATCTGCGCCGGGCGTTGGGCGAATAACAAGGAAAATGGGGCATGGACAGATTTCAAATTCGCGGGGGTAAGCCGCTGCACGGAACGGTGACGATCAGCGGTGCGAAGAACTCCGCGCTGCCGGCGATGGCCGCGGCACTGCTGACCGCAGAGCCCGTGACACTTCATAACATCCCGATGGTGCGGGACATCATCACCATGGCCAGGCTGCTGGCGTTCATGTCCGCGAGGGTGACGACGACGGACTTCCCCGCGGCGGACTACACCATCGAGGCGGCAACGCTGAATGGCGCGGTGGCGCCGTACGAACTGGTGAAGACGATGCGGGCATCCATCCTGACGCTGGGGCCGGCGGTGGCGCGTGCCGGGATTGCGCACGTTTCGTTGCCGGGAGGCTGCTCGATCGGCGCACGGCCCGTGGATCTGCATGTGGCGGCGCTGGCAAAGATGGGTGCGGAGATCAGCACGGACCACGGGTACATCCGCGCAAAGGCGCCTGGAAATGGCCGGTTGAAGGGCGCGCATATCATCTTTGAAAAGATTACGGTGACGGGAACGGAAAATCTTTTGATGGCGGCGACGCTGGCCGAGGGCGAAACGAACCTGGAGAATTGCGCGCGCGAGCCGGAAGTGACGGACTTGATCCACCTCCTGCGGAAAATGGGGGCAGAAATTCACGGGGACGATACTTCGACGCTGCGGATTCGCGGCGTGGAAAAGCTTCATGGCGCAATTCATTCCGTGATTCCGGACCGCATCGAGGCAGGCACTTTTCTGGTGGCTGGAGCCATCACCGGCGGCGATCTGACGATCACGAACTGCGCGCCGGCACACCTGGGCGCGGTGATTGCCAAGCTGGAAAAGGCAGGCGCACCCATCGAAACGCCGAATGCGACAACACTGCGAGTGCGAGGCACGAAGGCGCTGGCTGCGGCGGATGTAACCACCGAAGAGTATCCCGGCTTCGCTACCGACATGCAGGCGCAATACATGGCGCTGGCCACGCAGGCGGAAGGCACTTCGGTCATTACGGAGACAATTTTCGAGAATCGCTTCCTGCATGCGAGCGAAATGATGCGCATGGGCGCGAACATTTCTATCGAGGGGCGGCGAGCGGTGGTGCGCGGACCGGCCAAGCTGACGGGGACAACGGTACAGGCATCCGACCTGCGAGCGAGCGCGGGATTGGTGCTGGCGGGACTGGTGGCGTCGGGAGAGACGATCATTGACCGCGTGTATCACATTGACCGCGGGTACGAGAGGATCGTGGAAAAGCTGCAGGCCGTGGGAGCGGACATCGAGCGGCTGCACAGCAAGGACGGGTAAGCCTGACGCGCGAAGAACGGGCGGCGAGTCGAGGCGCCCGCCTCAGCCCTTTGCTACCTTCTGCTCGTGGATCAGGGCAAGCTGGGCAAAAAGGCAGCCGGGACATCCTGTAGAGTAAGAGACTCTGGCGGAGCTGCTTACACCGTAAAAGCGGCGGCAAGCCGCCGCAGTCCAAGATGGTCGGGCGCGTTTGCCAAGTGCCCCATCTAGAGCGGGATGGCCAACAGCGCGAGGAATAGCACGGCGAATTCTCTCAATCTCTGGTACAATCCGCCAATTGCTTTGCACCCAGGAGCAGGGCAATTGTGAAGCGACACGGGAGACCAACGGGAGGCACCGACCATGCGGAACACCGAACTGCTTGAGAAAATCGATGCCGCTATCGCCGAGAAAAGCCTTCTGAAGCATCCGTTCTATCAGGATTGGCAGGCGGGCAAGTTGAGCCGCGAGGACCTGCAACTGTATGCGGTGCAATATTACCGGCATGTCGAAGCGTTCCCGAGGCACTTGCGCGTGCTGGCGGCGCGCACCGAAGGCCCGCTCCGCGACATCGTGGTGGAAAACCTGGCGGAAGAGGAAAATCCTTCGCGGCCGCACCCGAAGCTCTGGCGCGATTTTGCGGCGACACTGGGCGTAAATGAAGAGGACATCACGTGCTGCCCGGCGCTGCCTGGAACCCAGACGGTGGTGGAGACTTTCCGCGAGATCGTGGGGGACCGTCCAGTGGCGGAAGCGGTCGCGGCGCTGTATGCCTACGAAGCGCAGGTGCCGGAGATCGCGGCGACAAAGATTGATGGATTGAAGAAGTTCTACGGAGTGGATTCGGTGAAGGGTTTGGCTTATTTTACGGTTCACGAAGAAGCCGACAAGTTACATCGTGCCGCGTGGCGTGGTTGGCTTGAAGAGCACGCCCACGGAGACGAGGAAGAGATCCTGGCGACGACGAATGAGGCGCTGGATGCGCTATGGGGTGCGCTGGACGCGGTGCATTGCGCGCACGCATAGGAAATTCCGCGGTTAACAAAGAGAAAAGCGGAGCGGAGTAGAACTAGATATTTTGCCGATATGGGGCGCAGCATGCTGCGCCCCTACAAGTTAAGATAAGGCGCCCGCCTCAGAAGGCGGCCGCTACGGGAACAGGCCCAAGAGCACAGTCAGGAATGACTGTGCCACTGGGGCGAGCCGCCGCACTCCAAACTGACCGATGCGCGGAGATCCTGCGGACTTGGGACATAGCATGCTGTGCCCCTTCAAACAAAAAGGCCCCCTTGCGGGGGCCTTTTTTTTGAGGTGATTTCGGTTAGCTAATCCTGGTTAATTGCCTTCGGTGGTGGGGGCTGGTGGAGGCGCACCGCCGCCGGGCACGACACTCTTGTGGGCCTGCTTCTCGCGGGCTTCCTTGATGAGAGCTTTGCGGGAGAGGCGGATTTTGTTGCCCTCGATGGCCAGGACTTTGACGAGAACCTGGTCGCCCAGCTTGAGTTCGTCGCGAACGTCACGGATGCGATGCTCAGAGATTTCGCTGATGTGCAGGAGGCCGTCGGTGCCGGGGAAGAGTTCCACGAAGGCGCCAAATTCCGCCAGGCGGACGACTTTGCCGAGGTAGGTCTTACCCATTTCGGCGCTGGCGGTGACATCACGGACCATCTGCAGGGCCTGATCGCCGCCGGCTCCGCTGGTGGAGAAGATGTGCACGGTGCCGTCTTCCATGACGTCGATCTTGACGCCGGTCTGCTCGATGATGGACTTGATCTTCTTGCCGCCCGGGCCGATGAGGTCGCGGATCTTGTCCGTGGGGATGCTCAACTTGTAGAGGCGCGGGGCGTAAGCCGAAATGGATTCGCGGTGCGCGCCGAGAGTACTCTCCATGGTGTCGAGAATCTGCAAGCGGGCTTTTTTGGCTTGCGCCAGAGCTTCGCGCATCATCTGGATGCTGATGCTGGTGACCTTGATGTCCATCTGGAGGGCGGTGATGCCTTCGCGGGTGCCGGTAACCTTGAAGTCCATATCGCCGTAGTGATCTTCTGCGCCGGCAATGTCCGTGAGGATGGAGTAGGTGCCGTTATCACCGACGACGAGACCCATGGCGATGCCAGCGCAGGCCGCTTTCATGGGCACGCCCGCGTCCATCAGAGCCAGGGAAGCGCCGCAAACGGTGGCCATGGAAGAAGAGCCGTTGGACTCCAGGATGTCGCTGACCACGCGCATGGCGTAGGGAAAATCAATTTCGGGCGGCAGCAGGTTGGCAAGCGCGCGTTCCGCCAGCGCACCGTGGCCGATTTCACGGCGGCCCGCACCGCGTAGCATTTTCACTTCGCCGACGCTGAAGGGCGGGAAATTGTAGTGCAGCATGAAGCGCTTGAAGGTGTCCTGCTCAAAGAGCAAGTCGAGGCGCTGCATATCTTCCTTGGTGCCAAGGGTCAATGTGGCGAGGGCCTGGGTTTCACCGCGGGTGAAGAGCGCCGAGCCGTGCACGCGAGGCAGTAGGCCGACTTCGCAAGTGATCTGGCGAATTTGGTCGAACGCGCGGCCATCGGGACGCCGCCGCGCCTTAAGAACTTCGTCGCGGAAGATCTCTTCACGCAGCCGCTCGAAGGCCCGCTTGGTGAAGGCCAGCTTCTCTTCGTTGTCTTCCGGAATGGGCTTCAGGATCTCTTCCAGCAGGGCGTCAACAAGGTGATAGCTTTCCTTTTTCGGATGCTTCTCGGTGTTGAGCGCGTCCTGGAGTTTCGCGCCATAGGTTTTCTTCAGGCTGTCGTAGATGGTCTTATCAAAGGGCAGCGGCTCGACGACAACCTTCTTGGGCTTGAGCTGGGCGTGGAGTTCCTTGATGCCGCGCACGATTTTCTTGACTTGCTCGTGGCCAAATTCGAGGGCTTCGACGACCTTTTCTTCGGAGACTTCAAAGGCGCCCGATTCGACCATGACGATGCCGTTTTCGGTGCCGGCGACGATAATGTTGAACTTGCTGGTCTTCTGCTCGGCGACGGTGGGATTGGCAACGAGTTGGCCATCGAGGAGGCCAACGCGAACGGCGGCGATGGGGTCGGTGAAGGGCAGGTCGGAACAATAGGCGGCCGCGGAAGCAGCGGTCACCGCGATGACATCGGGATCGTTGTCGCTGTCGGCGGAGAGCACCAAGGCGATAATTTGGGTCTCTGTCCGCCAGGAATCCGGGAACAGCGGGCGCATGGGGCGGTCAATCAGGCGGGAGACCAGAATTTCTTTTTCGGTGGGGCGTCCTTCGCGCTTGAAGAAGCCGCCGGGGATTTTCCCAGCGGAGTAGGTATTCTCACGATAGTCGACAGTGAGCGGCAGAAAGTCGCGGTCAGTCGGTTTGTAAGCCATGCAAGCCGTAACGAGGACGACGGTATCGCCGTAGCGAGCGGTCACCGCGCCGTTGGCCTGCTTGGCGATTTTCCCCATTTCGAGAGTCAGGGGGCGTCCGCCAATTTCGATGGAGACCTGATGAGGTGCGGGTACGTGATTATTGTCAGCCATTTATATTCTTCCTTTGACTCCTCGCGAGGAGTTCTGAGGCAGGCGGTGCCTGCTTGTTACTTTGCTTGTAACTGGAAGAGAAAAGGAAGGTTATCGCGGATGGGATGCTCCGCGAGCAAGTACACCAGAAAAACGCCTAAAAGCCTGCCGAGACAGGCCTGAGCGATTCACGTACGGCAGAACCACTGCCGCCGAACAGACTCCGATGGGAATTTGTACGTTCGTGATGACGCAAGTTGCGCCGGCCAGGTCTTGGCGACGCGTTACTTGCGCAGGCTAAGGCGTTCAACAATCTGGTGATACCGATCCGGGTCTCGCCGGTTGAGATAGTCCAGCAGGCGCCGCCGCTTGTTCACCATCATAATCAGCCCACGGCGTGATGCGTGGTCCTTGACGTGCGACTTGAGATGCGTTGTCAAATAGTTGATCCGCTCGCTCAGGAGTGCGATTTGCACTTCTGGCGATCCCGTGTCCTTCACATGGCTTCGGAATTGCTCAATCAACATAGCTTTCGCGTCGCTCAAGTGCCCCCCAACCGTCATCCCTTTAAATTTCCTCTTTTCTTCGACCTTTCTAAACTAGCATAGGAGTGTTCTAAGTGTAAAGTACTTGCAACACAGGGCAGTAGGTCGTTAGCTTGGGGTTGGTGCGCGCAGCGGGCATGGGGCGCGTGAGCTGATAGCCCACCCTCTTTGCCACTGGTAGCTGGTGTATCCAGTTGGCAATCTTGAATGTTCGGCCGAGACCCCCTCGTGCGCGAGTTGTCTTGGTCGTCGGGTCCCCTGCAATAAGTACCTGTGAAGCTCTGGATTCTCTCCCACTTTCGCGGGATAGATTGAAGCCCGTCACATCACTCGGGCACTTGCTCGTAAGCGTGTTCGCCGAGTTGCGACTCGTCCAATCCCACCTCTTCGGTAAGCTCAGTCACTTTGACAGGGGTGAATCCATCGATGATCCTCAACATGGCGTAGGTGAACACGAACGCCCATACCGAGGAGAACACCACCGCGGTGACCTGCTTCAGCAGGAACGTCGGGTCGCCGTACAGCAAGCCGTTCGCGCCCTCGGGATTGAATTGTTTGTTGGCGAAAATGCCCAGCATGACGATCCCGAGAAATCCACCCACTCCATGAACTCCCCACACGTCCAGCGCATCGTCCCAGTGCAGCTTGTTCTTTATTTCCACCGCGTAGTAGCACACCACGCCGGAAACGATACCGATGATCACCGCCGTGGTCGGCGACAAATAACCCGCCGCCGGGGTCACCGTCGCCAATCCCGCCACTGCGCCGGTTAGCAGACCCAGGAACTTCGGTTTCTTTTCGTTCAGCCAGGACACCATCAGCCAGGCAATGGCGGCAAACGAGGCAGCCACGTCGGTGTTCAGAAACGCCACGGCCGTCACGGAATCCACGCGCATCTCGCTCCCCGCATTAAAGCCATACCAGCCGAACCACAGCAGCCCGGTGCCCAGCGCCACCAGGGGAATGCTGTGCGGTCCGCGATCCAGCACCCGCCGCTTGCCCACGTACAGGACGGACGCCAGGGCCGCCATTCCGGCGATGTTGTGCACCACAATCCCGCCAGCGAAATCTTTCACGCCCCATTGCTGCAGGAATCCTCCACCCCATACCATGTGCACGAAGGGGAAATAGACGAAGGTCAGCCACCCCGTGAGAAACAGCATGTACGCCTTGAAGGTCACGCGATTGGTGAAGGCGCCGGAGATGAGCGCCGGCGTGATGATCGCAAACATCATCTGGTAGGCGATAAACACCAGCGCCGGAATTGTGTCATTCGGCGATGGCGTGTTCAGGCCGATTCCCCGCAGAAACGAGTTGTGGAGGTTGCCGACGACTCCATGCCAGTCCCCGCTGAAGCAGAGCGAATACCCGTACGCGTACCAAATGACGGTGGTCCAGCCCATGGATACAAAACTCTGGATCATGATGGCCAGGACGTTCTTGCGTCCCACCAGCCCGCCATAAAAGAAGGCCAGACCTGGCGTCATCAACATCACCAGGCTGGTGCACAAGATCATAAAACCGGTATTGCCGGTATCGAGATGCAGCATGCAGACCTCCGCACGAATTGTGTTGAAGCAGGCTCGCGGAACGGCGAGCGAGGGGGTCCGAATCCCTGGTTCCGAGCGCGGTTGGAGGGCCCGCAGACCCAGCGGCGCGAAAGGCGTTATTACAGGGAGACGCTGGACCTGTGCGGGAATAACCGCAGTGCGCCATATCACATGGTGTTGTGAGCCCTGAGCACCTTATGGGTGCAGGGCTGACTCGCGATAAGTTCCATAAAATGGGAAGTCGGGTGATCGGAAACTGACCCGCTCTCCAACACGGCCGGGGCGCTTGCAACGGGGCTGCAAATCCGGTTGAATGCTAGTGGTAAGGTCTCAGCCCTACCGATCTGACCACGTTGACCATGGAATGGAAACTCAAGAGGAGAAACAATGAGCAAAATTTTAGTAAGGACTGCCGTGATTTGTCTCGGCTTGGCGGTGTGCGCCACGGTTTTTCTGGCACAGCAGGATAAAGCGAAGCGCCCGAGCCCCCCGGCGACTGCTACCTTCGATCTGGGTGGCGGCAAGAGCGTAACGATTGACTACTCCAGCCCACGGGCCAAGGGGCGGAAGATTTATGGCGGACTCGTGCCGTTCGGCCAGGTCTGGCGGACGGGCGCGAATGAAGCAACGACGTTTGTGACGAATGCCGACCTGGTGGTCGGCGGCATCGCCGTGCCGGCGGGAAGTTACACGCTGTTCACGATCCCCGGCACTGATAAGTGGACGCTCGTTTTGAGCAAGAAAACCGGCGAATGGGGCACCGAGTATCCCGGCGCGACGAATGACCTCGCGCGGATTGATATGAAGGTCTCTGCCCTACCCGCAGCGGTGGAGAACTTGACGATCGCGTTCGAGAAAGCGGGCATGGACGCGACTCTGAACATTGATTGGGAGACGACGCGGGCTTCGGTGACTATCGCGAAAAAGTAGAGTCGCATCGCCAGGACTCAATCGGGGCGCGGCACGTCAGGATGGCAACAGCCTGGGGTCCGCGCCTTTCCTTAACTCTGTTTCGCGCGCACCAGAGATAGGAATTCGTCCCGGGTCTGCTTGTTGTGGCGGAAAGAGCCGAGCATGGCGCTGGTGACCGCCTGGCCGTGCTGCTTTTCCACTCCGCGCATCTGCATGCAGAGGTGACGCGCTTCAATGATCACGCCCACGCCCTCCGGGCTGACTTTCTCGGCGATGGCGTCGGCGATCTGGCTGGTCATGCGTTCCTGGATCTGCAACCGGCGGGCGTACATGTTCACCAGGCGGGCGATCTTGCTCAAGCCCAGCACTTTCTGGCTGGGAAGATAAGCAACATGGGCCTTGCCGAAGAACGGCAGCAAGTGGTGCTCGCACAGGCTGAAGAACTCGATGTCCTTCACGACAACCATTTCGTCGTAGTGGACGCTGAACGTGGCTCCGTTCAGCACGGTGTCGAGATTCTGGTGGTAGCCGCTGGTCAGGAATTTCAGAGCCTTCTCAAAGCGTTCCGGCGTCTTGCGCAGGCCCTCGCGATTGGGATCTTCTCCGAGTACGACGAGCATCCTGCGCACCAGGTCGGCGATGCTCCCCTGCGGCGTTTCGAGTTTTGCTTCGTGCAGCATGATTTCCGTTGGTTTGTTCACTGGCCCATTCCCCCTCGATCGGACCGCAGCGCGATCCTAGATTTCTTCCCCGGCGTACTCGAACGCGTTATTGGACGTCTCTTCGACGCGCACGCGCTCCAGCCTGGCCTTCGGGAAGTGTTTCAGGCGCTGGTAAATCTCCTTGCAAACGTTTTCCGTCGTCGGCACCTTCCCGCGAAAAGCGGGCACGTCTTCGTTGAGCGATTTGTGGTCGAAGGCTTCGATCACTTCGCGCTCGACGAAACCGTCCAGGTCCGCAAGGTTGACGATCATGCCTGTGGCGGGATCGAGCGTCCCTGACACGCTGATTTCCACCACATAGTTGTGCCCGTGTCCATAGGGGTTATTGCATTTCCCGTAGACGCGGGCATTCTCTTCGGCGCTCAGCGCGTCGCTGTGCAGCCGGTGCGACGCCGCGAAACGATAGCGCCGCCCCAGCTCGATTTTGAGCGCCTCGCTCACGCCGGTTTTGCCCCATTCCGGTAGCAGTCCGCGAACAGATCGGGCGTCTCGTATAAACGCACGCGGTGCAGCTTCCCTTGATGAATCCTGGGCTCCAAAAGATTCCAGATCACCCGGGCAATGTTTTCGCACGTGGGGATCTGCCCTTTTAGCTCGGGAACTTCATAGTTGAGGAAGCGGTGATCCATGCGCTGCGTAATTTCGCGCTCCAGAATCTCTTTCAATTCCTTCAAATCCAGAACCATGCCGGTTACCGGGTCCGGCTCTCCCGCCACGGTAACTTCCAGGGTGTAGTTGTGCCCATGGCCGTGGGGATTATTGCACTTGCCAAAAATGCGTTTGTTCTCCTCCGCGCTGAACGCGGGATTGTGATAGAGATGCGAAGCCGAGAACTCGATTTTGCGCGTCAAGTACACCATCGTTTTAATCCGCTACCCTTTCGATGCATGAGGGGTACCCACTGGATACTCCCTTCCCTTCCATTCCAGCTTACCCCGGGTGTGGCTGCGATAGGAGGCACATAAGATAGCGGTATACAGAAGGGAGCCGGGAATCAGGTACCCGGTGAAGGCGGTAGAGAAATGGTCGCGGCGCAAGGCCTGGAAATGCATGGCATGGGTGATGAGAAGAAAGAAAAGGCCGAGGAGGATGGCGAAGTCCAGGCGATGCCACTTGTGGATGGCTAGGGCGATCAGAGCAAGCGGGCCGAGCAGGAAGGCGCATTCCGCCAGAAACTGTTTGTAGACTTCCGCGGGGCTACCGCCCTCTAACTGATAAAGATTCTTCCTCCAGCCAGCCCACATGGCTGGGAAGGAGCGGTACATCCGGACGCGGACGAAGCCCCGGCCGCTGCCGAACCAAAGGCGGTGGCCGGCGCGCTTCATGAGTTTGGCGAGAGCCACATCCTCCAGCACTTCCCCAGCAATGCTGGCGTGGCCACCGACGGCGTTGTAAGCATCGCGGCGAACCAAGATGAATTGCCCGTTGGCCGCGGCCGCATCGTTCCGCGGATCGTTGATGTCGTCGAAAGAGAAGTTTCTGCTGAGCCGCCCATAAACGAAGGGGATGAGCGCCTTTTCGTACCAGGTGTCCATCACTTGCTCGGGAGAAAAAGAGACCAGCGCGGCGTTCGATTGCGCCGCGATCTGCAGGGCCTTTGCGGCCGAGTCTTTTTCGTGCACGGCATCCGCATCCGTAAAGAGGAGCCAATCGCCCTTTGCTTGTTGGGCACCGAGCCACACGGCATTGTTTTTTCCGATCCAGCCTGTAGGGAGCCCGGTTGTTTCGAGCAAGCGCACCTGGGGAAATTTCGGGATGAGCCCACGCACGATTTCGGCGGTGCGATCGGTGGATTGATCGTTGACCACAAGAATCTCCGCGATCTCGTTTTGCTGCGCTAGCGATTCGACGCAGGCGGCGATGACCGCTTCTTCGTTGCGCGCCGGAACAATGGCGGAAATGCGAGGCGAATTTGGCAACGAAGAACTCATAAGGGTTGGATTTAGCCAGACTTTCCGCTGGGGGTTCTCTACGTTATTATAGCTATATATGAATACCCTTCTTCGGAAATTGTTTGCCTGGGGCAGCATGGGATTTGCCTTCGCGGTCCTGGCGTTTTTCACGTTGCCCCATTACCGGCAAGGCGAGTCCTCGATTGCCGGAAGGACTGCCTATGATTTCCCGATAGAACTGAATGGCAAGAGCGCGCATCTCTCCGATCTCCGCGGCAAGGTGGTGGTGCTGAACTTCTGGGCCACGTGGTGCCCGCCGTGCGTGGAAGAGACGCCCGCACTGATCCAGTTGAACCAGCGCATCGCCAGCCGGAACGGAATGGTCCTTGGCGTCAGCGTGGACGAGGATCAGGCCGCCTACTTCAAGTTTATTCAAGACCACGGCATCAATTATCTGACTTATCGCGATCCCTCCAAGAAGTCGGCGCAGGATTATGGGACGGTGATGTACCCGGAGACATACGTGATCGACCGCAAAGGGAAGATCGCGCGCAAGATCGTCGGGCCGCAGGACTGGAATTCCCCGGAAATGCTGGCGTATTTCGATGCGCTGCTGGGACAGAATTAGCTTAGGGAAGCACCCGCCTGCTGAAGTTTGCCGTTTGAAATCCATGGACACCGCGTTCTCCTGAAATCCGAAGTTACAGAGGGATTCCTCCGCTCCGGGACGGCTAAACCCGCCGTCCCTCCGGTCGGAATGACAAATCTGAAGTCTACGGTAAAGCATCCCAGTCTGACTTCGAGACAGCTCTATCACTTCTTCAGAAGTAGGAGCCATCGTGGGGATGGCATGAGTTGAACACCTGCACGGCCGAGTTCCGTCAGGACCTTCGGAGCGGCGGTTTCCACGACGGGACGAATGAGATCGGTAAGCAAAATGGTCTCGAGGCCTGCGCGGTTCGCGTCCAATGCCGTGGCACGAACACAGTATTCGGTGGCGATGCCGGCAACGCTAACGCGGCCGAATCTCAATTCGCGGAGACGCGCTTCGAGTCCGGTGGAATCGAAACCCGAGTAGCCTTCGCCGTCAACGGCAGTTCCCTTGTGAATGACGATGTCGCCGGCGGCGGCACAAAGCGGCGGCATAAGTTCCGCGCCAGGGGTGTTTTCGAGGCAATGGATGGGCCATTTGCCGCCATTCGTCTGGAAGGAGTTGTGATTTGCTGGGTGCCAGTCCTGGGTAAAGATGATGGTCACGCCGCTACGCCGGGCCACGTCGATGCATTCCTGGAGCGGCGCCAACAGCGACGGGGTGTCCCAGGCAGCCAGCGCGCCTCCCGCACAAAAATCGCGCTGCACATCCACAACGATCATTGCTGTCTTGACCATCAGTTCCCTCTCCAAAGGGGTCGTGCCGCCGGGCGGCAGCCACAAATATAGCAGGATGCAGTACGCGAGCGAGAAGCTACGCCGGGGCGTCCTCTTTGTCTTTAGGCGGCAGGGCAACTTTCTTCCAATACAGCAGCAATCTGCCCTGCCCATGGAAAAGCGAAGCGATTGTGGATAGAACGCAAGTGAGGACACAAATTGGTGAGGAGAGGAGTTCACTCTACTTTTGCGGACTTTCCTGGAAGCGCTTGGCGCTGTCCCAGTGGAGTTCCAAATCACTCGTAGCGGAGAGCTTCGACGGGATCGAGTTTGGCAGCTTGCATAGCCGGCACCCAGCCGCTGACCACCCCGACGACGATGAGAATCAAGCTGGACATGAACATGGTCATGACGGAGAGATTCAAATGGATGTCCACTTTCCCCGAGTCGTCTTCATACGCGGGCCCGAGAAACGGCAGTGTGCCAATGGACGACGTCAGCAGCCAGGAGAAAAACATTCCGATGGCCCCGGCCGCCAGCGTAAGCACCAGCGCTTCCAGCAAGAACTGCCAGCGAATGTGGGCTTTCCTTGCGCCAAGGGCGCGCCGCAAACCGATCTCGCGAACGCGTTCGTCCACGGAAACCAGCATGATGTTCATCACGCCCACGCCGCCGATGCCCAGCGTCATGGCGCCGATCAGGAAGAGCAGTCCTTCAATACCCAGTGTGATACCGTCATAAATCGGCTTGAACTCCTGCCGGCCGAACATGGTGATGGCCCGTTTGTCGTTCGGGGAAAAATGTTGGCGGTTCGCTACGGCCGTGCGGAACTGCTGCATGGCCAGCGCTTCAAATTGCGGAGCCACCGGCTCGAAAATCATCACGCTGGCATAGCGGGCATCCCAAATATCCGCGGCACTGGTGTAAGGAATGAAAGCGGATTCATCATCGCAGTTGAAATAGCAGCTATCTGAAAACTTCATGTCCATGGTGCCGATGACGGTGAAACGCACTCCGTTGATGCGCACCGTCTCGTCGACGGCCGGGGTCCCGCTGAAGAGTTTCTTTTTCAGCCGCGCTCCCAGGAACACCACGCGGCGGCGCTCGGCGATGTCCTCCGCCGAAATCCAGCGGCCCTCGGAGGGCACCTCATTACGCATCTCGCCGTATTCCGGGTAGACGCCGCGGGTCGCCGAGTCCGAGAGCCGCTCCTCATGCGAAATACCTTTCCACCGCACGGTTTCCAGCGTCACGCGCTTGATGAGCGGCGATTGCGCCTTTACCCAGTCCGCATCTTCCTGCTCGAAGCGCACCTCTTTACCGGCGCGCTCCCCGCCGGCTTGTTCGCTGGTCGTTCCCGGCCAGCAGATCACCGCTGCCTTGCCGAAGACCTCGAATGTGTACAGCAGCACGCTGCGGAACCCGGAGCCATAGCTCAAGAGCAGCGTTACGGCCACGATTCCCCAGGAGATGCCGGTCATCGTCAGCAGGCTGCGCACGCGATTGCGTCCCAGCGCTGCCCAGGCTTCTTTGAAGACTTCAATCAGCATCACCCACCAGCCTCGAAGCGAAGCGCTTCTATGGGATCCACGGATGCGGCTTGATTCGCCGGATACAGTGCGGAAAGCACGGCAATCAAGCCCAGCAAGCTCACGGTCAGGGCCGCAAGCTTCCAACTCGCATCCAAGCCGTCAAAATACGGAATCTTCGGCAGCAGGTTGACCAGAGCACAGAAACCGTAGGAAATGACGAGCCCCGCGCCGCCGCTGATGACCACGACAAATATGGTCTCCAGGAAAAACTGGTGGAGGATGGATTCGCGCGTGGCTCCCAGAGCTTTGCGCACGCCGATTTCGCGCGTGCGCTCCCGCACGCTCACCAGCATGACGTTCATCACGCCCAAACCGCCGAGAAATATCGTGGCCACGCCTACGGCGCCCATGAAAACTTCCATGCCCACAAAAATCATGCGGTTGGCCTGGGCGTTCTTGACGGTGTCCCAGATGCTGGCCGCTTCCTCGTCCCGCGGATCGAAGCTATGCAGCCGCGCCAGGGTGTGGCGAACCTGGCGCACGCAATCCGGATGCGTTGCGAGCGACCACGGCGCCACCAGCAGCCGGTCGACGGTATGCTCCACCGCCGGTGGCTTGTTTGGAAAATCCCGCTTCATGGAATTAAACGGGATGAAAATCTTCCGGATATCGACGCCGTCGTAGCTGGAGTTCTGATCCTTCGTCTTCATGACGCCGATCACCGTGTAGGGTATGCCGTTTAGCTCAATAGTCTGCCCCAAGGCTTCGCGCTCGGCGAAGAGTTGCTTTTTTGTATCGCTGCCCAGGAACGCCACGTGCCGGCCCTCTTCGTTGTCTTCGTCGTTGTAAAAGCGCCCCTGCGCCACGGTGATGCTGCGGATCACCGTGAATGGCGGGAGGGAGCCGACCGTATCGATGTCTCCGCTGTTGAAAGCGCTGTGCACTTTTACGTTGTTGCCGAGTTCCGGCATCACGTACTTGCAGGCCGGCGCTTCCCTGGCCACTTCCTTGTAGTCGTCTTCCATCCAGTGGACGACGCGGCCAGACCGCGTGCCTCCTGCCTGCATGCTGGTGCGGCCAGCGAAAACGATAATCACATCTTTGCCGAAATTTTCCTGTTGCTTCTGGATGCCCCGGCCGAGGCCTTCGCCCGCCGCGACCATCACGGTGATGGAAATGATCCCCCAGGCGATCCCGAACATGGTCAGCAGCGTGCGCCGCTTGTGCGCCCAGAGCGTCGCGATGGTGTCTCGCAATAGATCCCGAAAGGTCATAGGGACCCCGAGCTACTGAAGAACGACTTGCTGTTTTTCGGTGAGGCCAGAGATGATTTCCGTTTTCACGCCGTTGGAAATGCCCAGCTTCACGGAGACCTTCTTGCGCCCGTTCTCGGCCTTGGGATCCGGCAATTCGACCGAAGCGCTGCGGTCCTTGTCATAAATGAGGGAGGATTCGGGCACCATCAGGACGTTTTTCTTTTCCTCGAGAAGGATTTCGGCATTGGCGCTCATGTTGGCCTTGAGCTCGAGGGTGGGATTGGAGATGGAGACGCGCACTTCAAACGTGGTGACGTTGTCCTTCTCCTTGCCCATAGGGGAAATCTTCGTCACCTTGCCCGTGAACTTCTTGTCCTTGAAGGATTCCACGACGATGCGGGCGGGCTGATTCAGATAAACCTTGCCGATGTCGGCTTCATCCACTTTGCCCTGAACGTAGACTTCGCTGATGTCGCCCATGGTCATGATCAGGGTGGCCTGGGATCCCAGGACGAGGATGGAACTGACGGCATCACCGACATTGACGTCGCGCGACAGCACCAGCCCATCAATCGGGCTGACAATCGTGGAGTTACGCAGATCCTCTTCCGCGTTATCAAGAGCCGCCTTGGCCTGGGCCACTTCCGCTTCGGCCTTGGCAATCTCCGCGCGCGAAACGGCCAGATTGCGTTGCGCGCTGACCTGCTTGTTCAGGGCCAACTGATAGTTCTTCTCGGAGTCCTCGACGAGACTCTTGGACATCACGCCGTCCTTGAACATCTGTTGGGCGCGTTCCATGCTGAGCTTGAGATAGGGCACGTCCGGGCCCTCCGCGTCGACTTTATTGCGCTCGAGGGCGGCGATGGCGGAATCGCGGGCGGCTTGCGCAGCCTGATAGTTGGCCTGGGAAGCGCGCACGCTGGCTTCCAGTTGCACCTTGTCAAGTTCGGCCAGGATGTCGCCCTGCTTGACGTGGTCGCCATAGTCCACATACAGCTTCTTCACGATGCCGCTGGCTTTGGACTTCACTTCGATTTTCGAGAGCGGCTGAATCTTCCCGGTGGCTACCACAACGCGCGCCAGGTCACCACGTTCCACCGCCGCAAGCTTGGAGGGGTCAATTTCATGATTGGGGCGCAGGGCGGCATAGACGCCATAGCCTCCACCGACCAGGATCAATACCGCGATAGAGCTGAGGATGATTCTGCGGCGGCGCTTCTTGGCCGCTTTTCCATTGCCTATACCATTGCCATTACTGGACATAACCGACCCCTTGGGTAGCGTTATCGAGGCTGCTGCTTAGTAATACGCAGACCCCCACAAAAAGTTCCGACCGCTTACTCCTTTAAGACGCTAGAAACGTCAAACGGTCAGGAAAAAAAAGGGAGTCAGAGGGGCGAGCGCCGGAGCCGAAGAGCGTTGGTGATGACAGACACCGAGCTGAAGCTCATGGCGGCGCTGGCAATCATGGGGCTGAGAAGCCAGTGAAAGATGGGGTAAAAAACTCCCCCCGCCACCGGGATTCCCAGGGCGTTATAGAGAAACGCGAAAGCGAGGTTCTGTTTGATATTGCGCAGGGTGGCGCGGGAGAGGCGCCGGGCGCGGACGATCCCGCGCAGATCTCCCTTCACGAGGGTGATGCCGGCACTTTCCATGGCCACGTCGGTACCCGTACCCATCGCGATGCCTACGTGGGCGGCGGCAAGGGCGGGAGCATCGTTGATACCGTCCCCGGTCATAGCCACGATGCGGCCCTGTGCCCGGAGTTCGCGGATCGCCTGCTCTTTCCTTTGCGGGAGCACCTCGGCTTCAAACGCATCAATGCCCAATTCCTGAGCGATGCGCTGCGCCGAGTCTTGGCGATCTCCCGTCAGCATGACGATGCGCAAGCCCTCCTGGCGCAGAAGTTGCAAGGCCTCGGCGGTGGTGGGCTTGACCCGATCAGTCATCAGGAACATTCCCGCGGCGCGTCCGTTCACGGCAACGAACACCGGGGTGACGGCAGCAGATCCCCCCACTTGCACGGAAGCTGTTCGGGACTCCGGCACATTGACGCCGTGGGCCTTCAGAAACGCTGCGGTGCCCGCCAGTACCTTTTTGCCAAGGATTATGCCTTCGACGCCTCCTCCCGCCGTAGCCCGGAAATCGGTGACCGGGGCGAGGGGCAGTTTCTTATCTTCCGCGGCGCGAACGATGGCGCGTGCCAAGGGATGTTCGCTTGGGCGCTCGACGCTGGCCGTCAGCGAGAGCAGCGCGTCGCGAGTGAGCGTGATGCCCTCAAAGAGTTCGATGTTTGCGACGCTCGGACGGCCTTCCGTGAGCGTGCCCGTCTTGTCGAGCACCAGCGTGTCTACGCGAGCGAGGGTTTCCAGCGCTTGGGCATCCCTCACCAGCACGCCTGCAGAAGCGCCGCGGCCCACGGCAACCATGATGGACATGGGAGTGGCCAGCCCCAGCGCGCAAGGACAGGCAATGATCAAAACGGAGACGCCCGCGATTAGCGCGTGAGCAAAGCGCGGCTCCGGGCCGAACAATCCCCAGCCGACGAAGGCGACGATTGCCGCGGCCACCACGGCGGGAACGAAGTACCCGGCCACCTTATCCGCAAGACGCTGCATGGGAGCGCGGCTGCGCTGGGCTTCGCTCACTAGCTTCACGATCTGTGCCAGCAGGGTTTCGCTGCCAACTCGTTCGGCGGCCATGATGAAAGTTCCGTTGGTATTGAGAGTGCCTCCGGTGATTTTGTCGCCCGCAGCTTTTTCGGCAGGGAGGGGCTCGCCAGTTACCATCGATTCGTCCACGGCGCTGGCGCCTTCGCGAATCGTGCCGTCAACAGGGATGCGTTCACCCGGTCTTACGCGGAGCAAATCGCCATGCTTGACCTGCTCCAGGGGCACATCCTGCTCAGCTTCCCCGGATACGAGGTGCGCGGTTCGCGGCGCAAGGTGCAGGAGTGCGCGGATCGCATCGCTGGTGCGCCGGCGTGCCCGCAGTTCGAGAACCTGACCGAGCAGAACCAAGGTGGTGATGACGGCAGCAGCCTCGAAATAGACATCCACGCCGCCGTGCATGCTGCGGAAAGACACCGGGAAAAATTGGGGGAACAGCGTTGCGGCAACGCTGTAGAGATAAGCTGCACCAGTGCCAAGGCCAATCAAGGTGAACATGTTGGGGCTGCGATTGCCGAGCGAAGCCCAGAAGCGCTGGAAGAAAGGCCAGCCGCACCAGAGAACGACGGGCGACGCCAGAAGAAGTTCGACGGCATTTTTGGTGGCCGGATCGAGATGGAGACCCAAGGCTTCTCCGAACATGGAGAGAACGAGTAGGGGAAGCGAAAGCGCCGCGCTAACCCAGAGGCGCCTGCGCATAGAATCGTACTCGAGATCGCGCTGCTGTACTCCAAGGGGCGTGGCGACGAAATCCATCGGTTCGAGCGCCATGCCACACTTGGGGCAAATCCCCGGCCCGATCTGCACGATTTCGGGGTCCATCGGACAGGTGTAGCGGACCGACGCGGCGGCCGGCGCGACAACAGGCGAGGAGGGTTTGCTTTCCATGTCCGCGGCACCCGGAGCCGTCAGAAATCGCTCAGGCTCATTTTGGAAGCGTTCTGCGCATCTTGCGGAGCAGAAGAAGTAGGTTTTACCTTTGTATGCGAACTTGCCCGCGGGCTTCTGCGGATCGACCATCATTCCACAGACGGGATCCTTCTCCTTCGGTGAGGGAGGCAGAATCGGCAAGGGTGGGATGTGCGGACTCGACATGAAACCTCGTAGCGATAGCTTACTATGTTCCATGTTTGGAGGTTACATCCGAGGCTGGGTCTTGCCGGTAGAGGCTGGTATAATCTGGCCATGACACTTGTGGAAATCACTTACGAATTGCAGTCGCCGCTGAGCCTGGAGCAATTGAGCCGCCTGGGAGAATTCGCCAATACCTACGGATTGCGGCGATTCCGCGTGGACGACCAGAATAAGCAAGTGTCGTTTGAATATGACGCCTCGCGGTTGCGGGAAACGCAGGTGGCGCATGTGCTCGGCCAAGCCGGCATCGCGGTCACGCACAGATTGAATTAGGTCGCAAAGAGCCAAACGCCGAGTTACCCCGGGCGTTCCGATCAAAACAGCGGCACAAACCTGAGCATTTAACTTTGGGGGATCGCTGCCCACTCCAGATGAGTGGAGGTTTGCCTTGGAGGGCAAAAAATGGGGCCCCCGCTTGGGACCAGGAGCCCCGAAGGCGCGTTTCAGATGCCGATGTCGTTTTCACACCGGCGCGTGGGGTCATCCATCCTAGCTTCCCTCTCAGAGGCAGGTGGGAACGATCCGCAAGAACCAGCAAGCAAGCCCCTTCCCCCTCGCTTGCAGTCCTTGCGTCTCGTCTACCGAAACGCGCCCACGGCCGGAAGTAATGCACGAAGAGAACCAACCTGATTTGGGCTGCCAAAAACACCTAAAACATTAAAAACAGATAATTTATGAACGGGACCAAATGGATGAGTGTGGACCAAAAACGTCCTGGAGATTCAAAACGGAACGGACGCGACCAACTCCCACATCGCGTGAACTGGCCTCAGACTGCTCTAGTACTTCCAGAACCCAGGTAACAATTTTTTCGAGAGGCGGGGGCTATCGGTTTTTTGTGTGTTCCAGGCTGAAACTGTGCCTGTATGAGTTCTTCCTCATTCAAACGACTTCGCCGCCTCGCCACCTGGGTCTTGTTGGAGCTCATTCTGGCGGCTGCTGTGATGGCCTTTTCCGTCTGGGCCGATACTTCCGGGCGCGTGAAGGAAATGAAACCCGGCGACTGCTATTGCGGCTGCGCGATGTCAAAGACCTCGGGGGGCTGCTCGAAGATGTGCGAGTTGCCGAAATATGCCTCGCGGTGGTGGGCGGTAACGTGCGCGAAGCCGCGGACGAATCCTCCGGCGGAGAGCCCGGGCGCCGGACCGCGCCTGCCGAGACCCGCGCGTGCCGAGCGGGCAGCGAACTAGTTTTTCACGGATTCTGGGGCAACATCCTTGCCGGCTCGCGCAAGAGTTTGGCGAAAATCTCGGGAATCTCAAAGACCGCTTGATTGTTCAGGGCAGCGACGTTGCGGTGGAACTCCGCAAGCGTGGCAGGCTCCAGAAGCTGCTTCACGCCCGGCACGATTTCGTCAAAACTGGAAAGAACAATCCCCACGCGTTTTTCAATTACCCACTCGGTGTTGTAACGCTCCTGAGGCATAGTCCAGGAGTTGCATTCCAGAATGACGGGCAAACGGCGAACCATCGCTTCGGCAACACTGCCCGGTCCGGGCTTGCCAATCAGAAAATCCGCGGCGCGCATCAGGCGATGCACTTCCTTCGTGAAACCCAGAACATGCAGCGGCAGATTCCAGGCACGCGCACGCAATTTCTCGGCGAGCTTGTCGTTGCGGCCGCAGATGACGATGAGCTGAACGGGAACGCGCGCGGCGTCCAGCCGCTCCACGATGTCATACATTACTTTGGAGCCGAAACCCCCGAAGAGAAGAATGCCTGTTGGCAGATTGGGTTGTAAGCCAAGCTCACGGCGAAGAGCGACAGGGTCCATGTTATCGGGGAGGTAGAAATCGGGGCGCAGGATCATTCCGGAAGTCGCGAAGATGTGGGATTCCTGCTTGCCCATTGCCCGCGCCTGCTCCACGGCGCGCTCCGTGCCGCAAATGACGTGTTGCTGCTCCAGCGGCTCGATCCAGAAACGCGGCGGAAAATCCGCCAAGTCCGTGATCAAGGTAACGAATGGCCGCTCAGGATACACGGCAGACCAGGCCTCGGCAATCTGCCGATTGAAATGGGGAATGACCGAAACCAGGAGGTCAGCCGGGTGCTCGCGAAAGTACTTGGTGAGCAAGCGCACCATCGGCCGGTGAAAGAGCCGTATGGTGGCCTGGAGAACACGCAGGAGCTGCGTGGTGCCCAGCGTCCAGCCATTGCGCAGGAGGATGTTGTACTGCTCCTGAATGCGGATGCCGGTGAGCTTGCGGAGAACGTCCAACTGGTCGGCGAGATCCTGGAACTGAATCAGTTCGATCTGCCAAGGGCGCTGCTGCTGCGTGGTAACGGTTTGCAGGGCAACGGCGGCATTACGGTGGCCACCCCCGCTATCATGAAAGAGGACGTGAATTTTTTTCATTGGAGCCATTGTTGCATGGTCAGGGGAGGCCCGTACAAGAGCACTCACAATGCCATGTGGAAAACTCAAAAACTCATTTGTGCTCAATGAGTTCCGTGCAATCTTTCACGGTCAATTCGCGCTGCCTTTATGCACTGTTCATATCCCATCTCTACCCTTGAAACATGCGCTGCGACCTTCATGTGCATTCAACTGGATCGGGGATGTGCAGCACCCCCGGCTTGAGCCGGATCTGCAAGGAGTCCTATAACGACCCCGCCGAAGTCTATGCCCGTTGCAAGAGGCTGGGTATGACCGTTGTCACCATCACAGACCATGACTCGATCGAAGCTGCGGAAGTGCTCCGCAAGCACCCGGATTTCTTCGTCAGCGAGGAAGTGACCGTGCGCATGCCCAGCGGGACGGAAATGCATCTGGGCGCTTACGGGCTCACGGAAAAAGATCATGCGGAAATTCAGCGGCGACGCAGCGATTTTATAGCGCTGTTGATGTACCTGACAGAGCATAAAATTTTCTTCAGCGTGAATCATGTCTTTTCCGGGCTGACCGGGCGGCGCGCAACGGAAGATTTCGCGTGGTTTGCGTCCTACGTGCCTGCGTTTGAAGTGCGGAATGGACAGATGTGGAGTGAAGCGAATCGCAGCGCAGAGCGCCTGGCGGAGCGGCTTGGCAAGGCAGGCATTGCCGGGAGCGATTCGCATACGCTATCGGGAGTGGCGGAGACATTCACGGAGGTGCCGGGCGCGCGCACGGTGGATGATTTCCTGATCGGCCTGCGCGCCGGGCATGGCGTGGTCCACGGCGAGAATGGCCACTATTTGAAGCTGACGGCGGACATTTTCCGGTTCGCCGGGAGCCTCTTGAGGGAGAAACCCTGGGCCGCGGTGATTTTGCCGCTGACGGTCTTCGTGCCTGCAATTACCGCCGGACACTGGTTGAACGAAATCCGCTTCTGCAAACGGTGGACGCAACGCCTCGAAGGAGAAGCAAAGCGGCCGAAGATGTTGTGGGAAGTGGATCGCCGCATGGAGACCAACTGGGCAAGTTGAGGTGACGCTATGGCCATGGCCAAAGACGTCTGGGGCTACATCGAGAATCGCGATCACCGCGTGATGCGGCGGATGAACCGCTGGAAAGCGCCACGGTGGATCCGCTTCTGGATGTTAGCCGCAACGCGGATGGGGGATGGCTGGTTGTGGTACAGCCTGGGCACGATTTTGCTGCTCGTTGGTGGACCGCACCGCTATGCCGCGGTGGGAGCGGCGGGTTGCGCGGCCATCGGAGGAGTGCTCGTCTTTAAGGCGCTGAAAAAGCTTAGCCGGCGCTTGCGCCCCTGCCAACTCGAGCCGCATTGCTGGTCCAAGGTGCTGCCACCCGATCAGTTCTCGTTCCCGTCGGGTCACACCATGACGGCGTTTGCCATCGCGTTGGTGGTGAGCTACCTTTATCCCTCGCTGGAAGGGCCGATGTACTTTCTCGCCATCAGCATCGCCTTTTCCCGCGTGGTCTTGGGGATGCACTTCCTGAGTGACGTCCTGGCCGGGGCGGTTCTTGGCTCAGCACTCGGCGTCGCATCGATCGTCACTTTTGCTTCGTACGGACTCGTCTGACTACCCCAAGGGGCCTGGCTTGGGATGTTCCGAGAGGGCCTTGCGGAAGGCCGCCAAGTTGGTCTCGTCGATCACGGCTGTGCCGGTATCCACGAAAGTCGGTAGCGGAGCGGCCGGCGCAGTGGCCCAATCCTTGAATTCGTGGACGGCATTGTGGTGCAAATCGTCCAGGAACCTCACTCCATAGAAGGCCATGACATAAGGCTTCTGCACCACGGTTGCCGTGATCCACTTGCGTTCGATTCCGTCCAGCGTTTGCGGATCCTTGTCAAAGGCCACAATTTTGATCTTCCCGGTCAGGTCCATGCGGTGCAGCTCATCCGCGGCACCCTCTCCGCCGGAGGCTTCCAGGCAAATGATGCCGTCGATTTTTTCCTTCTTTTGCAGCAGCGCGGCGATGCCGTCATAAGCTACCCGCGGATCACCTTTATCATCGATGGTCTGCACGATCTTGACACCGGCGTACTTTTTCAGCGCTTCATTCACGCCGCGCACGCGTTCCTCGCTGTTCAGCTGCCCGGCTATAGTGATAACCACCACACGGCCCTGTCCGCCTAGCAGCTCGGCCATGCGCTTTCCACTCTCTTGCCCCGCCCGGAAGTTGTCCGTGCCGATGAAGAGCACGCGATTGGACTCCGGCGCGTCCGCATCAATGCAGATGACGGGGATGCCCTGCAGGATGGCGTGATCGATCGGCTCCTTGAACAGTTTCGGATCGGTTACGGAAACCAGGATGCCCGAGGGATGCTGCGCCACCGCTTGTTGGAACGCGGCGAGTTCCTCGCTGGGAGAAAATGTCGCGGGCCCGACGACTTCCACCTTGACCCCCATACTCTTACCGATATCCGTCAGCCCGGCTGTGGCTTCCTGCCAGTATGGCAAGTCGACGTTGGCGGCCACAAGAACGTAGCGTTCGTCCGGTTGGTGGTACGCGGGCGGCTGACAGGCCGCGGCGAAGATCGCCAGCGCCGCAATGCTCAATCCTGAAATGACTCGGTTGGCTTTCATGTACGGTCTCCTTTTCCGTTGCTCCCCGCTGAGTTGCTTCCCGTGGGATGAGACCAGAACGGTTTCGATAGCAGCCTAACACAAGCGCGGTAGGAGGGCGATGTGATGGCCGCCGCAACCATAGGATTATTCTTTTCCACCTGTCGCGGGCTGCTTCCCTGCACCGCTTCTCGATCCAGCGCAAAAGTATTGCCTCCCCGGAGCGGGTATCGCAAGATCCTGAGATTGGCTGTTGGCTCAACGAAATGACTGGAAATCCGTGTAAAGAAAAAAGAGGCAAAAGGACTTCGACCGACACGAAGGCCGCAAAACGAAATCAGACAGTTAAAGCAATATTTTAGCGATCAGGCTTTCTGCGCTTGCCGCCGCAAAAATGTCGGCACGTCCAGATCGTCCTTGGGCACTTCCTGCGCGGCGTCGCGCACATTCTGCGCCACTTGATGTACCACGTTCGGCGGCGTGACCGGCAACTCGCCCTGCGCCGGCACATCGCGCCCCGCCTTCCACGTCTTCGGCAGGAAAGACGGCTTATGCTGCAAGCCCTTCTTCGCCGTTTCCTTGAAGCCAGCGGCGATCACCGTGATCTTGACGGCGTCTTTCATCGCTTCGTCCATCACCGCGCCGAAAATGATATTCGCGTTTTCGTGGGCGGCCTTTTGGATGACGCTGGAGGCTTCATGAACTTCATGCAGGGTGAGCGAAGAGCTTCCGCAAATATTGATCAGAATACCTTGCGCGCCTTGAATGGAGTTGTCTTCCAGCAAGGGGCTGGAGATGGCGCGATTGGCGGCGTCGACGGCGCGGTTCGTGCCGGTAGCGACAGCGGTGCCCATCACGGCGTAACCCTGCCCATGCATGATGGCTTTCACGTCGGCAAAATCGCGATTGATGATGCCGGGAACGGTGATGATGTCCGAAATGCCCTGCACAGCCTGGCGCAGAATGTCGTCGGCAATGCGGAACGCGTCGAAAAAGCTGGTACCGGGCTCGACAGTCTCCATCAAGCGTTCGTTGGGAATCACAATGACCGTATCCACGACCCCGATGAGTTCCTGCAGGGCCTGCTCCGCCTGGAGCATGCGGCGCTTGCCTTCAAACGCAAAGGGCTTGGTGACCACGGCTACGCTGAGAGCGCCGATCTCGCTGGCCAACGAAGCCACCACGGGAGCCGCACCGCTTCCCGTGCCTCCGCCGAGGCCGGAGGTGATGAAGATCATGTCCGCGCCTTCGAGGGCTTCAATAATTTTTTCCGTATCTTCGAGCGCCGCCTTCCGGCCGATCTCCGGGTTCGCGCCGGCGCCAAGACCCTTGGTGAGTTTTGCGCCGAGTTGCAGTTTTACGGGGGCTTGAGAGAGTTTGAGGGCCTGCAGGTCGGTGTTCGCGGCGATGAACTCCACGCCTTCCACTTTGGCACGGATCATGCGGTTCACGGCATTGCAGCCGCCGCCGCCCACACCAATCACTTTCAGCTTGGCGGGCTGTAACTCCTCGCTGAAACTCATCCGGATGCCTGCGTCTTTCGCTGTCATGCTTCTCCCCCTGTCCGGCTGGTCCAAATCCTTTATAGAACTCGTATTTAGGCGATTCCACAGGGAGTTTTTCCGGGCTGTGGAAAACCCACCAATCGAGTTTTCGCGCGCTCCCCTGGTGTTACTCCCCTGAGACCACTGCAATCCCACGCCAACGCGCAGCGAGCCTCCGACCCGTTGAGAGCAACCACGTGGCCGCTGGCGATGGCGCAACGGCGCCTGTTCCTCCTGGGGTCAGGCTCCCACGAACATGGACTTCAACTTCGCAACGAAGTTGCCCGAACGCTGCTGCGCGTTACGCCGCGCCTTCGCGGCATACAGCACAAGCCCAACGGCCGTGGCGTACTCGGGCTGGGCAACCTGTTCCGGCAGATCCTGGATACCCCGGGGCTCGGCGATGCGCACGGGCAGATGGAACCCTTGCTCCGCGAATTCGGCGAATCCGTTCAGGCGCGCGCCGCCACCCGCAAGGACAAGCCCGGCCGGGATCTGGGAGTCGAGACCGGCGCGCCGCAAATCGTCCGCGATGAGCGAAAGAAGTTCCTGCGTGCGCGGTTCAATAATGTCCGTGAGCATGCGCGAAAAAATCGTACGCGGGGGGCGATCGCCGACGCTGGCGATTTCAATGGAATTGTCCTGGCGCAGAAGATTCGCGGAGGCGCACCCGTGATGACGCTTGATCTTCTCGGCTTCGGGAATGGGCGTCCGGAGGCCAACCGCCAGGTCGTTGGTGAAATGATCACCGCCAATGGCGACCGAGCCGGTGTGACGAACGACACCTCCGCCGTAAACGATCAACTCGGTGGTGCCGCCTCCAATATCGAGCAGGCAGCAACCCAACTCGCGTTCGTCCTGCGTCAGACAGGCTTCCGCGGCGGCCAGCGGCTCGAGTACCGTGTCGTTGATGAGGATGCCGGCCTTGTTCGCGGCGGTCACCAGGTTTTGCGTCGCGGCAATGGAAGAAGTGACGATATGGACGTTTGCTTCCAACCGCTGGCCGACCATGCCGACGGGATCGCGGATGCCATCCTGGGCATCCACGATGAACTCATGCGGAAGGACATGCAGCACTTCGCGGTCAGCGGGAAGAGAGATGTTGCGCGCGGCGTCAATGGCGCGGCGCACATCGTCGCGTTCAATGTCGCGGGAACGCGGCCCCAACGGGATTCCGCCGCGGCTGTTCACACCGCGAACGTGGCTGCCGGCAACACCAATGGTGGCGGCTTCCACGGGAACATTGGCGACGCTTTCGGCCTCTTCCACCGCGCGGCGAATGGAGCTGACCGTGGAGTCAAGATTGACGATGAGCCCTTTGCGCAGCCCCTTGGATTCCGCGGCGCCAAGCGCCAGAAAACGCACCTGCTCGTTCTCGATTTCCGCGAGCAACGCGCAAGTCTTGGTGCTGCCGATATCCAGCCCGACGAGGTACTTGTCTTTCTTTGCCAAAATGCTCTCCTGAATGCGGCCTATTTTTCTTTCCCGGCGGAGGCGGAGGTGTCGGGGTTCACCACTACCTGCCGGGAATACTGAAGATCGATGGAGTGCACGCGGCCGGCGTTGGCCTGCCATTGCGCGAAGTTTTCCACCAGCATGCGGTACTTGCCGGTGAAATCGCTCTGGCCGAAATGCACGGTGACCGCCTGAGCGGCATCGCCGGAGCCAAGCCCTGTGAGCACGGCGCGCAGATCGCGCGGATTGCCGAGGTCCAGTTCGCTGACGCGCTCCGAAGAGCCAGCATGCACCAGTTCAATGTCCTTCAAAAATTCCTGGTACGTCTGCATGCGCTTTTCGCGTTCTTCGCGCGGCATGCTTTCCGAAAGTCCGGTAACGATCGGGAAATGGAAGTCCTCGCCCTCCGGCCGGTCGAGCAGCACGCCGTGCGCATCCACGAGGACCAACTCGGAGCCATTCCGGAAAAAGGCGATGGGCGTGCGCTCGCTGATTTCAATGCGCAGATGATTTGGCACGATGCGCTGCACGCTGGCTTCCTCCACCCAGGCGAGCTCCTGGATCTGTGTGCGGCGCTCATCCAGCGGAATGCGCAGGACGCTGCGGTTGCGGTCGTGGACGAAGAGCTTCTGAACTTCTTCGCGAGGCACGATGTGGTTGCCGGCAACTTCGATCTGGTCGGGCTTCACCAGGAGCATTTGCGGCGAGTACAACGCATAGCGCACCGCGTAAACCGCGGCGGTCACGGCAAGCGCGCCGATCACCGTCCAAAGAAAGACGCGGCGATAGAACGGCCAGGTCTTGCCGGTGAATTTCTTGCGGCGGATTTCCACGGGCTTCTGGCGGCGCAGATAACGCGGCTCTTCGTCCGCCACCAGCTCGGGCCGGTAGGGTTCCTGGTCAGCCGCGGAGGCTGCCGCGGAAGAGTTCCGCTGCATGGGCTTCAGGCGTTCCAAACGACCACCTCGTATTCGAGAGTAACTCCGTAGGCCCCGCGCACCCTATCGCGAACGCCGGCAATCAGCGCCAGCATGTCCGCGGCGGAGGCGTGGCCTGCATTGATAAAGAAATTCGCGTGGCGTTCGCTCACTCGCGCGTCGCCCACCGCAAAACCTTTCAGGCCGAGCTCGTCAATCATGCGGCCCGCGGATGCTCCCGGTGGATTCTTGAAGATGCAGCCGGCGCTCTTCTGACCGAGCGGCTGGCTGGCGCGGCGCTTTTCGTTGCAGATGCGAATGCCTTGGAGAATTTCAGGGTACGGTTTGGAAGGAAGTTCCAGTTTCACTGAGAGCATCATATCATCGGACGCAAACGAGGTGTGCCGGTATTCAAAGGAAATTTGCCGGCCGTGCAGGGTTTCGAGCCTGCGGCCGGCCGCGCGGTAGAGCTTCACTTCGCGGACGTACGAGCCGATTTGCGTGCCATAGGCGCCCGCGTTCATTCGCAGCGCGCCGCCCACGGTGCCCGGAACACCGATGAGGCCTTCCATCCCGCCCAGGTTGTGCTTGGCGCAGAACGTCACGGTGCGCCCCAGATCCGCGGCCGCGTCCACCGACGCAATGTTCCCCTCGATGACCACATCGGGATCGCGGCTTGCCAGTTGCAGGACCACGAAGGGCAATTCGCCATCGATCACCAGGAGGTTCGAACCCCCGCCGAGGAACTTGTGCGGGATGCCATGGCCGTCGAGCAAATTCAAAAGATCAGGAATCGCATCGTGGCGAAGGATGCTCAGGAGATCCGTGGTGCCACCGATGCCGAGGTAGGTGAGCTCGGCGAGAGACACGGCGGGTTTCCACTCGACATCGAGTTCCCGAAACGCCGTCAACAATTGGGGATCTTCAATCCGCATCCCTTATCCCGTCCGTTACCCGGTATTCCGTGCCCAGCAGCACCATGAATTCGCCGCTGGCCCGGCTGACGTTGCCTGCCCCGATCGTCAGAATCGCATCGCCCGGTCTGGCTTCCCGAAGAATGAATTCAATGGCCGCCTGCATGGAGCGGTAGTAATGGACATTCTTGTGGCCCGCCTCGCGAATCGAGTTGGCCAGCGCTTCGCTGCTGATGCCGGCAATCGGCGCTTCGCTGGCCGCGTAAATGTCGATCAGAACCAGCAGGTCGGCCTGATTGAACGAGCGGGAAAATTCATCCCAAAGATGCTGCGTGCGGGAGTAGCGGTGCGGCTGGAAGAGCACCAGCAGGCGATTGAACTTGCAGCCGCGCGCGGCTTCGAGCGTGGCGCGAATCTCGGTGGGATGATGGCCATAGTCGTCCACGACGGTAATATTGTTGATGCTTCCCTTGATATCGAAGCGGCGGCCCACGCCGGCAAATTTTGCCAAACCTTCGCGAATCAGATCGGAGGCCACATTGAGATAGAGCGCGACGGCCGCGGCCGCGGCAGCATTGCGCACGTTGTGTATCCCCGGCGGATGCGGCAGAAGGAACAAACCGAGGTCCTCGCCTTTATAGGTAAGGCGGAATTCGCTGCTTAGACCCTGGAGCTGGATGTCGCTGATGACCAGATCGGCCTGGCTCGATGTGCCATACGTGATAATCGGGCGCTTCACATTCGGGATGATCGCCTGGACATTCGGCTCGTCGACGCAAAGAATTGCCGCGCCATAAAAAGGCACGCGATTTACGAATTGCAGAAAGGCCGCCTGGATGTCTTCCAGCGAGGAATACTGGTCGAGGTGTTCGCGGTCAATGGTGGTGACCACGCCGACGACGGGGTCAAACATCAGAAAGCTGCGGTCGCTCTCATCGGCTTCCACCACAAAATATTCGCCGCGTCCCACGCGCGCGGTTGTGCCAGCCTGATTGACCCTGCCGCCGACAACAAATGTGGGATCGAGATGAGCGGCCGCGAGGATCGAAGCGACCATGGAAGTCGTGGTGGTCTTGCCATGCGCGCCGGCCACGGCGATGCCATATTTCAAACGCATTAGTTCGGCAAGCATTTCGGCGCGCGGAATAACCGGAATTTTGCGCTTGTGAGCTGCGGTGACTTCCGGGTTGTCGGGCTTCACCGCCGAGGAAATAACCACGACGTGCGCGCCTGCGACGTTTTCGGCTTTGTGGCCCTTGTAGATGGTTGCGCCAAGATCTTGCAGCCGCTCGGTGATCGTGGAGAGTTTGGTGTCCGAACCGGAAACCGAATAGCCCAGCGTGAGCAGAACTTCGGCAATGCCGCTCATGCC
>DLMH01000187.1:0-32939 GCA_002478115.1 Candidatus Acidiferrum typicum | reverse complement strand
CCGCTCATGCCGATGCCGCCGATGCCGACCATGTGGATGCGTTGAAAATTGCGAAACGTTACCATCATGCTCGTAGCGCTTCCTTCCTGCTCGCTTGCCCCGATCCTCGAGGGGCCGGGCGCGCAGCCTCTTCAATCAAGTCTACGATCTCGCGCGCCGCGTCCGGGTGGGCCTGGCGGCGTGCCGACATCGCTAAGCTTTCGATCTCCCGGGGCTGGTCGAGGAGGGAGAAGATCTCGCGGGTCAAACGATCCGCGGTAAGTTCTTGTTCGGGGATCACACGTCCCGCGCCCGCGCCGGCCATTTCCTGCGCGTTGCGCAACTGGTGACTGTCCGTGGCATGCCCAAACGGGATGAAGATGGCGGCCCTGCCCGCCGCGGCTACCTCCGCGGCAGTGATCGCGCCGGCCCGGCAGACAATGATGTCGGCCCAGGCAAAGCGCTCCGCCATGTTCGACAGAAAGGGCGCCACCTCCGCAAGAAACTCACGCCGCGCGTACGCGGTGCGTACTGCATGATAGTCGCGTTCGCCGGTCTGGTGCACAACCTGCAGCTCATTCCTTCTGGCTGCAAGAAGATCCATGGCATCCACAAACGCGCGATTGATGGGCAAAGCGCCCTGGCTGCCTCCTGTAACGAGCAGGTGAAAAGGTTTCTCGGGCTTGCGTGGAGGAATCGAAAAAAACTCCGCGCGCACCGGGCAGCCGGTGACGACCGCCTTTTCTTCCCACTCACGAGCAGAAATTTCATAGCCGGTGGCAATGCGCTGCGCCAGCCGTGAAAGAACTTTATTCGTGAATCCCGGGGCCGCATTGGGCTCAAAAATCACGTTGGGAATGCCGCGCAACCAGGTTGCCAGCAACATCGGCCCGGCCGCATAGCCTCCCACGCCGAACGCAACCGCGGGTTTGTGGCGCTTCAACACGCCGAAGGAATCCGC
Organism: Candidatus Acidiferrum typicum; assembly: GCA_002478115.1. Classification (GTDB taxonomy): domain Bacteria; phylum Acidobacteriota; class Terriglobia; order Acidiferrales; family UBA7541; genus Acidiferrum; species Acidiferrum typicum. The sequence goes on along the minus strand of DLMH01000187.1, from coordinate 31,999 downwards.
AAGGCCGCTTCCCAACATGGCGAGATTCCTCAGCAGCGTCGTACCGCCCTTGCCTTTCAGGCCTGCGACGCGAATCGTCTCCAGCGGCAGCCCGGCTTGCGGCACCAGCTTCATTTCAATCCCGCGTTGTGTTCCGACCAGCACGACTTCCCTCTCCATGCCTCGTGATAACCACTCCCGCGCAATCGCGATCGCGGGGAAAACATGACCGCCGGTGCCGCCGCCTGCAATCAGGAGCTTCATTCGCGGCCTCTTTTACGCCTCCACAACCGTGCGGCAGCCGGCCTGCTGTGAAATATTCAGGAGCACGCCCGTTGCCAAAAGCATCACCAGCAAACTCGAGCCGCCATAACTCACAAACGGCAGCGGGATGCCCTTGGTTGGCATCATCCCCAGCACCACCGCGAAATTGATGAGCGACTGGCAGAGCACCATGGCGGTCACGCCGAGGGCCAGCATGCTCCCGAATCCGTCCGGAGCGTTAAACGCGGCGCGCAAGCCCCGCCAGGCGTACACTGCAAACAATGTGATGACCACCACCGCGCCGATGAAGCCAAGCTCCTCGCAGATGACCGCATAAATAAAATCTGTGTGCGCCTCGGGCAGATAGAAAAGTTTCTGTTTGCTCTCCATCAGGCCCACGCCCGTGAAGCCGCCCGAGCCCACCGCGATCAACGACTGCAGCAATTGAAAGCCGGCCCCTTGCGGATCGGAATCCGGATGCAGAAACGACAACAGGCGCGCCTGGCGGTAGGAAACGAAATAGATCAGTGCAAAGAGCACGGGCAGCGCCGCGCCGACGCCGACGGCCACCCACTTCCAGGAGAGGCCCGCGACGAACAGGATCGCGGTCATGATCAGCAGGATGTCCACCGAGGTGCCCAGGTCCGGCTGCGCCACGATTAAGCCGACACACACCAGAATCGGCGCCACCGCGGGCAGAATGGTCTGCAGCAGATCCTGTTTGCGGAATTCCAGGCTGGTGGGAGTCCGCCGCCGCAAATCCAGAAACCACGCCAGATAGAGGATCACCGCAAGCTTGGCAAGCTCCGATGGCTGGATGTGCACTGGCCCGAATCGAATCCAGCGATGCGTGGCGTGAGACTTATCCAGGAAAAATGTGCCGACCAGCATCACCACCACGAGGCACAACGCCGTGTAAACAACCGCTGGTTCTTGCAGCCGGTGGTAATCAAGTTTCATGAGCGCGAACATGCCCAGCAGTCCGAACACCAGCCACACCACCTGGCGCGCGACAAAGAAGTACGAATGGCCGTACTGTTGTTGAGCAGTGACCGCGGAAGCGCTGAAAATCATCACCGTGCCCAGCAGGCACAACACCAGCGTCACTCCAAACAGCCAACGGTCGGTATCGGAGCGTCTTGCCAAGTCATTCACCCCTATCCGAAGAATCGAGCGTGGAGGTCGCATCCAACTGTTGAACCAGCTCCTTGAAGACGCGTCCGCGCTGCTCGTAATTCTGAAACTGGTCGAAGCTGGCGCAGGCCGGAGCCAGAAGCACGATGTCCCCGGGCTGCGCGGCATGTGCGGCGATTTCCACGGCGCGGTTCAGTGTAGCGGCACGTTCGATGGCCACGCTGCCGGTGATCTGCTTTTCTATTTTGTCCGCGGCCGCGCCAATCAGCAGCGCAAGAATGGCTTTTTCGCGCAGCGGCTTTTGCAAAACGGTGTAGGCGCTGCCCTTGTCCTTCCCGCCCAGAATAATCAGGATGCGCCCGGGAAAAGCGTCGAGGGCCTTCAAGGTGGCGTCCACGTTGGTGGCCTTTGAATCGTTGTAATAACGCACGCCGGCGATTTCCGCGACGAATTCCAGCCGGTGCTCCACGCCCGCGAAACTGCGAACTGCCTGCGCAATGGCCGCCGTGTCCACACCCGCCAGGCGCGCCGCGGTCACGGCGGCCAGCACGTTTTCGACGTTGTGCGCGCCCGCCAGCGGAATCTCCGCTCGCTTCATCACGAATTCTTCCTTCGCGTGGTGCACGATGATGATGTCGTCCCCGCTAAGGCAGGCGCCCTGCTCCACTCTCTGCTTGCGGCTGAACCAGAACACCTGCGGTTTCTTCGGTGCGTAGAGCACGGTCGGCGGATCATCGGCATTCAGCACGGCGGCGTCGAGTTCCGTCTGGTTCTCAAAAATGCGCGCTTTGGCGCCCGCGTAAGCTTCCATGGTTTTGTGGCGGTCCAGATGATCGGGGGTGAGGTTCAGGAAAAGTCCGATGTCCGGGCGAAACTTCTCGATGAGTTCGAGCTGAAAGCTGCTGAGTTCCGCGACGGTGACCGTGTCGCTGTTCATCTCTTCCACGCAGGAGATGAGCGGCGTGCCGACGTTTCCCGCAAGGAAGGTGGGGATGGCGGCGCTCTGCAGAATGTGATGAACAAGTGTCGTTGTCGTCGTCTTGCCGTTCGACCCGGTGATGCCGATCAGCTTGCCCTCAAGGAAACGGTAGGCCAGCTCGATTTCGCTCCACACCGTGATGCCTTTCGATCGCGCCGTCTGAAGAAACGGATCGTCGGCCGGCACGCCCGGACTTGGGATGATCAGATCCTGCGCAAGATAAGTTTTCTCCGTGTGCCCGCCGATCTCCAGGGTCACGCCCGCTTCGCGCAACTTTGCGGGAGCATCACCAAGTTCGCCTTCCGCGCGCGCTTCCGTGGCCGTGACAATCGCGTTGTGTTTGGCGCAGAAGAGCGCCGTGGCCACGCCGGTCCTCGCCAGACCCACGACCAGCACGCGCATTTTCCGCAACTCGATCGATCCAGGCATATCGTCAACCGCACAACCTTTCAGAGCACGCCGATTACCGCAATTTCAGCGTCGTCAACGCGAACAGCGCAAACACCAGTGCCGCAATCCAGAAGCGTACGATCACCTTGCTCTCGCTCCAGCCCAGCAGCTCAAAGTGGTGATGGATGGGCGCCATGCGGAAAATTCGCTTGCCGCGCAATTTGAACGAGCCTACCTGCAAAATCACCGAGAGTGCTTCGATGACGAAAATTCCCCCGACAAACAGCAGCAGCACTTCCTGCTTGATGATCACCGCAATGGTCCCCAATGTTCCGCCCAACGCCAGCGAGCCCACATCGCCCATGAACACTTCCGCGGGATGCGCGTTGTACCAGAGAAAGCCGAGCGACGCGCCGACCAGCGCACCGCAAAAGACCGTGAGTTCGCCGATGCGCGGGATGTACTGGATATCGAGATAGTTGGCCCAACGCGAATTGCTGCTCACATACGTGAGCACCGTCAGCGCGCCCGCCGCAATGACCGTGCAACCGATGGCCAACCCATCCAGCCCATCCGTCAGGTTCACGGCGTTGGAGCTGCCAGTGATTACCAGCGCCACAAACACCAGAAACGGCAGGAATGCCAAAGGCCACAGATGGTTCGCATGTAAGAGCCCGTGGATGACCAGATCCGGGTGCAAGCGCTTGAAAAACGGCAGCACGAGCTGCGTGGAATACGCGGAGTGCGTGGCCAAGACGAGCAGGGTGATCCCCACAACGCTGCTGACCAGAACTTGCAGCGTGAGTTTGCGCTTGCCGGTCAATCCAAGATTCTGGCGCTTGACGACTTTTGCAAAGTCGTCCACAAACCCGATGGCGGCAAATGCCAGCAAGGCAAACAGCGCGAGCAGGACGAATGGATTCTCGAGGTCGGCCCAGAGCAGCACCGGCACGGCCGTGGAAATGACAATCAAGACACCGCCCATCGTTGGCGTCCCGGCCTTTTTCTTGTGCTCTTCTGGCCCTTCCTCGCGAATGTACTGCCCGATCTGGAGTTCGCGCAGCTTGCGGATCAGCCAGGGCCCGAACACCAGCGCCAGGAACATCGCCGTCAAGCTAGCATAGACCGTGCGAACGGTGATGTAGCGAAACACGTTCAGTGGGCTGAAATATTTCTGTAGCACGTGGTAGAGGAGGTAGTAGAGCATCTCAGTGACCCACACCCACATTGGGCCGGGCATCTTCCGGCGCAAAGCGGCCCAGCAGCGCTTCGACGATGCGCTCCATCTTGACGCTGCGCGAGCCTTTCACCAGCAACACGTCGCCCGGCTTCACGAAATCAACAAGGAAATTGGCGGCATTCACGGGCGACGCATAAAACTTGGTGCGCTCGCGCGGAAGTCCCGCGGCCACGGCACCCTCCACAAGCTGAGCAGCATCGCCTTGGACGCCAATGACAAAATCCACTTTGCCGGTCTGCGCCGCGAAGGTGCCACCCTCGCGATGAAGCTGCGCGGAACTCGGCCCCAGTTCCCGCATCTCTCCCGCAGCAAGGATGCGCCGCTGAAAACCCGGCGTGGCCGCCAGCAGGCTGGTCATCGCTTGGAGCGCGGCAGGGCTTGAATTGTAAGAGTCGTTGATCAAGGCAAATCCATTCGTAAAGCGGATCAATTCGCCGCGCATCGAAGGCGTGCGCAATCCGGGAAAAATCTGTTGAGCCTCCGCGGCGCCAATGCCCCACGCGCTGGCAGCGGCAATACCCGCGAGCGCATTTAAAACGACATGCCGCCCGGGAAGGGACATTTCAATCCGCGTGCGCTTGCCCTTGTGCACGAGCGTGAATGCGGAGCCCAGCGCCCCGCGATCCTCGATGTCCTCCGCCTGGTACTCAGCCGGCTTTTCAATTCCGTAGAAAATCACCTTGCCCGGAGCGACGGCAGCCATCGCCGCCACGCGCGGGTCATCGGCGTTCAACACCGCCAGCGAAAGCGGGCCATTCAACCCTTCGACCAATTCGCGCTTCGCCAGGGCAATTTCCTCAACGGACGAAAAGTTCATCAAATGTGCCGGAGTGACGCGCAGCTCGATGGCCACATCCGGCAGCGCAATCGCCGCAAGACGCCGCAACTCCCCCGGGAAAGACATTCCCATCTCGAGCACGGCGACGCCGTGCGTTTCTTCCAGGCGAAACAGCGTCAGCGGCAGCCCGTACTCGTTATTGAAATTGCCCTCGGATTTCAGGACCCGTAGCTTCGCGCCCAGCAGTGCCGCCAGGATCTCTTTCGTTGTAGTTTTCCCGACGGAACCCGTGATTCCGCAGACTTTGCGGCCCCAATCCTTGCGCACCGCGCGTGCCAACTGGTGCAGCGCCGCGAGGGTATCGGGAACGGTGATACAGCGGTCCTGCAGCCATCCCGGATACTTCGAGAGGAGCGGCCCCGCCACCACTGCCGCCACTGCCCCGCTTTCCAAGGCGGCGGCCACATAGTCGTGTCCATCGTGAGCCGGACCGTGTATGGCAACGAAGAGTTCTCCGGGACGTAGCGTGCGAGAATCAATCGAGACACCGGCCAGCCGGGCCAGGGGGTCCAGCCCATGCCCCGGCTCTCCCGCCATCGCGTCAGCCACTTGTGTAAGCGTCCACCGCATAGTTGCCTCAATAGGTTGGCTTTCCCCAGGGTTCGGGCGAAGCGTTCACCTCGTCCGTAAAGCACATCTCTGTGCGTTCTCACCGGTTGAGGGCTCCTCCTTCTGACTTGTCTGCGAGCTACTTCCTTGGCTCGCAGGCCCTCGTCCCACGCCAGCAGACGAGCGCGCTACGTGCCAAATCCTGAGCCACCCTGGGGCTCCGTATAGCCGCGATCGCGCAAGGCCTTTCGCGCTTCTTCGCGATCATCAAAATGAATGGTGTGGTTGGCAAAGACCTGATAGTCCTCGTGGCCCTTGCCCGCCAGCAGCACGATATCGCCCGCTTGTGCTTCCTCAATCGCCAGCGCGACGGCTTTGCCACGGTCCGGCTCGATCATGTATTTCCCGCCGGACTTCTGCATGCCCACCACGACGTCGCTGATGATCTTCAGCGGATCCTCCTGGCGCGGATTGTCGCTGGTGAGAATCGAAAGGTCGCTCAGCCGTCCGGAAAGTTCTCCCATGATGGGACGCTTGGTGCGGTCGCGCGAGCCGCCGCAGCCAAAAAGCGTGATGATGCGGCCCTTGGGATTGAGTTCGCGCGCGGTGCGGATCAAATTCTCCAGGGCGTCGTCCGTGTGCGCGTAGTCCACCACAACCAGGAAGGGTTGCCCCAGATCCACGCGCTGGAAGCGGCCCGCGACGGCTTCCAGATTGCGTATGCCGGCTTCGATAACCTCGTTGGAAAAACCCAGCGCGAGGCCCGCGCCCACTGCGGCCAGTATGTTGTACACATTGATGCGGCCAACCAGCGCCGATTGCACCTGAATTTTCCCATTCGGTGTCTGCGCCGCAAAATTCAGGCCGCCGAAGCTGAGCTGGAATTTCTTCGCCGTCAGGTCGGCGCCATTTTGCAGGCCGTAGGTGAGCGTTTTCTGGCCCAGGCCGAGGAGTTTCTTGCCCCACTCGTCGTCCGTGTTCACCACCGCCGCATCCGGCGCGCCGGCGCCCGTGCCCTCAAACAACCGCCGCTTGGCGGCGAAGTAGTTGTCGAAGTTTTTGTGAAAGTCAATGTGATCGCGAGTCAGATTCGTGAAAACAGCCGCAGCGAAATGGCAACCCCACAAGCGATCCAACGCCAGCGCGTGCGAACTCGCTTCCATTACCGCATAGGTGCCCTGCGCGTCGCGAATTTCCGCAAAGAAACTTTGCAGGTCCGCCGACTCCGGCGTGGTGTTTGGCGCCGGAGATTCACCGCGGGGAGTGTGATAGGCAATTGTGCCGAACAAGCCGGTCTGCGCTCCCGAGGCGCGTACAATGGAATCGATCAGCGAACTCGTGGTGGTCTTGCCATTCGTTCCCGTAACGCCGACAAGTTTCAGCGCGTTTGCGGGCTTGCCAAAGAAATTCGCGGCGGTAAGTGCGAGGGCTTTGCGCGCCTCGCGCACCTGCACCCAGGCGACGTTGCGCGGCCAATCCGCCGGCGTGGGATCTTCGCTGAGCACCACAACGGCCCCGCGCGACGCCGCGTCCTTGGCGTAAATATTCCCGTCGGTGGCCACCCCGTGAATCGCTACAAACAAGGCTCCGGCCTGCACCTTGCGCGAGTCGCAGGCAATCTGCCGAATCCGCAAATCAGGCGTAGACACCGCGGAATGTAGCTCCACGCCGTCCAAAAGGGAGCCCAGTGTTGGCCCTATGAAGTGTGCCTGTTCAGCCACAGTGTGTTTCCATTCGTCCTCGCCGCTCATGGCGGCACATTTCTGTACTTCGTCCGCAACCGTCAGCCCGTTGCCCATTTGCCTGATAAATCCTTTTCCTAGCGCACATTGCCAGCATGCGCGGGAGTGCCGCCAAATTGCACGGTCACCTTGCTCCCGCGGCGAACTTTCGATCCCGCCGCTGGTGATTGTTGAGAGGCAAGCCGGCTGCCAACCAGGACCGGGTTGAGTCCCAGCCGCAAGCACGCCTCCGTTACTTCCCGCATCGTTTCCCCGGCAAAGTCCGGCACCGAGATGTCGCCGCCTTCGTCCACGGCCACCGTGACTTCCGGCGGCATTGGCTCGGGGCTTTTTGCGGACGGATCCTTTAACTCCTCGTTCGTGGCTTCTGTTTGGGCGTTGAAATCCACGGGCGCCAGATCATCGAGCGACTCGCTCTCCGCGCCCGCCCCTTGGTGATAGGCCGTCTGTAGCAGGCGGGGGCTCACCGGCACATCGCGCGGCACATCCAGATACGGCAAGACTTGTTCCGCTATCCGCTTGAACACCGGCGCCGCCACCTCTCCGCCGCCGTGTGGCAATCCCTCGGGAGAATCGAGGGAGACCAGAATCGTTACCGCCGGGTTGTTGATCGGGGCAAATCCGGTGAACGAGGCAATCACATTCGTGCGGGAGTAGCGTCCCGTGGCTGGATCAATTTTCTGAGCTGTTCCCGTCTTCCCCCCGGCGGTCCAACCGTCAAGCCGCGCAGCTTTTCCCGTTCCGTGCAGGATCACGCCTTCCATCAGGTGCCGCAGTGTCGCCGCCGTTTCCGGACGAATCACGCGACGCGGCTCTGCAGGCGCTGAAGAACCATCCAGCGGCAGAATTTGTTCGCCGCGCATCATTTGTTGAACGGTATGCGGCTTGTACAGCAGGCCGCCATTCGCCACGGATGAAACCGCAGTGACCATCTGGAGTGGTGTTACGCCCACTTCCTGCCCCATGGAAATTGCGCCGATGGAGGACGGTACCCAGTGTTGCAGGCGCTCCAGCAAACCTCGGCTTTCCCCGGGCAGGTCCACGCCCGTGGGTGTGCCAAATCCGAAGGCGCGGATGTAGTCGTAAAACTTCGGCGCGCCCAATCGCAGGGCAATCTTCATTGCTCCCACGTCGCTGGAATTCGCCAGGATCTCGGAAACCGTGAGCATTCCGTACGCCTTGTGATCGTGAATGCGGCGCCCGCCCACCACCAGCGAACCGTTCTCGCAATCGAACACCTCGTCGGGCCGTGTCAAGTTCTGGTCAAAGGCCGCGGCGAGCGTTATCAGCTTGAAGGTGGAGCCCGGCTCATAAATCGCGCTGATGGCACGGTTCATGCGCGCTTCCGCGGGAGCGTCCGCAGCCGCATTGGGATTGAATTTAGGCCAATTGGCCAATGCCAGGAGCGCCCCGGTATTTGGGTCCTGCACGATGACGGTGCCGGCGACCGCGTGAGTCTTCTCGATCGCTGCCGCCAGCTCGCGTTCGGCGATGTACTGCACTTTCTCATCGAGCGTAAGCACAACACTGGTGCCGTGGTCGCGCTGCGCTTCCCCGCCGTCAAACCAGCGTTGCCTGGCGTCGGCCATCACCACAATCTTTTCGCCCTGGCCGCGGATTTCGTTGTCGTACTCATGCTCGATTCCGCCAAGCCCCTTCTCGTCCACGTCCACAAATCCCACTACATGTGCGCCCAGTTCTCGTTTCGGGTAGTAGCGCTGATTCTCTTCCTGGAAATAGAAGCCCTTCAGATTCAGGGACTTCACCGCTTCCGCCTTTTCCGGCGGGAGTTTTCGCTGAATCCAGACGAAGGTGCCGCCGCCTTCCAGTTTCTGGCGAACCAGGTCTTGCGGAATTGCCAGGACGCCGGCGAGGAGTCGCGAGGCCATGGCCGCGTCCTTGACTTCGGAGGGCACGGCGAACGCCGACTGCACGGGCATGCTCATCGCCAGCGCGTTCATGTTGCGGTCATAGATCGCGCCGCGTTTGGACGTGATTTGGATGACGCGCCGCTGTTGCCGCGATGCGCGGGCCAGGTACTCGCTGTGACGGAAAAGCTGCAGGTAGGCAACGCGGCCGAAGATCGCGGTCATCCAGAGGAGGGCCACGCCGGCAAGTATCAGTAAACGGACATGAACTCTATCCTGCTGCATGGCTCCTGATATCGGCTCGCGCGCTGGGCGGAATCCAAAAGTGGTTCGCAACTCGGACAAGTGCAGCGGTCGCTATGCTGGCGCACGAAGTCAGGGCGCGCGATAGGGCCGCACATAGTGCACGGCAGCCACTTGCGAGCCGTCGAAAGCCGTGTACTCGCGCACTTGCGTCGGGGTGGGTTCGGTCAATCCGAGTTGATGGCGCGCCAGCAAGTCAATGCGCTGGGGGTCGCGCAACGTCGCGATTTCCAGCTTGAGCCCTCCGTTCAACGCCAGGGACTGTTCCTGCGTGGCGCGGAGTTCCTCAAGCTGAAAACTCAGGTCAATGCAGCGGAAGTGCTGGTAGACGTACAGCATGCAGCAAACGGCAACGACGGCGCCGAGTGCCGCAGTCTTGTAAAGATTGCGCATTTTGACCGGTTCGACGTGGCGCACCAGGCGCGAATTGTCGATGCGCTTCACCGTATGAAACTCCACCATCGCCGGCTTGTTCTTTCCCACCATGGCTACACCTTCTCCGCGCACCGGAGTTTCGCGCTTCGCGATCTCGGGTTCGCCCCCTGCTCTTCCGGGCCGGGCACAATCACGTGTTTGGTGAGCACCTTCAGCGTTCCGGCTTTATCCGCATCCTGGAACGCGCGCTTCACCGGGCGGTCTTCGCGTGAGTGGTAGGTCAACACCACCCAGCGTCCGCCAGAATTTAAAGTGGCAGGGGTCCGGGAAAGAAACTGCCCGAGTTCCTCCAACTCTCGATTCACCGCTATCCGCAGCGCCAGAAACGTTTTTGTCGCGGGATGCAGTTTCTGCCTTCCCCATTGCTTCCGAACGCCTGCCACAACCGTTGCCAGGTGCGCGGTGTCCCGTATGGGCCGCGCTCGTACGATGCCCCTAGCGATCCTTCTGGAATCGTGCTCTTCCGCCTCGCGGTAGAGCAGGTCGGCGAGTTCCTTCTCCGGCCAGCGATTCACAATCTCTTCAGCGGTCAGCTCGTCTTCCGCCAATTCCCCGCTGCTCATGCGCATATCCAAAGGCCCTGCCTCCCGAAACGAAAAGCCGCGTTCCGGCTGGTCAAGCTGCATGCTCGAAACTCCCAAGTCGGCCAAGACCCCGTCCACCTTCGCTATCCCCAACCCTTGTACGGCCTCCGCAATCCTCGAAAAGGCGGTGTGTACGAAGGTCACCCGGCTCGCAAACTCTTTCAGGCGCTCCCGCGCGATCGCCAGCGCCTGTGCGTCCCGGTCCAGGCTGATCAAGCGGCCGGACGACAACCGGGCGGCGATGGCTGCCGAATGCCCGCCGGCTCCCAGCGTGGCGTCCACGTAAATTCCGTCTGGCTCGATTCGCAGCCATTCCAGCACCTCTTCCAACATTACCGGCGTGTGTGGTGCGCCCAATTCTCTTTTCGCCCTATTGCCGCCCCAACTGCGCCCACTTCCCGCCCAATTCCGGCTTACAACTGAAAGCTGACGACCTAGGGCTCACTAAATCCCCAGATCCCCGAGAACCTTGTCGTCTTCGTCTGTGTACGGCTCATTCTTCATCTGATCCAAAACCCGCGCGTGGTTCATGACTTCCAAATAGTCCAACTCGCCCAGCACGTCCACGTCGCCCTTCGTTTGCGCTGCCTCCCTCAAGACCGGAGGCAACAGCACCCGCCCCTGCCCGTCCAATTCCACCACTTGCCCGTAGTAGCTCGTTCTCATCAAAAACTTGCGCTTCGTCTTATGCGTACTAGGCAACTTCGCCAGTTTGTCTTCAATCCCGTTCCACACCTTCATCGGGTAGATGCGAGCCGTCTCACCGGTCGGGCTGGTGATGTAAAACTGGCTGCCGTACTCTTTTAAGGCCTCGAGAAAAGACACGGGGATCTTCAGACGACCCTTCTCGTCGACCTTCGCCGGACAATTTCCCCGCAGATTCATGAATTCCGTCTCGATGGAGGTTCAGTGTGGCCAAAATGACCACTGCCCCCAAGACACTCTACTTCCTGCCCCTACTTACCACTTTGCCCCACTTTTCTCCACAGCTTATGCGGTTTCTCGGCCAAGTCAAGCGAAATCCGCATGAATTGTGCAGAATTTGTGGAATTTAATGTTGCGGAGAAACTGCTTTTAGCCCTACCACATCCTGTATGGCCGTGCAAATTTCCGTCCCAATGGCTAGTGGCGCGCTTCCCGCCCCCGTCCCTCTGTCCCTTTTCCCTGCCCTGAACCGCTCGGCCATCAACCGCGTCTTGGCGTGCTATTTTGTATATGGGAAACCTGGCTGGACGCCTGTGGGCGCGCTGCCTGCCGGGAAGGACTCAAGATGAAACCTGATTTGACCGCCGCACCGCGACTTGCTCCTGGGGTTCGTTTGAACGAGAAGAATCAGCAGCCACGGAGGCTCCTGCTGGCGGCTGGGGGCGAACTTCGGCTCAGCGGTCCAAGCCTGGAGATTGTGCAGTTGTGCGACGGCAAACATACCGTCCAGCAGATCGCGGAGAAACTGCACGCGCTTTATGCAAAAGCGGAGCCGCAGCGCATTACCGGCGATCTTCTGAGCTACCTCGGGCTATTGCACGAGCAACGCGCCATTGATTTTTGATTTGCGGGCAGGACCATGAATTGCGGGAAGTTGCGCAAACGGTATTCGCAAGCCAGAGCTACGTCAGGGCCGGCGCAGGCCCGGACTTGTTCATCTTCATGACCACGCGAGTAATAAACACCAGGCATCCGGTGAGCACGAGCAAGCCAAAAAGAAGAACCGTGTTCGGCGTCCCCACATGCTTGGCCACGCCGCCCGCGATCAGCGCGCCGATGGGTTGCACGCCCATGAACATGGTGGCGTACACGGCCATCAACCGGCTGCGCATATGATCCGGCACGCGCTCCTGGAGGATAGTGTTCGTCGCCGCCATCTGCGTAGTGGTGGCAAACCCCATGACAAACAGCACCGCCGCGCACAACCAGAATGGGGCGGCTTCCCCAATCCTCGGGGGAGAGATGGTACAGGCGCTGCAGACACTGGCAATCCAGCGCGCGAGCCTCTCGGCCCACGGTCCAAACAAAGGTGCTTGCGAGAAGACCAGGAGGCTAATCGCGCAGGTCGTGCAGGTGGCCCCGATCACCCGCGCCAGTCCTTTGTAGTGCGTGCGGGCGGCGAACTCCAGCGCGCCTAGTAGCGCGCCAACCCCTGCTGCGGTCATCAATAGTCCCTGAGTTTCCACGCCTCCATGCAGGATGTCGTGCGCATAGATCGGCAGGAAGACGGAGTATTGCAAGCCAAACAAGCTCAGAACGCTCAACAGAAGCAGCGCGGAGCGGATCGGCAGATCTGCCATGGCGAAACGGAATCCCAGGGCGAAGCTGCGCACGGGCGATTCCTCGGTGCGTTTCGCTTCAACTCGCGGGATGTGCATCATCAGCAACGCCACGATCACTGCCACGAAGCTAAGGCCGTTCAGGAAGAAGCACCAGCCTTCGCCCACCAGGAGGATGGTAAAGCCCGCGATGGCCGGCCCCACGACACGCGCCCCGTTGAAAATGGAAGAGTTCAACGCAATGGCATTCGGCAAATCCTCCTGCCCCACCATGTGCACGAAGAAGGACTGGCGGATGGGCACGTCGAAGGCATTCACGATGCCGACAAGGAGCGCAATCACGAGCAGGTGCCACACGCGGATCACATGCGTGAGCGTCAGCGCCGCCAGCACAAACGCCAGGATCATGGAGCAAGATTGCGTCACGATCACGCCGCGGTGGCGGTTGTAGCGGTCGCCCACGTGCCCGCCCATCCACGCGAGCAGCAGCATGGGCGCCTGGCTGACAAAACCGAAGATGCCCAGAAACACGACGGAATGGGTCAGGCTATAGACGAGCCACTGCTGGGCCAGGTTTTGCATCCACGTGCCGATCAGCGAAATCAATTGTCCGATGATGAAGAGTTGAAAGTTGCGGTGCTTGAGCGCCCGGAATCGTGTGGACAATTCGAGAATGGGACTCTCCCCGGCGTTGGATGCGTTGCGCCGCCAGATGTCACGATGCCGCGAACCTTCCCTCGTTGTCAACGCATGAGTCAGCGAGAGCAACCCTCCCTGCTCAAAGACGAACAGAAACTTGCACGGGGTCTTGCGTAAAGCAGATCCCTCGCTTCGCTCGGGATGACAAAAGATTCCGGGTTTTAGGGGAAGCCTTCCGGGAATAGTTATTCGCCGGGTGGTTCGGGGGCTCCGCCCACGTGGGTGTGGCTCAGATCGTGCAACAAGGATTTCTCGTCGTCGGTCATGCCCCTGGTGAATTCCGGATCATTCAGGCGCTGATTGCGGGCGGATTCCGGCATGTTCTGCAGGACGCCCAGTTTCTGCTTCATCAGTTGCTGCCGGTCCCAAGGCATCTGGCGCCACTTGGGCATGACATCGTTCTTGATGTGTTCGCGCTGCGGCTGTGTCATCCGCCGCCAGGTATCTTCCTTTATTCTCTGATCGTCGCGCTGTTGCGGCGTCATGCGGTCCCACTGGTTGAATTGCTGGCGGATCTTGCTCTGCTGCTCCGGAGAAAGGTTTTGGAAGGCGCGGCTGTTCTGCAAGACGTTTTCGCGCTGTCCCGGCGATAGATCGCGCATGCGATCCACCCACGGACGCGCCGCGCCCACACCCAACTGCTGCCTGGGCGTAAGGTTGGGTCGCGCACCATAACCGGGGCGCGCTCCATTGTTGAAATTCCCCTGCGGGCCCGCATGGATTTGCGGTGGCCGTTCGGCGGAGCGATTCGCATTCTGGGGCGCGCGATTGGGATTCGCCGGCGGACGGTTTGCGTTCGGATTCTGTTGATGCGGCCGCGACGCCTGCGCTTTCGGCTGCGCCTGATGTTGTGGCGGACGGTCCGCATGCGGCGCCGGATTGCCCGCGCCGTGGGGCTTCTGCGCCCAGCCGCTCGCGGGAATCGCGGCGATACTCACTGCCGCGAGCGCCACCAAACCGAATTGGATACTCTTCCGCATCTCTTTGCTGCCTGGCCTCTTTGCTTCTCCCTCTTACATCGGCTGCTGTTGCTGCGGCACATTATCCGAATCGTCGTCCGCTTTTCCCGGCAAATCCTTCAGCGGCTCGAAATTCGAGAGCACATCGTGATCCTCAAGAACCGGCAGGTCTTGCATCATCTGCGCATCCGCTTCCACAGGATTGTTCCAGGGCAGTTGAACTTGCTGGGGCTGCTGGTAGTAGCCCATCCAGATCGCCGCCAGCAGCAGCATCGAAGCCGCAAAAGCCACCCGCGGTGAAATTCTCAGCCAGGCCCACCAGCTTTCCTTCACGGGTTCGGCCGCCACGCGCGCGTGCACGCGCACATCGAATTCAGGCGAGGGCTCGATCACCGAAAGTTCGTCCAGCAACCCGGACACGGCGCGAAATTCATTCACGCGCAGACGGCAGGCGGCGCAGGCCGCTAGATGCTTCTCCGCATCCAGCCGCTCGCTCTCATTCAGCCGCCCGTCGAGGTATCCCAGGATGCGGCCTTCCATTTTTTCGCAACTCATAACTGCCTTCTTTCCCTACCCTAGTGCCTTGCCTGGTGCGCCACCAGCGGGGCTAGTTCCACTCGCAGCGCCTCATAAGCCCGGAACAGCCGCGACTTTAACGCGCTCTCCGAGCAACTGAGAATCTTGGCAATCTCCGTATAATCCAGCTCCTGGTATTTGTGCAGCAGCACCGCCGCGCGCTGCTTTTCCGGAAGCTTGTTGATGGCATGGCGAATCATTTTCACCCGCACATCCCCGACGAGATGCTGCTCGATATTGGGGTGCTTCTCCGCAACATCCAGCGGCCGCTCGTCGCCATCTTCGGCGTTCACCGTCACCGGCGCATCGATGGAAACTTCCAGCTTCTGGTAGCGGGTGTCCCGCATCGAATTCAACGCCAGGTTCGTGGCGATCCGGAAGAGCCAGGTGGTGAACTTCGCGCTGGGCACATATTCTTCCCGTGCGCGGTACACCCGCAGGAATACTTCCTGCGCCAGGTCCTCCGCTTGTTCGCGGTTGCGAACCATCCGGAACAGGAAGTTGACCAGTGGCGTGCGATAGCGCTGCAACAGAAGCTCAAAGGAAGCTTCGTCGCCGGCTTTCACATCCAACATAAGTTGGACGTCGGTTCTGACCATAGCCGCCACACTTTAGCAAACCCGTTTGTCTTCAAAAAGTTGCAGTTACGCCACGCGGGGCGAGGAAGGCACGGGGCGCTTGGCACGCCTTCTTAGACATGGAACAAACCCCTTAGAATCAAAAGCGTAGCTACACCGACAAAAACCAGCAAGGCCATCCGCCAGCCGGGCTCGCGGTTCACCTCCGGCAGCAGGTCTGTGGCCGCAACATAGAGCGTCACTCCCCCCGAAAGCGGCAAGGCATACTTGAGCTGGCCTTGCAGTTGGCTCGTCAGCAGCACACCGGCCAGCGTTGCGGCGCCCAGAAGCCCCGCCGCTTGCACCGCTCGGCGCTTACCCTGGCCGCTTGCGAGAACAACGGAAGCCACGGTAAACCCTTCCGGCAGCTTGTGAAGGAACACCGCCAGAAAAATGACCATGCCCAGCCAGGTGGAAACCAGGAAGCCCGCGGCAATCGCCACGCCATCGAAGAATGCGTGGATCGCCAGGCCCAGCAGCACCGTGCTTCGCGCATGATGATGTTGCATCTCTTCCGTGTGAGTTTCTTCGCCGAAGTGAAAGTGCGGCGCGATGGTGTGCTCGAACAGGTGTACCAGGAAAAAACCGATCAGTACGGAGAGCAGTGCCTGCTCTCCGGCCAGGCGTATGGACTCCGGGATCACTTCGACGAGCGCCACGGAGAGCATGTAGCCCGCGCCGAGCGCCAGGAAATATTGCAGGTAACGGCGCGGCCATTCGCGGTACACCACGAAGTACCCGCCGAGGAGATTACCGCCGGCGGCCACCAGCCCCAGCAGCGCCGCCAGCGCGATCCGGAATGAGAGCTCATGTGTCATGGAGAACTCGATGCCTTAGGGGCGGAGGCTTAGCTCCAGCAAAGTGCGCTTGCGCAACGAAGGAGTCTTGGCCCCTGAGAAAATGTCGCTTGCGTATGAGCGGTTCCCTACCCGCTGTGGCGAAAGAGAATCACATCCCCTTCCTGCACAATGTACTCTTTCCCTTCGAGGCGCACCTGCGCTTTTTCCTTCGCGGCGGCGATGCTCCCGGCCGCCAGGAGATCTTCGCAGCGCACCACCTCCGCGCGAATAAAACCCTTCTCGATGTCACTGTGAATTTCGCCCGCCGCCTTCACGGCCGTGGAGCCTTTGCGGATCGTCCAGGCGCGCACTTCGGGCTCCCCCGCGGTGAAAAAGGGGAATAGCCCCATCAAGTCATATGTCGCATGGATGAGGCGGTTGAGGCCCGGCTCTTTCAAACCATAGGAGGCGAGGAGTTCGGCTGCTTCTTTCTCTTCCATCTCCGCAAGTTCCGCTTCCAATCTGCCGCAGACTGCCACGACTGCGGTGTTTGGCCGGCCCTGCAGCGCCGCCAGTTTGTGCTTTTCGACCGCTTTGTCCATCTCGGCTGCTTCGTCATCGCCCAGATTCAGCACATAGAGCATCGGCCGCTGCGACAGGAACAGAAAGCCGCTAATCGGCTTGCGTTCTTCTGGCGTCAACTCCAGTTCGCGCAGTGGCTTTTCGGCTTCGAGATGCGCTTTGCATTTCTCGAGCACCGCTTTCTCCCATTCCAACGCGGGATCTTTTTTCTTTTTCAGATCTTTGTCCACGCGCTCGAGGCGGCGCGTGACCTGCTCATGATCGGAGAGGATCAACTCCAGATCGAGGTTCGTCACATCGCGCAGAGGGTCGATTGCTCCCTCGGAGTGCGGCACGCTGGGATCGTCAAACACGCGAATCACGTGGGCGATGGCATCAACGTCCCGAAGGGAAGCCAAACTCTCGCGCATGCGCTCCTTCTGCACCCCGGCCAGATCCACATACTGGACCGTCGCATAGGTGATTTTCTTTGGGCTGTAGAGCTTCGCCAGTTCCACCAGCCGCGGCTCCGGCACCTTGGCTACGCCGACATGCGTGGCTTGGCCGCCCTTGGCGTCCACGTGCGCTTTGGTCAATATCCGGAAGAGCGTGGTCTTTCCAACCTGTGGTAGTCCAATAATTCCTGTTTGCATAAACTCTGAATCTTAGCACACGACGGTGGTAAGGCCTGTTTTCCTTGCGGCATGGCTGGCCGCGGCCGTAATTCGCGCTGACCAACTCAATCCCTTTGTGATATGTTTTTGGACCGCCATGACCATCAACAGGCCGCCCACGAATCTTGCTTTCGACCTTGCCGAGGCCGTCCGCCATTTATCGGAACGCGACGAATGCTTGCAACGCCTCATCGCGGAGACTACGCCCTTCCAGATTGACGTCGCCGACGCGCAATCGCCCTACGAGGTTCTCCTCGAATCCATCGCCTACCAATCCATTTCGGGCAAAGCCGCCGCCACTATTTTCGGGCGCATCAAGGCGCTGAGCGCGACCGGCGGCGTACCCACTCCCGAGGAAATCCTGAAATTTCGCAAGCCCACATTGCGCAAGGCCGGCCTTTCAGGCGCAAAGGTGGAGGCAATGCGCGACCTTGCCCGAAAAACTCTCGATGGAGTGGTGCCGTCGCACGACGAGGCCGTGAAGATGTCCGATGAGGAACTCGTCGAGCGCCTGGTCTCCGTGCGCGGGATCGGCGCGTGGACCGTGGAGATGTTCCTGATTTTCCGTTTGGGCCGGCCGGATGTGCTGCCCATTCACGATCTGGGCGTGAAGAAGGGCTGGTCCGTGGCCTACGGCAAGAAGCACATGCCCAAGCCGCAGGAACTCCTGAAATTTGGCGAGCGCTGGCGGCCATTTCGCACCGTCGCCAGTTGGTACATGTGGCGGGCCTTTGAACGCGCCGGCTATAAAGTCACCAACAAGATCCGCCCCCGCCCTGTGCGCAGCAAGAAACAACGTGCGCCTCGCAAAACCAAACGAAAGTAATCGGTTTATGACTTCGTGGAAACTTCGCGGACCAGGAGATACATCGCCGCGAGGCCCAGCAGCAGGACGGCGCCCTCGTACCGCACGGAGGTGTGGTGTAACCGGTTGAATGCCACGCGCCGCGGATCGTTTTCCGGCGTATTCTGCACCGACACCATTTCTTTTTTCAAGTTTTCCATGCGATTGCTGACCGTGAATTGCGACGCGGCCGTAAGCACCACCATCAACACCACACAAAGCGCCGCCGGAGCCGTGAAGCTAGTGAAACTCTGCGTCCGCAGGAGCCGCGCCGCCAGGAAAATCAGCCCCAGGAAAATTCCGGCAAAGTGCAGCCGCGCGAGCGAAAATCCCACCATCATTCCCGCGGCATCGCGATTCCCCAGAATCGCGAACGCTCCCGGCGCGACCACAAAACTCAGAAACGCATCTGCCCCCAGCCAAAGACTCAAGCCCAGAAACTCCACAGTTCGAAGGAAAATCGACATGTCTGTCCTCACTGACCTCTTCGAGCATTATAGAAGCCCGGTTCGTGATCGCGGGCGAAGCTTTCTCCTTGTCGATAACAAACTATGCTATTCTTGGTTATTACTCCCCAGGAGTTCCCCATGAACGTCTCACTCACTCCCGAACTTGCACGCTGGGTCGCCGAAAGGGTTGAGAGCGGCCGCTATACTTCCGCTTCCGAAGTCATCCGCGAGGCGCTCCGACTGCTTGAGGAGCAGGAAATCCTCAGGCAAAGACACTTGGCCGAAATCCGCACGAAAATTGATCTTGGCCTTCAGCAACTGGAAGAGGGAAAAGGCATCCGGCCGGAAGAGGCGAGAACCAGGTTGCGCCGCGCGCGCGGCAAGTAACCTGCCATGCCATCCTACGAACTCTCACCTCTCGCGCTCGAAGATCTTCTCCAGATTCAGGAATTCATCGCGAGAGAGAACATTAGCGCCGCCGAGCAATTGATCGAGCAATTCTTCAGTGCCTTCGAGCATCTTGCGAAATGGCCGCGAAGCGGGCACACTCGCGCAGACTTGACTCCGCGCAACGTGCTCTTCTGGCCCGTGAGTTCCTACCTTGTAGTTTATCGGCAAAACGAGGGATCTTCGGAGGTTCAAGTCGTCGCCGTACTCCATGGGGCTCGCGACCTGCCAGCAATCCTAACGGATAGATAAAAAAGGCGCTGGGGCACGGCTCCTGTGCATGGGGTTCACAAATGGCAGGGATTCGGAGAATTCGCCTCTGACCATTGTTTAGGCACACATCTCCTTTCGATTTTTCGGGGAAACGAAGAAATGATGCGAAACTATGAGAGTGGTGGGCGATAAAGGATTTGAACCTTTGACCTCTCGCGTGTGAGGCGAGCGCTCTAACCGCTGAGCTAATCGCCCGTTCTGGAACGGGTCATGATGTAACGGGTAACCCCGGAGACGGGCCGCCCGTCAAATTGTAAAGGGTGTTGCGTGCGCGCCAACCGCCTGCGCGTCCCTTCATCTATTTGTAGCAGGAAGAGTAAGGGTTTTCAACCAATGCCGACGGCCACCTCTCAGATCGTCACGCAACTGCAGCGCTCGATTGCGCGCGCCATTTTCGGCAAGGAAGATGTGATCCAACTGGCCCTGGTTACCCTGCTGGCGCGCGGCCACCTGCTGATCGAAGACGTCCCCGGCGTCGGTAAAACCACGCTCGCGCAGGCGCTCGCCAAATCTTTTCATTGCACCTTCCAGCGCGTTCAGTTCACCAGCGACCTTCTTCCCAGCGACGTCCTCGGCGTTAGCGTCTACAATCCCGAATCGCGCGAGTTCGAATTTCGCCGCGGCCCGATTTTTGCCAACGTCGTTCTTGCCGATGAAATCAACCGCACGACGCCGCGCACGCAATCCGCTCTGCTGGAAGCGATGAACGAGGCTCAGGTAACCGTCGATGGACGCACGATGCCGCTGCCGCAACCGTTTCTGGTGATCGCCACGCAAAATCCCGTTGAGCATCACGGCACCTACCCGCTTCCCGAATCCCAGCTTGACCGTTTCCTGATGCGCGTGAAGATGGGCTATCCCTCCCACGAAACCGAGCGCGAGATTCTGCGCAGCCGCACGAGCGACGATCCCGTTACTGCTATGGAACCGGTCGCCGATGTCACCGACGTTCTCTCCATGCAGGAGACGGTGACCCGCGTGCGCGTGGACTCCAGCCTCCACGATTACGCCCTGGAAATCGTCAACCGTACCCGCAAATCGGACCAGTTGGCCCTGGGGGTCAGCCCTCGCGGCACGCTGATGTTGCAACGTGCAGCGCAGGCGCGGGCGTTTCTCGATGGCCGCGATTTCTGTCTTCCCGACGACTTCAAGCAACTGGCCGTTCCCGTGTTCGCGCATCGCGTGGTTGCCAGCGCGCGCCACGCTTCGTTGCAGAAGAAATCGGAGACGACGGAAAATGTTTTGCGGGAAATTGTCGAATCGGTGCGCGTGCCTCTCTAGTGCCGCAAAGCGCTTGAATTCGTCATTTATGGTTGCCGATTCCCGATTGTTGGCCGCCGAGTTCTGACATCACTCACATGTCTTCTCTCTCCTCCACATTCGCCAACCTCATAGCCAAATCGGATCGCCCCGCGGTCCGCGCCTTCTTTCTCTCCATGGCGGCCCTCAGTGTCGCGCTGATTCTCGCTCTCTATTCCGGCGCTGCCGCGCAGCTTGGCAACCTGTTTCTGGCCAGCGCTTCCGCGATCACCGCGCTCGTGGTGGCCGCTTGGGTGTCCGTCACGTTGGTTCCCGTCCTGGCCAAGCGCACCCCGCTGCGCTGGATCGGCTACCGCATGGAATACCGTGTTACGCGGGAGGGCTGGATCTACATCGCGGTGATCGTCCTGGTTGCCCTTGCGGCCATCAATACCGGCAACAACCTTCTCTTCCTCATCCTCTCTTGCCTGATCGCCAGCATCCTTATGTCCGGCATTCTTTCCTCCATCACGCTTATTGGCGTGGACATGCGCCTGAATCTGCCGGAGCACATCTTTGCGGGCCAAATGGTGCGCGCCGCCGTGGAACTCCAGAATGAAAAGCTCACGCTGCCCTCATTTTCACTTCGCGTGGAAGGGGTGAAGAAAAAAGGCGCGCCCGCGGCCGCGCTGCTCGAAACTCCCGTCTACTTTCCGTATCTTCCCCGGAAGGCCTCGGCGCGGCAGAGCGTGCCGATGCTCTTCTCCCAGCGCGGCGTCTATCGCCAGGAAGCGTTTCGCATCGTCACGCGTTTTCCCTTTGGCTTTCTGCAGAAAGCCCGGCGCATCGATCTCGCCACGGAGGCACTCGTCTATCCCTCCGTGGAAGCCACGCCGGAATTCCTGGAGGTTCTACCGGGCATTCAAGGAGCGGTGGAAAGCCTGGTCAAAGGCCGCGGCCAGGATCTTTACGCCCTGCGCGACTACCTGCCAAATGACAGCGCACGCCATGTCCACTGGAAGGCTTCCGCGCGCACCGGCGTGCTGATGGTCCGCGAATTCGCCCGCGAGGACGACTACCGCGTCCTGCTGGTTTTCGATCCTCACAGTCCCGCGGCGCAGCCCAATTCTCCCGCGGCCGAAAAGGAGCGCTTCGAGCGCGCTGTGAGCTTGTGTGCCGCCATTGCTTGGAGTTTTCACGAACGCAACACGCAACTGGAATTCCGCAGTGTTCGCGCGGAGGTGCCCTTGGCCCCCGCCACCGAAAATATTTTCGCCGTCTTGCGCCATTTGGCGCTTGTGCAGCCTATCGCGCCCGCGCCGGGTCACGATCTGCTCTCTCAACTGGCAGCTGATCCCGATTCCTGCAAAGTTGTTGTCACCTCGCAGCCCCGCGGCTCGATTCCCGCGGACATCTGGAATTCCTCGTATGTCGTTTTCGCCGAAGATCCCTCCTCTTGAGGTTCGCGAGTCCTTGCCCCGAGTTCTCGTAAGACCGCTCCGCCGGCTCGCGCCACGGTGTTTTGTGCGAAACTAATCGCGCCGATGCTCACCGGACCCGCACTCGCCCGCTTTCGCAAAAACCTTCTTGCGTGGTTCTCGCAATTCCAGCGCGATCTACCCTGGCGCCGCTCAAAAGACCCGTATCGCATCTGGCTCTCGGAAATCATGCTGCAGCAGACGCGTGTAGCCACCGCCATTCCCTATTACGAACGCTTCCTGGAGGCTTTCCCCGATGTGCATGCCCTTGCCGAAGCCCCACAGGAAGAAGTTCTTCGCCTCTGGTCCGGCCTGGGCTACTATTCGCGCGCGCGCAATCTGCAAAAGGCCGCGCAACAAATCGTGGCTCTCCACAACGGCGTTTTTCCAGCCACGGAAGCGGAGGCCCTCGCTCTTCCCGGCGTCGGCAAGTACACTGCCGCGGCAATTCTCAGCATGGCTTACGGCCAGAAACTCGCCGTACTCGACGGCAACGTTGCCCGCGTCCTGGCCCGCTTACAGGCGATCCGCGGGGATCTGCGCGCAGGCATACGCTGGCAGGAACTCCAGAAAAGCGCCGAGGCGCTGCTTGCTCCGAGGGCACCTGGCGATTGGAATCAGGCCATGATGGAGCTTGGCGCCATCCTCTGCACGCCCAAGTTGCCGCAGTGCCTCCTCTGCCCGGTCAGCGAATTTTGCGCGGCTCGCAAGCTGGGTCTTGCGGACACCATCCCGGAAAAACGCAAGAAGCGCGCCACGGTGGAACTCCAACTCGCGGCCGCCGTCCTGCTGGATCCCCAGGGCCACACGCTGCTCCTGCCTCCGCCAAAGCCGAAAGCCGGCCCGGCGCGCAAAGCCGATGTGGGCGCGATTGTTTCGCGCATGTGGCACTTCCCCACCATTGAGGTTCACCGCGATGCCGCTCTCGAATTGCGCGCGAACCTTGAAGAATCGCTGCGGCGCGGCCATAAATTCTCCGCGCCGCTCGAACGATTGCCCAAAGTCCGCCACACCGTCACGTACCGTTCGATCACGCTCCTGCCTTTCCGGATGAAGCTGAAGAAGCTTCCGCAGATCTCCGGGGCAAAAGTCCTGCCGCTTTCCGATCTCTCCTCCGTTCCGATCTCCAACCTGACGCGCAAAATCGCCCGCGCCGCTCTGGATTCATGACACAGCTAACGCTCGGTCGAGACCGCAGGCTGCTTCCTGATAACTGATGTCTGATCACCGAAATCCCTTTGCTGTTCACGATAACCCTTTCGTTTCCCGGCATCCGCCCATCGCTCGCCCGATGCTATTCTGAGGGTTGCACTATGGCTTCTTCCATCGCATCCCCCGGCAGTTCGCTCCCGGCCGATCGGTTCTATCGGACGGCCCTCTTTTTCCTTGTGCTCTCGGGCGTTCTGGCGCTTGCCGCCACCGGCAAGCTCGATGCCATCAGCAGCGTCGCTGCACCGCTGGCGATTCTTTACAAGGGCGTCCGCTGGTGGCGCGGCCACCCTGCTGAATTGCTGCAAAGCACGGCCACGCGATTCGTTCTCGCCTACGTCCTCGTTGTTCCCGTGGACATGCTGTTTTATTCTCGCTCGCTTGCCGAGGGTACGGGCAATCCCACGATCTACGCAGCGCTCCTGGCCGCCGTCCACTTTCTGCTGTTCGTCACCGTCCTGCGGCTGTACAGCGCCGTGACGGATCGCGACGCCATCTTCCTGGCCATGCTCGCTTTTGCCGCGCTTCTGGCCGCCGCCGTCTTCACCATTGATACGTACTTCCTGGCTTTCTTCCTTGCTTTCTTGCTTTTCGGGGTGGCTACCTTTGTCGGTCTGGAAATTCGACGCGGCGCCGCGGGGGCAGTTTTCCCTCCGCTGCAGGCACGTTCGGAAACCGAACGCCGCTTCCATCGTGCCCTGGCGCTCGCCGTGCTCAGCGTGGCGATTGGCGGCGTTGCGTTCGGCTCCCTATTGTTCTTCTTCTTTCCGCGTTTCAGCGCGGGCTACCTGGCGCGGAGCGGCTTTCAGCCCTCGCTGATGAGCGGCTTCACGGACAACGTCGAGCTCGGCCAGATTGGCGAGATCAAGCAGAGCACTTCGGTGGTCATGCGCGTGCGCACCGGCTCGCCGGTCAAGTATCCGATGCTGCGCTGGCGCGGCATCGCCTTGAGCAATTTTGACGGCAAGCGGTGGACCAACGATGAATCGAACCGGCAAATCCAATCGCCCATGCCTGATGGCTGGATCATTCTCTCCAGCCGTAAAGACTTCGAAGCGCCGCCGGCCGTGACACTCGAATTCACGGTCCTGCTGCAGCCCATCGCCAGTGATGCGCTGTTCGCGCCCGCTCAGGTGGTCAGGCTGCGAGGCAATTTTTTCGCCGGGGCGAACACCTACTACGCTTCCGTTCGCGGCAGTTCGTTGGCCCTGGATTCCACAGGGTCCGTATTCAATGCTTCGCATAGTTTCGGGCAGATCCGCTACGACGGTGTTTCCGTTCTTCCGATATCGCGGCCCGTGCGGGCCCGCACGGCCGGCTCCGTCTATCCCCAAGAAGTCCTCGACACCTACCTCCAGCTTCCCCCCGCACTCGATCAGCGCATTCCGGAGCTTGCCAGGAAGATCACCGCACCCGCGGGCAACCCGTTCGACAAGGCCGTGGCCATGGAAAGCTACCTGCGCGACAATTTCACTTACACGCTGAACTTGAGGGGCAAGCCCGGCGACGATCCCCTCGCTCATTTCCTCTTTGAGACCCGCGCGGGTCACTGCGAGTACTTCGCTTCCGCGATGGCCATCATGCTGCGCACACTCAGCATTCCGTCCCGCGAAGTGAATGGCTTCCTCCCGGGCGAATACAACGACGTCGCCGGCGACTACATCGTCCGCGCCAGCGACGCGCACAGTTGGGTGGAAGCGTACTTCCCGGGTTCCGGGTGGGTGACCTTCGACCCTACTCCGCCGGGCGCGGGAGACGCCACCGGCTTGTTTTCCCGGCTGGCCCTCTATGTCGATTGGTTTCAGCTCAACTGGAACGAGTGGGTCATCAACTACGATTTCTCGCATCAGATTCAACTGGCGAGAAACGTCCGGCAGAATTCCACGGATTGGGCTGGTTTAGCGCGCCGGAAATTCGAGCGCATGAAGCATCGCAGCATGAACGGTTTGACGGCCTGGCAAGCCGTGCACCCCTGGCTCAGCGTTGTGTTTCCCATCGCGCTGGTGTTTGCCCTGGTTGTCCTGCGCTTCGATTGGATTCGCGCTGCGCTGCGCTGGCTGGTGTTTTCCTGGCAAGTCCGCCGTGCGCCGGCGGAACGCAACAATCCGCAACTTGCCTCGCGCCTCTATGCCGAACTTTTGCGGCTCCTCGAAAAGCGCGGCCTGGCCCGGCCCATCACACAAACGCCGCTGGAATTTGCCACTTCTTCCGGCTTGCGGCCCGAACTCGCCGGCCCGGTTCGTGAATTCACGGAGTTGTATGCGCGGGCCCGTTTCGGCGCCAAGCCCTGCGATTCCTTCCGCCTGCGCGCCCTCCTGGAACTAATCCGCGCTATTCCGCGCCCGCGCTAGCCGGACTTTCACACGAGATGCAATTTTGCCCCTAATTCAAACGGTGCAGCACTCTGTCATTCTGAGGGGCGCGTCGTCTGCGCTCCGAAGAATCTCAAACGACAACAAACACAAAAAGGTGGCTTGCCGCCCTCACACCGTCGTCGCGCGCACGATATGGCCGCCCCGGTCGGGCAAAAAGCCTCCGCGGTTCACAAAGTAGCGCTCGCGGATCAAGGCCGGGCCGAGATCCTCGACTTCGCGAAAGCCGAGGGCCATCAGTTCGGCGTGCAGCGCATCTGTTTCAAAATAACTCCTGAAGGCTTCTCCTATCGAGGCGACGCGCGTGGCAAGGGCTTCTTGAGCGGCGGCGTATCTATCCCGGTCGCTGCCCGAAGCCCGGGGATTGCCGTAATCGAACACGACGTGGGCGCCCCCCGGCAGGCGTGCGATGAAGCCGAGCGTCGAGAAAACAGCCTGCTCTGTTAGATAAGGCGCGACCCCCAGCCAGGTGAAGAACGATTGCTTCGCGGGATCGAAGCCGGCGGCGGCAAGGCCCTCCGCCAAAGTCTCCCGCTCGAAATCGATCGGAGCGAAGGTGAGCGTGTGGGGCAGCGGGATCGCCGCCTCGGCAAGCCGCTGGCGCTTCCACGCTTGTGTCGCCGGGTGATCCACCTCGAAGACGTGCAGGCTTTCCCCGAAGGCGTTGCGATAGGCGAAGGTGTCGAGGCCCGCCCCAAGCACCACCAACTGGCGGGCACCGCGTGCGACGGCAGCCGCCAAAGCATCCTCGGCAAAACGCGTTCTCACGGCAATGAACAGGCGCAGCATTCGCCGGGAGGGATTGTTTTCCGCATCGCGGATAGCCGCTTCGGCGTCCGCGCCCAGGATGCGCACGGCCAGCGGGTCCGCGAAGATGCTGCCGCGCTCCAGCACTTGGTGGACGGCGCGATGCGCAGCCGCTCCCAGCGCAGTGCGGCTTGGTTCTCCTGGCTGCATCGGAAAAGCTTAGGGGTCTGGCTTATCGCCGTCAATTGCGCAAAGGCCGCGGCACTGTGTCAGTTTCCGGTATCCGCGTCAAGACTTAGGAACCAGTTCATCCGTTGGGGATGTCGGCTTATCATCCCATCTTTGTCGCAGGAAGCGGCCGAAACGCCGATTGCACGGCCCGGCGAATGGGCTTCGCCCCTGCCGCCGGGAACCACATCTTCCAGAAATTGACCTCGGCCGACGCAAACTCAAATGCGACATTTCGTTTGCCATCGCGCGTCAGCTTCGCCGACACCACAATGCATTCCGATTTCAGTCCGGCGTTCGCGTTAATCAACAGCAGCTTTTGCCCAATCGTTACCTCTGGCTCCAGCACCATCATCCCTCCGTGCTTGCTCACGGAAAGGGTGCGTGCTTCGGCCTTAAAGGCCCCGTTGGTGGCCGTCTCCCCGTGTACGATAAGGTCCACGGACAACGCTACCCGTGCGGTACGACGGCGTTCGATTCTGCGGAAATGCACTATTCCCATGGCGGTTCGTAGCTCTTCAGTCGGATGATTTGGCCTGGCCTTCTAAACCCCTGTGGCGTCCGTTGGTTTACGATGCGTAACGCGCAGGTACGCCGCGGCCAAGTAGATCAGCGATAGCACCGGCGTAACCACTCCTAGGCGATCCCACATCTGGCTTGATCTTAGGTTTTGCACGCTGCCCTGGGAATAGAGGGCCAGTACCGAAAAAGGTGTGTATGCGCTGGTACCTTTGTGCCAGCACCATTGGCACCCTCTGGCACACCAAGCAAGGCCTCATTCCCAGTTTCGTTCGACCGGGGAGTGAAAACCACTTGATGCGTTAATCAGGTCTCGGGTCCAGTAGGATGTCTTTTACTCGTTGACGGAGGCGCAGCAAATCGTGGAGACTTGGCGAGGTGAATCCAGCGAGCGCCGGCCTCCCAAGGCTTTCGGCAAGAAAACGCCAAACGAATTCGCCGATGAGATTGCGGGTGGTCACGCTCTGATTGGATTACAATCGGCCGGCAACTTGCCCTGGAGTTGCTGCAAGCAAGCCGATCTGGTCAATGTGATGTACTCTCGCTCAGCGAAACCGGCACAAAAACTCGGGTTGGTCGAGCCACACGGTCGCCAGCGGGGCCGTACCAGATGTTTTCCGTCTGAAAAGTTTCTTGTAGCACAGGAGAGATCGATGCAATCGATTCAATTCACGAAATACTTTGCGATTGTCGCTGTCATACTGGCAGGATTTGCCGTTGCGCCGTCGCGCCTGTCTGCCCAGGCTGTCACGCCTCCTTCCAATGCACCCTACCTCAATCCTGCCCTGCCCATCGAGCAGCGTGTGAATGATTTGATTTCCCGCATGACGCTGGAAGAAAAGGCCTCGCAGCTCGTGAATCAGGCTCGCGCTATCCCGCGTCTGCAAGTTCCGGCCTATGACTGGTGGAGCGAGTCGCTGCACGGCGTGCTGCTGAATGGCACGACCGAGTTTCCCGAGCCGATTGGCCTGGCCTCCACCTTCGACGCGCCCGCTATCCACACGATGGCCGTGGCTATCAGCACCGAGGGTCGCATCATGCATGCACAGGCGGTGCGCATGGGCCACAGCAACATTTTTGAGGGCCTGGACTTCTGGGCGCCGAACATTAACATCTTCCGCGATCCGCGCTGGGGCCGCGGCCAGGAGACGTATGGGGAAGATCCCTTCCTGACCGCGCGCATGGGCGTGGCCTTTGTCACCGGCATGCAGGGCGACGACCCGCGCTACTACCGCACGATTTCAACTCCCAAGCACTTTGCCGTGCACAGTGGGCCGGAGACTACGCGCCACGCGGCGGATGTGCCTGTCAGCAAACACGACATGCTGGACACCTACCTGCCGGCGTTTCGCGCCACGGTGACCGAGGGCAAGGCGGACTCTGTCATGTGCGCCTACAACTCCATCAACGGCCAGCCGGCCTGCGCCAACGAGTTCCTGCTGGAGGACCAGTTGCGGGGCAAGTGGGGCTTTAAGGGCTACGTGGTGTCGGATTGCGGGGCGGTGCGCAACATCTTCGACGGTCACCACTTCACACCGACACAGGCCGAGGCATCGGCCATCAGCCTGAAACGCGGCATGGACAACGAGTGCATCGACTTTGTCGCCAAAGTGACCGACGACCACGACTACGCGCCCTATATCCAGGCCGTGAAGCAAGGTTTCCTGAAAGAGAGCGACATCGACGTGGCCCTCCGGCGGCTCTTCACCGCGCGCATGAAGCTGGGCATGTTCGATCCGCCGGAGATCGTGCCGTACTCGAAGATCGACGAGAAGCTGCTGGACGGCCCCGAGCATCGCGCTTTGGCCCGCAAACTGGCCAATGAGTCGATGGTGCTTCTGAAGAATGACGGCACTCTCCCATTGAAGACCTCGGGCGTGAAGATTGCCGTGGTCGGCCCCCTGGCCAACCAGACGCCGGTGCTCCTGGGCAACTACAACGGGATTCCGACCCATTCCGTCTCCGTTCTGGACGGCCTGCGGGCGGAGTTTCCCGGCGCGCAAATCCGCTTTGTGCCCGGCACACAGTTCCTGAACAAGGATGCTTCGCCCGTGCCTGCCGAACTGCTGAGCACCGACGGCAAACCGGGCGTCCGCGCCACCTACTTCTCCATGGGCGACATGTTGGCACTTCCGGGCTCGGCAGCCCCGCCATCGCCGCTCGCCAGCCGCATTGAGCCGGGCATCGGCGTACCTACGGGCCCGTTGCCGCCTGAGGTTGCCGGGAAGAATTCGCTCATCGTAAGTTGGGAAGCGACCCTTACTCCGCAAGCAACCGGCGAGTACAACTTCGGTCTTCGCGGCGACGGCTTCTTCCGCGTCTTGCTCGATGGCAAGGTTGTGACGATGGCATTCCACACCAACGGTGTAGAAACCAAGCTTGCCCACGTGCACCTGGAGCAAGGCAAGCCTTACGCATTAAAGGTCGAGTACGGCCTTGGTCAGGGCGACAGCACGGCGACCCGCCTGGTGTGGTCCAAGCTGGAAACGCGGCCTGCGCCGGAAGCCCTTGCAGCAGCGAACGACGCGGATGTTGTGGTGGCCGTGGTAGGCATCACCAGCGAGCTTGAGGGCGAGGAGATGCAGGTGAGCGAAGATGGTTTCAAAGGCGGCGATCGCACCAGCCTCGACCTGCCCAAGCCCGAGCAGGTTTTGCTCGAAGGCGTGGCCTCGACGGGCAAGCCGCTGGTAGTGGTGTTAATGAACGGCAGCGCCCTCAGCGTGAACTGGGTGAAGGAGCACGCAAACGCCATACTCGAAGCGTGGTACTCCGGCGAGGAGGGCGGCGCGGCCATCGCGCAGACTCTTGCCGGCGCCAATAACCCCTCCGGTCGTCTCCCGGTCACCTTTTACACGGGCCTCGACCAGCTTCCGCCCTTTGAGGACTACTCGATGGCGAACCGGACCTACCGCTACTTCACCGGCACGCCGCTCTATCCCTTTGGTTACGGCCTCAGCTACTCGAAGTTTGCCTACAGCAAGGTCAAACTTTCCGCGAAAAACGTAAAGGCTGGCGATCCGCTCAACGTTGATGCTGATGTGAAGAACACCAGCAAGCACGACGGTGACGAAGTTGTCGAGCTGTACGTGACCTTTCCCAAACTTTCCGGCGCGCCCATCCGCGCACTTCGCGGCTTCACGCGCGTGCACATTCGCGCTGGCGGGACTGCGCACGTCCGCCTGGCCCTCAACCCGCGCGACCTCAGCTACGTCAATGAGAGCGGTGACCGCATCATCGCTCCGGGCTCCTACAGCCTCTCGATCGGCGGCGGTCAGCCTGGCACAGCCGCTCCCGTTGTGGAATCAGCCTTCAGCATCACCGGCCAGACGAAGCTCCCGGAGTAGGGCGCGCAGCCGCTCCCAGCGCCGTGCGGCTGGGTTGTCCCGGCCGCATCGGAATGGCGTGGTGGCCTGGGTCATTGCCGTCAATTGCGCAAAGGCCGCGGTAGTGGATGTTCGGGGTGTTCTGGGATGTGAAAAACCACTTCTCCGGTAACCGCGTTGATTGGGCACCAGGGCCGCTGGTTGATAGGAAACCCTGTGGTCGACAGGAAACTGGTGGCAGTCCGCTTTGCACTCACAGAACCTTACCGGAGCATTGCAGATGGACTGGGCCGGGTGTACGTTATCGGTCGGCCGGGAAGTCAAAATGGAAATTCCGGATGATTTCCTTCGTTATGAGGAGGAAGTCCCACTTGCGACGGAACGGCCGTTATGTTACTTGAGACGTAATATGAGACGGTTGCGCATTCTTCTCGGACTAATGGTTGTTGTTCTCAGCACGCAAAACCAGGTTGCCGCCCAAGGTGAACCCTGCGAGCCGCGTTTACTCCCTATTTCACTCGTTGGCCCGGATGCCACCTTTTTGAACGGCTTCGGTGTTTCCGATATTGCATTGAAATCCCACACTTTCGACGTAAAGGGGATCTCCATCCAGCCAGATAGCCGATTGCGTCGAGTTGTCATCCTCTTGGATCTGAGTAGCAGCATGGCGGGAGGTTCCAGCCAGAGCACATGGAATGTGGTCACCGAATTTGTGAGTCACGTGGCGGGTGTAAGCGCAACAAACACCCAGTTCGCCCTGGTGTTATTCTCCGACCACATCCTGGAAACGATTGATTTTTCGCGGGACCGGGGTGCTGTGCACCGCAGGCTTCAGGAAATTTCTGATGATCCCGAGTTCAGAAAGCGAAATGTTCATGGCCGAACCGCTCTCTTTGACGCGCTCAAGACGGGATTCCATCTCATTGGTTCACCGACATCCGCCGACTCCCTTTTTGTGATCACTGATGGTGGAGATAACGTGAGCAAGGCGCACGCGGACGAAATCCTGAAAATGCTTACTCCGTCCATGGCCAGGGTATTTGCGCTGTTTTTTCAACATCGAGACTATATGAGTAGTCAAACCCAGGAGGTGTCCTCATCGGCCAAGGATTTTCTTGAACTCGTTTACAAGTCTGGCGGAAGTGCTTTTGGCCCCATCATAATTGATCAAACGGGACACTTTGTACTGGGCAATCTGGATCTGCTCAACAGGTCCATTTCCGAGGAATTGATTGAGTTTTACAAAAGCATGTTGGAAAACCCTGTCTTAACGGTCCAGACCACGCCCGCTTCAGAGAACGCCACCTCGTTGGACATCGCTCTCTCGAGAGAAGGTCGTAAGCATTGGAAGCATGCGAGCCTGCTTTATCCGCACCAGATAGGCACCTGTTCCATGTCAACTGCGAAAAAGGATTAACCCACATTTCTCACAGCTTG
>DLMH01000063.1 GCA_002478115.1 Candidatus Acidiferrum typicum | reverse complement strand
AAACAACCGGATAAGCATGAGCCCGCTAGCCCATCTTCCAGGGCAAGTATTCCGGGTGCTTGCCGCTTTTTGACTCTGTTGAGGAATTCATCGCCTTCGTTATGAAAAAATCCACGCCACCTCGTTCGTCCAGTGTCCGCAACGACTACCGTTGCAGCATCGAGAAGAATCAAACCGGCAAATACTGCGTGCGCATCCGCGTCCTGTATCCCCGGCACGCTTGGACTCTGGCGGTCTTCTTTCTGGCTTCCTCCTTTGACCGCGCCATGAAGAAGCTCGAGGAGTCCCTCCATTTCCTTCAGCGCAATGAAGAGAAACTCTGGTTCTGGGGCGTGGACCGCGCCGAAGACATGGGCTTCTCCGCCGAATTCCTCAAGGAAGCGAGTCTCCACCTGGACCGCCGCAACGAATTCCCCCGCAAAGCCGCCAACCTCTCCGTCGAGCCCGAACGCGATGTCCCCGCCTTCGTCCTTGGGCCGATTCGCCGCGGTTTTGCCGAAGCCGTCGAATTCGCCCGCGTCCAGCCCGCTGGCGATTGACCCTGCACCTCACCGCCCCCGCCTGTTTGGACACCATGCCTTGTTGTTGTAACTTCTTGACTTCCCTTATATTCTATTACATCATGCGTTAGTTCCACTGCGGAATACCTGTGATGCGTCCGTTCCAGGCCCCTGCTCTGCGCCTCAGCACGCCACGCCCGTGCGCCGATCAGGTGGCCTGACCCGCTCCGGGCGAAAGGACTTCCAGAAATGAAACATACGCGCAATACCCTTTATCTCGCCCTGTTGTCAGCGCTGTTCCTATTCGCTGGGATGCTCACCCTGCGCGCTGCGGCCGCGCAACAGTCCGGCGATCAGACCGATTCCAGTTCCACCAAGAAATCTTCCGAGTCCAAGCAGACGCCCGCCGCTGCTCCTGGTACAACTGCACCCACTGGCGCTGCTGCCAGCACGCTGCCGGCCACCGCCGCCAAGCCTGCTCCGGCTAACGCACCTGCAACCAAGCCCGCCGCCACGCAGCAAACTCGTCCCGCGAACAGCGCCGGCATGGTCTGGGTCAATACGGATTCCGGCATCTATCACAAGCCCGGCACGCGCTACTACGGCAAGACCAAGCAGGGCAAATACATGTCGGAAGCCGACGCCATCAAGGCCGGCTATCGCGCCGCCGGGAAGAATTAGCTCCCGCTTCCAACGCTCCGCTTTTCGCAGGGAGAACTCCTCGTCCACCGCCCAAAATTTGTTATTCCGCCTGCCCTGAGCGGAGCCGAAGGGACCGGAGGGACGGCGTTTTTGGCCGGCCCGGAGCGGAGGCACTCTTCTCCATCGCACGTTTTTTGTGCGATGAATCCCTCTGCAGCTTTCAATTTCAAGTTTATCTGTCGCGCAGGATCACTTCGCCGCGGCCCACCATCTGTTCGTTCAGCCACAGCTTGTATTTGTAGCTACCCGTCTTTGTTCCCACCATGGGCGGGCCGCTCAGCAGGCGCATGCCCATCGGCGCCTGAAAAATGTTCGATGAAAACGGGCAGCGGTTGCTGTCAAACTCCACGCGCAAATTGCCCGCGTCGGATATCCAGCTCACCTGGTCGCCGGGATCCAGCACCACCACCTGAGGAATCAATCCGACCAACACCGGGCGTTCCGCCATGCCTTCTCCTTCGCGTTCTTTCTCTTTCCCTGCGACGATAGCACATCCCTCCGCCCTGTTCCTATCTCCCCGGTTTCTCTCGCTGCACTTCCATGCCGCGCCGCAGCTTGACCCGTCCTACACCGCCCCGTAAACTTGTTGAGTAGAGCGTGGCGCTGAGCATCCGTCCACTCTTGCGCGCATGATTCTCGTCAGCGTGGTTTCTCCGCGCAGGAGCTGTTTGCATGGCCTCAGTCGCAAGAACCTTATCTCTTCCCCTGCCTAACGGCGCGCGCCTTCAGATTCTCACTTGCATACCTTTTGTGCTCGCGCATCTCTCCGTGCTGACCATTTTCTTCGTGCCCTTCCATTGGTATTACGTGCTCGCCTGCTTCCTGCTGTACGAAGTGCGCATGTTTTTCGTCACCGCCGGGTATCACCGTTATTTCTCGCACCGCTCGTTCAAGACCAGCCGTTGGTTTCAGTTTCTCCTGGCTTTCATGGCCATGTCCTCTTCGCAGAAGGGCATTCTGTGGTGGGCGGCGCATCATCGCCACCATCACCGCTACTCCGATCAGGAGCTGGACCTGCACTCGCCCACGCTCTTCGGTTTCTGGTGGTCGCATGTCGGCTGGATCCTCTCGGACAGGTACGAGGGCACGCGCTTCGATTACATCGGCGACTTCGCCAAATTCCCGGAATTGCGCTGGCTCAACAAGTACTATCTCGTGCCGCCCATCGCTCTTGGCGCGGCCATCTGGCTCGTCGGCGGATTCGGCTTTTTCGTGTGGGGCTTCTGCCTCAGCACGATGTTCCTGTGGCACGGCACGTTTACCATCAATTCGCTGTCGCACCTGTTCGGCAAGCGCCGCTTTCCCACCACAGACACCAGCAAGAACAACTGGATGCTCGCGCTCGTCACCCTCGGCGAAGGCTGGCACAACAATCATCACCACTACATGGCCAGCGCGCGCCAGGGCTTTTACTGGTGGGAAGTGGACATCACCTTCTACGCGCTGAAAGTGCTTTCCTGGTTCCACATCGTCCGCGATCTCCGCAAAGTCCCCGAGCACGTCCTCGCCGAAGGCCAAGCCCTCGCCGCCGCCGCTTAGCCCGGGAACGCCAATCTCCCGATTGGCGGTTCGAAAGACGTCAATGACGCCAATGACCTCAATAACGCCAAAGACGCCATTCAGGCGAATGGCGTTCCCAGGCAACTTCATGAAATCACGCCCCACTCTTCTCCTGCCTCCTGATCGCTGGTCGCTGACAACTTTCTCGCCAGAGTTACCCCCTCCCCCCGCCATCGAACCGCCGCTCCCAACCCTCGTATTTTTCCACCGCAAATAGTATCTTTTGTGAGAGCTATCCCGAACTCTATCAGGCAATCGCAAATGCCATCCTTCGCCCGGCCTCCTGCCATCGGAAAGGTTTTGAGCCATGTTTGAGCAAGCCTTCAAGAACATTGACGACGTTCTCCGCAAGGAGGCCGGCTGCACCACCGAACTCGACTACACCGAGCAAACCTCCTGGCTTCTCTTCCTGAAATATCTCGATGGCCTGGAGCAGGACCGCGCCGACGAAGCCGCCCTCCAGGGCAAAAAGTACGCCTATCTCCTCGACAAGCCTTACCGCTGGGAAGAATGGGCCGCGCCCAAGTCCAAAGACGGCCAGATCAATCACAACAAGGCCCTCACCGGCGACGACCTCCGCGATTTCGTCAATCTAAAGCTGTTTCCCAATCTCCAAGGCTTCAAGCAAAAAGCCAGCGGCCCCAACACCATCGAATACAAAATCGGCGAAATCTTCGGCGAAATCAAAAACAAGATCCAGAGCGGCTACAACCTCCGCGAAATCATTGACCACATTGACGAGCTGCGCTTCCGCTCGCAAACCGAAAAGCACGAACTCTCCCACCTCTACGAAGCCAAGATCAAGAACATGGGCAATGCCGGGCGCAACGGCGGCGAGTATTACACCCCGCGTCCCCTCATCCGCGCCATCGTCCAGGTCGTCAAGCCGCAAATCGGCGAGCGCATCTACGACGGCGCCTGCGGCTCCGCAGGCTTCCTCTGCGAATCCTTCGTGTACATGACCCCCGGGAACGCCAATCTCCCGATTGGCGCTTCGAAGAGCCCCAAAGCCCCCCAAAACGCCATTCAGGAGAATGGCGTTCCCAGGCTAACCACCAAAGACCACGACACCCTTCAAAAACGCACCTTCTTCGGCAAGGAAAAGAAGTCCCTAGCCTACGTAATCGCCATCATGAACATGATCCTGCATGGGATTGATGCGCCGAACATCATCCACACCAACACGCTCACCGAAAATCTAGCCGACATTCAGGAAAAAGACCGCTTCGATGTGGTGCTGGCAAATCCGCCCTTCGGCGGCAAGGAACGCAAGGAAGTGCAGCAGAATTTCCCCATCCGCACCGGAGAAACGGCCTTTCTGTTTTTGCAGCACTTCATCAAGATTCTTAAGGCAGGCGGGCGCGGCGGCATCGTCATCAAGAATACGTTCTTATCGAATACGGATAACGCTTCGGTGAGCTTGCGCAAACAATTGCTCGAAAGCTGCAATCTCCATTCGGTGCTCGATTGCCCCGGCGGCACGTTTCAGGGTGCGGGCGTGAAGACCGTCGTGCTCTTTTTTGACAAGGGCACAAAAACGCGCAAGATTTGGTTCTATCAGCTCGATCCCGGCCGCAACCTCGGCAAGACCAATCCGCTGAACGATGACGATCTTGCGGAGTTTGTGAAGCTACAGAAAACCTTCGCCGATTCGCCAAAATCCTGGACCGTGGACGCCAAGACCATTAACCAAGACACATTCGACCTCAGCGTCAAGAATCCCAGCGGCGGCGGGGCCGTGGCACACCGCAGCCCGCAGGACATCATCGACGAAATCGCCGCCCTGGACGCCGAAAGCGCGGAGGTGCTGGGCAACATCAAGGCACTTCTATGAAGAACGGATGGCAAACAAAGACGCTGGGCGACCTGTGTTCGTTCGAGAATGGAGACAGAGGAGAGAACTATCCATCGAAGTCGGTTCAAACGACTTCCGGTGTTCCATTCATCAATGCGGGCCATCTGGCCGATTTCGGGATTGATTTCTCTGACATGACCTACATTCCGCGCGAGAGATTTGATCTCTTGGGGAATGGCAAGATACGGAAAGATGACATCCTCTTTTGTCTCCGTGGTTCTCTCGGAAAATTTGCCAGTGTTGGCGACCTCAGCGAAGGCGCTATCGCTTCTTCTTTGGTCATCATTCGGCCAAGCGACGCAATATTGCAGGAATTCGTGCTTGCCTACCTTCAAAGCGACTTGTGCGCTGAGATGATTCGAGAGTTCAGGAATGGGGCAGCGCAACCCAACCTCGGGGCCGCAAGTCTGAAGAAGTTCGTCATTCCCGTCCCTCCGCTGCCCGAACAGAAGCGTATCGTCGGCATCCTCGACGAAGCGTTTGAGGGCGTCGCCACCGCCAAAGCCAACGCCGTAAAAAACCTCCAAAACGCCCGTGCCCTCTTTGAAAGCCACCTCGAATCCGTCTTCTCCCACCGCGCCGACGGCTGGGTGGAGAAGCGACTCAGCGAAGTTTGCGCCATTACCTCGACTCTCGTTGACCCGCGAGAGAAGGAGTTTCTCGACTTAGTACATGTGGGAGCCGCGAACATCAAGTCCGACAACGGTGCATTGGTTGAACTGAAAACCGCCCGGGAAGAAGGACTAATTTCGGGAAAGTTTCTTTTTGAGGATTCAATGGTCCTCTACAGTAAGATTCGGCCTTATCTCAGAAAAGTCGCGCGCCCTGACTTCACTGGTCTCTGCAGTGCGGATATCTATCCTTTGTCCCCGCTGCCTAATCAGATTACCCGTGACTACCTATTCCATCTACTCTTGAGCAAGCATTTCACGGAGTACGCAATCCGGGGTTCTGCGCGAGCGGGAATGCCAAAGGTGAATAGGGAGCATCTTTTCGAGTTCACATTGTGGCTGCCCAGCATCACTAAGCAGGACCAACTCTCACAAGAGCTTGACGCACTTTCTGTCGAGAGCCAACGCCTCGAATCGATCTACCATAAAAAACTCGCCGCGCTAGAAGAACTGAAAAAATCGCTGCTGCACGAGGCATTCAGTGGCCGACTCTAAGCACAACCCTGGGAACGCCAATCTCCTGATTGGCGTTGTGAGGGACGGCGAAAACCCCAAGAGCGCCATTCAGGAGAATGGCGTCCCCGGGTGGCACAGCCGGGGATATCTGCCGCACTTTGAAAGCTCCGAGGCGACCCAGCATGTGACCTTTCATCTGGCGGACAGTCTCCCGAAAACCGTGCTGCAGCAATTGGAATCCGAACTGAAATTTCTCCCCACCGAGAAACAGGATGCCGAACGCCGCAAGCGGATAGACGCGTGGATTGACGCGGGGCACGGCTCATGCGTTCTGCGCAAGCCGGGCATCGCGGACATGGTGCAGGGATCGTTGCTGAACTTTGATTCGCAGCGTTACCGGCTGCTGGCGTGGGTGGTCATGCCGAATCACGTGCATGTCCTTTTCCAACCAATCCATGGATGGACGGTCGCGAAAATCGTGGCTTCGTGGAAGAAGTTCACGGCCCGCAAGATCTGCGATGACAGGCAGGATAACGGCGAGGACGCAGGCGATTCTGTCTGGCACCGCGAGTATTGGGACCGCTTTATCCGCGACCAGAGTCACCTCGTGCAAGTGATCGAGTATATTCATTTCAATCCGGTGAAAGCGGGGCTGGTTGATAGGGCTGAGAGTTGGCGTTGGAGTAGTGTGTATCCCGGGAACGCCAATCTCCCGATTGGCGTTGTGAAAGAACCCGAGAACCCCAAGAATGCCATTCAGGAGAATGGCGTTCCCGGCGGGAAACCATGAACGAAGCGGAAACCAGAGCCGAGCACATTGATCCCGCGCTGGCAGTGGCGGGCTGGGGTGTGGCCGAGGGCAGCCGCATTCTCCGCGAATATCCCATCACGCTCGGCCGCATCGAAGGGCTTGGGCGGCGCGGCAAGCCCCTGACCGCCGATTACGTCCTCGTCTATCGCAACCGCAAACTCGCCGTCATCGAAGCCAAAGCCTGGGATGAATCGCTGACCGAAGGCGTCGCTCAGGCGAAGAATTACGCCGATAAACTCGCTATTCGTTACACCTATTCGACCAACGGTCGAGAGCTTTACGGCATTGACATGCAGGAGGGCAAGGAAGGCGTCGTGGAAAAATATCCGACGCCGGAAGAACTCTGGGATCTCACCTTCGCCGAAGCCAACGCCTGGCGCGACCGCTTTTCAGCCGTCCCCTTTGAAGATAAGGGCGGCTACTTCCAAGGCCGCTACTATCAGGACCTCGCCATTGAACGCGTGATGGAAGCCATCGCCGCCGATAAATCACGCATCCTCCTAACCCTCGCCACCGGCACCGGCAAAACCTTCATCGCCTTTCAGATTGCCTGGAAACTCTTTCATAGCCGCTGGAACCTCAGCCGCGAACCCTCGCGCCGTCCCCGCATCCTCTTCCTTGCCGACCGCAATATCCTTGCGGACCAGGCGTTCATCGCCTTTTCCGCTTTTCCCGACGACGCGATGGCGCGCATAAAGCCCGAGGAGATTCACAAGAAGGGCAAGGTTCCGAAAAACGCCAGCCTGTTTTTCACGATTTTCCAGACATTTTTGAGCGGCCCGCCCAAGGATGGAAAACCCTCGCCGTATTTCGGGGAATATCCCCCGAACTTCTTCGACTTCATCGTCATTGACGAATGCCATCGCGGCGGCGCCAACGATGAAAGCACTTGGCGCGGCATCCTGGACTATTTCGCGCCCGCCGTGCAGCTTGGCCTCACGGCCACGCCCAAGCGCAAGGACAACGTGGACACTTACGCCTATTTCGGTGACCCCGTCTATATCTATTCCCTCAAAGACGGCATCAACGACGGCTTCCTCACGCCGTTCAAGGTGAAGCAAATTTCGACGACGCTGGATGATTATGTGTACACACCGGACGACAAGTTGATCGAAGGCGAGATCGAAACCGGGAAACTCTACATCGAGCCCGATTTCAACAAGATCATCGAAATCAAGGAACGCGAAGCCCACCGCGTGAAAATCTTCATGGAGCAGATCAACCAGAACGAAAAGACCCTCGTCTTCTGCGCCACGCAGGACCACGCCCTGGCCGTCCGCGACCTCATCAACCAGATGAAAACCAGCAAGGACCCCAACTACTGCCAGCGCGTCACCGCCAACGACGGCGCGCTGGGCGACCAGCATCTCCGCGACTTTCAGGACAACGAGCGCAGCATCCCCACCATCCTCACCACCTCGCAAAAACTCTCCACCGGTGTGGACGCCCGCAATATCCGCAATATCGTCCTCATGCGCGCGATCAACTCCATGATCGAGTTCAAACAGATTATCGGCCGCGGCACGCGCCTCTATGATGGCAAGGACTACTTCACCATCTACGATTTCGTGAAAGCCCATCACCACTTCAACGATCCGGAATGGGACGGTGAACCGTTGGAACCTGAACCCAAAGCCGAACCAAAACCCCCAGGTCCGCCACGCGAGCCGAAAGCGACACCCGATCCTGTCCCGCGCCCGCAGAAAATCAAGGTAAAGCTCGCCGACGGCAAGGCTCGCGCCATCCAGCACATGATGGTCACCAGCTTCTGGCATCCCGATGGCACGCCCATGTCCGCGCAACAATTTATGGAAATGCTCTTCGGCAGGATCCCAGAATTTTTCAAAAACGAAGCCGAACTGCGCGCCCTCTGGAGCGCGCCCGACACGCGGTCCAAATTGCTGCAAGGACTCGCAGAGAAGGGCTTCGGAGCGGACCAGATGGCCGAAATGCAGCGCATCATCAACGCCGAGAAGAGCGATCTGTTCGACGTGCTGGCCTACGTCGCCTACGCCTTGCCCACCCTGACCCGCGAAGAAAGGGCTACCCGCGCGAAAGTAAGAATCCGCGCCCAGTTCAGCGACAAGCAGCAAACCTTCCTTGACTTCGTCCTGGCCCACTACGTCAAGGAAGGCGTGCAGGAACTGGACCGTGAGAAGCTGACTCCTCTGCTCCTCCTGAAATACCATGACTCCCTCGCGGACGCGCTGACGGATCTGGGCAGGCCCGAAGAAATTGGCCACATCTTCGCCGGCTTCCAAAAGTATCTGTACCAACCCCAGCCCGAAGCCCCGATTATGTAGGTGCCGGGCTTTACCCCGGCAAGCGTGCCGACCGAGTACCAGTTTCGAAAATAGTAACCACTAAATAATAGTAGACAAACGGTAAATAATGTGCTATGCTTCGCCTGTTATGCTGAGGGGACGCTGCTCTGGGAGAGTTATCAGCGACCAGCGACCAGCGATCAGGAGGCAAGAGAGAGAGTTTTGAGGGGGTTTTATTTTTGGGGAGCCGGTTGTCGGAGCTGAAGCTCCGACCCCCTAAGGAGGAAGACGGACTCCGGCACGAAGGCGGGCACGATGTATCATGCCCCTACAGGGGGAAAGACCTGTCGGGAAGCCGGGGAAAAGATAGTGCCGGGCGGCAGGGGCTGCTATGGAAAATTGTCAGATGCTTTTCGGCGTCGCGCCTGCGCCTGGCGCCGCCGCGCCCGCGCCTGCTGCGGCCGCGGCTGCACGGGCGGGGACGTTCTTGTCGGTTTCCTTGGGCGCGCTGCGGTCAATTTCGATGGTGCCTTTGAAGTCCGCGCCGTCTTCAATCATGATCTGCGCCGTGGTCAAATTCCCGATCACGTAGCCGTCCTTCTTGATCTCGACGCGGCCCTTGGCGCGCACGTTTCCCTTCACGTAGCCGTACACGACGACGTCGCGGGCGTTGATGTCAGCCGTCAACTTGGCCGTCTTTCCGACGGTCAACTTGCGCTCATCAAGGTGGATCGATCCTTCAACCAAGCCGTCGATCAGCAAATCCTCGGTGCCGGAGATTTCGCCTTTCACACGCAGGCTCGACCCCAGCCACCCCGTGGTGCGTTCCGCTGGCGCCTCCATGGGACGCGGCGCGTCCGTGCTCTTCGTTTCAGGTTTCTTCTCATTCCACATGTGATCCTCCTTGGGACACCACAGCCCATACGGTTTTCCCGAAGGAGTGCAGCAATCCCGGTTCCTTGCTCCTGCCTGCAGAGACTCCACGCAAGATTGAGGGGTGCCCTGAATCCTACTCCTGCGGGGCGGGCGCGGCAAGGCGCGAAGTGCCGGGTGAGAAATCATGCCCTCCCAGGACAGAGAGAGCCCTCGACTACGCGACCCGACGCGCCAAACTGCGGCGCGAGGGACAAAATCGGGTCGCTCCGCTCGAGATGACAGAAGGAAGAAGGGGCGGGCGCGGCAACCCAAGAAGCGACCTGAAGGTCGGCCACTACACAGGCGGGAGAAAGGCATCGGAGAAACTCAAGAGCGGCACGGCCTCCAGAAAACGGCGGGCGCAAAAGGCGCGCAGCTTTGCAAAGCGCAAAGGCGCGGCGCCCGGCGACCACGGCTATCAGACAGTTGTCCCTTTTTGTACAGTCCACTTGCGGATAGACTTGTTACGCTTAGACGTTTCACGAAGACAACCACCCGAAACAACAGGTACGCCCCATGCGCCGAGCGAGGGGCGCAGGAAATCACGGTAACGGAGGCAACACTCATGAAAGCAGTTGGACTTATCACCAAGGGAGTTCTACTCCTTCTTGTCGGAGCCATTGCTCCGGCCTACGCACAGAGCAAGCAACAGGAGAAGGAGCAGGGCAAACCGCAACAAGAGCAGCAACATCAGCAGGCGAAACCCGCGCAGCAACAGCATCAGCAGCCGCAAAAGGAGCAGGCGAAACCCGCACAGCAACAACATCAGCAGGCGAAACCCGCCCAGCAGCAGCATAAGCAGACGGCCAATAAACCTGCGCCACGACCGCAACAAGCCTACGGCGGCGCCTATCATGGCGGCGTCCAGGCCAACGGCCCCACGAATGGCGGAGTCCACCACAGCGGCGTGCCACAACACGCAGGGCAGGTACGCAGCGGTTTCGCGCAGTCTCGCGCCGGTTCATGGAACAACGACCACCGCACCTGGCAGCAACGCGGCGGCTATAACGGCTACCGAATTCCTGAAGACCGCTTCCGGCTCTACTTCGGGAGTGGTCATTTCTT
This sequence comes from Candidatus Acidiferrum typicum, assembly GCA_002478115.1. Classification (GTDB taxonomy): domain Bacteria; phylum Acidobacteriota; class Terriglobia; order Acidiferrales; family UBA7541; genus Acidiferrum; species Acidiferrum typicum. The sequence goes on along the minus strand of DLMH01000063.1, from coordinate 7,146 downwards.
CCGCATCGGCGGCCTTCCGATGGTTTTCGTAGGCGGCTATCCGCGTTTCCAGTACGACGGTTATTGGGTTACGTTCATGGACCCGTGGCCGGAAACGTGGGATCCCGCGTGGTACGAAAACGACGACGTATATCTTGATTACACCGGCGATGGGTACTACTTATACGACCGCATGCATCCGGGCATCGGGATCGCGGTCACTGTCGCGTTTTAACTAGCGGGCAGGGAACTACAAAGAGCCGCTCGACACGATTTTCTCGTGTGTTCGCGGGCGGCGCAGGTTTGAAAAGCGCAAGGGCACGGCGCGCCAAGTAGTTCCAAAAGTTCTACTTGTCGGTGACACGGCTAGTACCGGAGATTGAACCTTGACTGGGCATGGGGGAAGAGTAGCCTGAACGCCAAGTCCCACTTTGCGACGGAGCTTCCCCATGGCCCTCTCTCTCCGTGTCTATGCGACGATTCTGCTTGGAACTCTGAGCATGCCTGGCGTTTGCCGGGCGCAGAACAAAAACAAGCCGCCGGATGTCCAACCACCACCGATAGCTGGCGAAGTGCACGGAACGCCGGTAAAAAAGACTCCCGCCCTCACCGATGACGATATCGCGTTACTGGCGCCGCGCCCGGCCGCCAACGCAGCGGAAACTCCGAAGACAGGCGCAGCGACGGAGCCTGCAGCGAGGGAATCTGCCGCGGGTCCACAAGATCCGGAGAAGAGGAAAGCGGAGATCGCGGCGCTGGAACAGCAGATCAAAGAGAAGCAGTTGAAGATTCAACTTCTGATGCGCATGTTCGTTCTCGACGAACAAGCGTTCCTGAAAGACCCGAGCGGGCAGTCCGAGGAGGAAGAGGCGCGGGCGAAACGCCGATTCGAGCAGGAGGAATTGCTGCAGGAAGGGAAGGAGATCGCGCGGCTGCGGGCAAGACTTGAGCAGATCATGCCGGCTGGGGGCGAGAAAGCAACTCCGGCCGAGGGCGTGGCGGCGAATTAGGACGCGGCCCTCAGCGGCTAAAGCCGGATTGAATGGGCGACAGTCACGGCATGGCTGCCCCTCACGTTGTTCGGGGTAAAAAGCCATGCCCTCCCTAGGCAGGAAGAGAGATCCCTCGACTACACGACCCGACGCGCCAAATTGCGGCGCGAGGGAGAAAATCGGGTCGCTCCGCTCTGGATGACAGAGAGCGAGCGGCGCCGGCGGGATGGTGGCGAGGAGGACCCGCTGCCGGGCCATCCAAATTGACCGTTGCGCTGGCCCGCCGCCTGCGGGACACTGGAGTTCCCGCCGTACTCCAGCGATTCCCCGAAGTACGTACTCGCGGGCCATCCTTGTGGATTCATAAGGATCCGTAAAGGAGCATTCTCATGAGCAATCCGATTGGCGAACTCAGGCCTCCCGCACGTTTGATGATGACCCCCGGGCCGTCTTCGATGGACCCGCGCGTGTACCGGGCTCTGGCCACGCCGCTGGTGGGGCATCTGGACCCGTGGTTCCGCGGCTGCATGGATGAAACCCAGGTGTTGTTGCGGCAGGTTTTCCAGACGGAAAACCGCATCACGTTTCCTTTGTCTGCTTCCGGGTCGGGCGGCATTGAAGCCTCGGTCCTGAATTCGCTGGAACCCGGTGATGAAGCGATCTGCTGCGTGAACGGTATGTTCTCCCAGCGCATGTACGTGATTGCGCAGCACACGCCGGCGACGCTGCACCTCGTCGAAGCGCCCTATGGCAAGCCGGTTGATCCGGAAGACGTGCGCAAGGTTGCCAAGGGCCGCAAGATCAAGATGATTGGCCTGGCGCAGGGGGAAACTTCTTCGGGCGTGGTGACCAACATCGATCCCTTCCGGCAGGTAGCCGATGAATGCGGCGCGCTGCTGGTGGTGGACGCGGTCGCTACCCTAGCTGGGGTGCCCCTGAACATTGATAAGCAGCGCGTGGACATTTGCTTCAGCGGATCGCAGAAAGCGTTGAGCGCGCCTCCGGGAATGTCGCCGATTACCGTGAGCCCGCGCGCCGAAGAGGTATTCCGCACGCGCAAGACGAAGGTGCAGAGCTGGTACTTCGATCTTTCCACGGCTATGAATTACTGGGGCAAGGATCGCCTGTACCACCACACACCGCCGATTTCGCTGATTTACGCGCTGCGCGAAGCCATGCGCATCGTGATCGAGGAAGGCCTGGAGCCGCGCTGGGAACGCCATCACCAGAACCAGCACGCGCTGATCGCCGGCGTGGAAGCGCTGGGCCTGAAGCTGCTGGTGGAAAAGCCGGCCGACCGGCTGCCGACGGTCACCGCGGTCATGGTTCCCGCGGGCATTGACGAATTGAAGGTGCGCAACCAGTTGCTCGAGGAGTTCAACATCGAAATCGCCGGCGGCATAGGTGCGTTGAAGGGACAAATCTGGCGGCTGGGACTGATGGGCTACTGCAGCCAGAAGCAATTCGTGCTGGAATTGCTGGGCGCGCTCGACAAGGTCCTGGTGGATCAGGGACACCGGCACGAGCCGGGCGCCGGAGTTGGCGCCGCCGTACGCTACTACACACAGGCCGAAGTGCCGGCACTTACAGCGCGCTAAACGCCGCGCCGATTCGCCGGGACGGAGGAGCGAGCGTTTCGGCATCGCTGAACAGGCTGCAGGAGAAGACTAAAACCATTTCCTCAGGGGCTGAAGCCCGATGGGAGCCAAGCACTTAATGTCGGAGCTGAAGCTCCGACCCCCTAAAATGCGGGGCCTTCCTGTGAGGTGTGAAGGTATGCCCTGACGCAAGAAGTGCGCAGCCATGCAGACTCTTCAGCTTGCTGCGGATTTCGTCGCGCGCGCCGCTTCCAGATAGCGTTTGCGATAGAAGACCAGTACCCCTAACATCGCCCCGGCTAAAACAAATCCAAAACCCATCATGTACTTGAGATAGGTGTCCGAGAAGGGAAACAGATTCGTGGGAAGCGCGGGATTCACAGGCATCATTCTCGCGATCGCTTCCCTCATCATGGGCGTGAAGTGCGGATTCATGATCGAGACTATCCCGCTGAGTGTGAATACGGCTTTGCACCAGATCAGGGGATCCAGCGCCCAAGGCTCCAGCTTGATGATGCCGATACCACAGACCGCGTAGACGACTCCGAGCAGGACAAAGAACAGCAGCAGGGTGACCCCTCCATGAAATGCGTGGCCAAACAGGAAGACCGGCATCGCGGAGATAATCGAATAGGGGATGAATAGAAATGTCAGCATGGATGCGCCGGAGAAGATGTCCAAGCCGGCGATGATGAGCAGCGGCAAGGGGCAAGCCGGCCCGCCGGGAACATAGGAAGGCGGCGGTGGCGGCTCCTGTGGGAAGCCAGAGGCGTCCAGCGTTTTTCCGGGATGGAGGCGCGCAAGGAGCGGATTGAAGTCGTCCACCACTGCCCCGCGGGTGAAGAGGATGAGCCACCAGATGCCCACGCCAAGAGGGATTGCATTGAATAAAACCATGACCCACCTCACTGCCGCCATGACCAGCGAGGCTTCGGCGGCGTGGGGCAGCGTGGGAGGCAAATTATTCATGACCAACAGCGTGACCACCATGGTTATGGCGGAGAAGAAAGCCATGAGCCCGCCCCAAATGAGGATGGAAATGCGGGCCCAATTGCGGCGGCGAAGAATGCCTGCGCCGACAAAGATGGCGAAAACGTTTAGCGCCAGCAGGAACAGCCAGAAGATGCTGGTCATGGCGCGGGCGGCCTCGGGGAAAGGAACGCCCTTGCTTTCAGAAGCGATGCGCGACACGGCGAGCATGGAGACTTCTACGAGAATGGCCATGAGCACGCCAAGCGCACCGAACAGGATGGCCACCACGCCGGCCGCGGTGACCGCGGGACGGGACTTCGGATTGGGTTGCATGAGGAAATCTATATCACCTTTGGAAAATGAATGGGCAGGAAAAGAGGGCCAACGAGAAAGGAGGCACACTGAATTGCGGCTGACCAACGCAATTTAGCGCGACGCCATGTGGCATCGAGCATAGATCAAGGCGGACATTGACTTGCCTAAATTGCGGACCTAGGATTCCACTAAGACGGCGGGCCATTGGGGAGGAGTTCTTCCCATGCCAGACCAGGTGCAAACGCAGGATCTATTCCTCGGACTGCAGTTCAGTCATTACCGCATCATCGAGAAAATCGGTAGCGGGGGAATGGGTGTGGTCTATCGCGCGCGCGACGAGCATCTCGACCGCGAAGTCGCAATTAAAATCCTCCACTCCGGAACGATCACCGATGAAGCAGCGCGGCGCCGATTCCAGAATGAGGCGCGAGCCTTATCCAAGCTGAATCATCCCAACATCGCCACGATTCACGATTTCGATACGCAGCGCGGCACCGACTTCCTGGTGATGGAGTATCTTCCCGGCGAGACGCTCAGCCACAAACTGGCGGGCGGGCCACTGCCGGAAAAGGAGATCGTGCGGCTGGGAATCCAGCTTGCCGAGGGCCTGGCAGCAGCTCACGAACACGGAGTTGTGCACCGTGACTTGAAGCCAGGGAATCTTCAGTGCAGCGAGGGACGCCTGAAGATTCTGGATTTCGGATTGGCCAAGCTGCGGCGGCCGGTGACCGAAACGTCGGCGACCGAAAGCTTGGAGCAAACCCACTCCATCTCCGGAACCTTGCCGTATATGGCGCCGGAACAGTTGCTAGGCGAAGAGGCAGATGCGCGTACCGACCTCTACGCTGCGGGACTCGTCTTGTACGAAATGGCGACGGGCCAGCGGCCGTTTGCCGATCTGCCCAGCGGGCAGCTGATTGCGGCGATCCTGAAGCGTTCACCGATTCCAGCGAAGGCTCTCAACCCCAAACTTTCTGTGGAGTTGGATCACATCATCACGAAATGCGTGGAGAAGGATCCCGAGAATCGCTACCAGTCCGCCAAGGAAATGGGCGTGGATTTGCGCTGGATCGAAAGGGAGATGCGCTCCGATCACTCTACAGAACAAGTACCAGCCAAGGCCAGGGAACCGCTCCCCAGCGCGAAGAAGTGGGTGACGGTAGGAGTAGTTGCGGCCGTGGTACTAGTCGTTGCGGGCTTGCTGGGTTTTCCGAGCGCGAAACGCTGGGTAGCCGGCCGATGGAGCGGTGCTGGCCAGATCCAGTCGCTGGCCGTGCTGCCCTTGGCGAATCTTTCCGGCGATCCTGAGCGTGAGTATCTAGCGGATGGGATGACGGAAGAACTGATCACGCAACTGGGGAAAGCGATGCCTCTGCGGGTGATATCGCGGCAATCCGTAATGCAATTCAAGGGCACCACTCTGTCACTGGGAGAGATTGGGCGGAGATTGAGCGTTGACGGAATTGTGGAAGGGTCCGTGGTGCAGTCGGGTGGGCGAGTGCGCGTGACAGCGCGGTTGGTGGACGCGGCTACCGAGAAACCGCTGTGGAGCGAAGAGTACGATCGCGACTTGCGCGATGTGTTGTCGTTACAGGGCGAAGTCACACGCGCGATTGCTCAGGAAATCCGGGTGAAATTGACGCCGCAGGAGCAGGCAAACCTGACGAAAGCGCGTCCCGTAAATCCCGAAGCGTACGAGGCATGCCTCAAGGGGCGCTTCGAGTGGTACAAGCTCTCGAAAGAAGGATTGGATAACGCCGAACAGTACTACCAACTGGCGCTGGAAAAAGACCCCAATTACGCGCTGGCCTATACGGGCCTGGCTGACGTATGGCTGGAACGAAGTGATACGGGATTATGGACGCCGCGCGATGTGATGAAAAAGGCCAAGGCTGCCACGGAAAAGGCGTTGGAATTGGACGATACGCTGTCGGAAGCCCATGTGAGCCTTGCGAACATCGAGACCGCCTTTGAGTGGAACTGGCCGGCGGCAGAAAAGGATTTCCTTCGGGCGATTCAGCTAAATCCCAGCAATGCGGACGCACACTTCATGTACGCCGATTTCCTGATTTCGCTGAAGCGCAACCAGGAATGGCAGAGGGAGATGCAACGAACTCTGGAACTCGACCCCATGAGCTCCTTTCACAGGTCCTTTTACGGGTGGCACTTGATTTATCTTGGGCGCAACGATGAGGCCATTGCGCTTCTCCAGAAAATTCTCGCGGCGCAACCGGAACTCTCGTATGCGCACATGGGACTCTGGGGCGCGTACTTCAAGAAGGGGATGGACAAAGAGGCGCTGGAAGAAGCAGAGAAGTTTTTTGGAGTGTTGGGGGACCAGGAAGTCGTAGCAAGCTTGAAACGGGGCTCCGGCGAAGGCAATTACCGGCTGGGGATGAAACGCGCAGCGGATGTCCTGGCGGCCCGCAGCGCGCACACCCATGTGCCGGGAGTGCGGATTGCGCGGCTTTACGCGCATGCCGGAGAGAACGCGGAGTGCCTGACCTGGCTGGAAAAAGCCTTTGCAGCAAGGGAATCGCCTCTGGTTCACCTTAATGTGGCATGGGACTGGGAGAACCTGCGGAACGAGCCGCGTTTTCTGGCGCTGTTGCGTGGAATCAGTTTTCCCCGGTAGACCGAAGGAAGCAGCAGAATCCCGCGGAGAGCGGCGTTCATGGCTATTCGGGGCGGGATTGACAGTTGGGGAGGGGTGATGAACACTAGTTGTTCGCGCGAAAGAAGCGGAAAGAGGAGCGAACGTGCCTAGCGTACCGGTGCTTGCCAACAGCGGCGCCATGAACCAGTTCATCGGCGCATTTGAAGTGACCTCGACCTTAAACGGCCACGTGTATCACTGCAGCTTTTCGCACATCTGGAACGCCATTGCCACGCGCCATAGCGACACCATTGACGCGAAATTTGTCGTGGATGGCGAAGGGCGGATCGTGGGACTGGCGCACACCGCGTTTGTGGAATTCCGCGCGAAAGCCGGGCGCGACCTGAGCGACCGCGAGGCGAGTTTTGTGGCCGCGGAATTTCTCCGCGAGCGGTTGGAAGAGGAAGATGAGAGGCCGCTGTATGATGTTCCCCACGACGAAGTGAAGCGGCTGATCGAGCTGGTTGGGATCAAGTAGGACCCCCCCCTCGGGAAAATCAGAGAATTGGCCCGGATTTCTGACGGGGACGCGGCAAGGAAAGGCTGCGGCGCTCCCGCCAGAAAGCGGCGGGCTGGTGAAGTGCGCGGGCTCGCCCTGCGCTACAGGGAGTGCTAACCCGAATTTCTCATACTA
>DLMH01000043.1 GCA_002478115.1 Candidatus Acidiferrum typicum | reverse complement strand
AAACTTTAGAGACGGGAGACTAGTGGATGCAATACGGGCGCGAACCCCGAGGCATCCATCGAATTACCACCATCGGCTAAACTCGACCAGTATTCTTTTTGGGAGTGCATCTTATTGGTCACACTAATCAACCCAAAGGCTACGCTGTTCCTCTCCGTGTTCAAGGTGGCATTTAGGATACCAAAACAACAGGCTAGAACACACGACGAAACAAGTTCCCGGAAGGCTCCGGTGGTGAGGAGGATGTCTCCTCCAGTATGCAGTAGTCCGGGCGTTTCAGCCGAAAATCGTGGTCGTTGTCACGGCCCGGCACTCTTCATGCCGTTCCCGAGCCAGAGAGATGTTTCACTTCTCGACACTGTGGAACTCCGGAGTTTTTGCGACGACTTGCAGACGGAATAGGATGCCCAGAAGTAACCAGAAATAAGCGTTCATAACGAAATCTTGATAGGATACGAATCCATAGTAACTGATGGGCACCGCAAGCAGGAACGCGTACCAGAAAATCGCAAAAGCAATCGGAAACCAGGGAGACCCTTTGAGACTTTTGGCAGCCCTCCAGGCTGAAAGAGATATTGCCGTCGCCAATGCAATCCACAGGAGCAAGCCTATGATGCCCAGTTCGAGTATGAGTTGACCATATCCACTTTCCACGCCAATTCGCATCGGAGCCGCGTGCATGATCCGGGTGACGTATTGCGCTCCAAGCGACGATGTACCAATTCCATACCCATAGGGCCACTTTGGGTAGTCAAAGGCCAACAGAAGATTCTGTAGAGGATAGTTACCGGAACGAGAGAGGAGTTCACTTGCGGGGCTTGTGGGGTCGAGTGTTTCTGAATAGATCGCGAGACGACTTGCAAGCTGCTCTGGGAAGACCACCATAAGCACTATGATTGCGATGCCTACAAAGAGGGCCGCACGCTGGATTGCCCGGACTACTCGAAGGCCCTCACGATTGCGCCACGGCGCACCCCACAAAAATCCTGCAGCAATAAAGAGTGCGCCTAGGGAATTCCACAACACAACACCCCTAGATGCGGTCAGCAGACTACCCGCCGCGAGAACACCGATGCACGTAAATGCGATGAGTCGACCTCTGCGACTCCGTAGTAGAAGAAATCCTCCGTAACCCAGGGTGAGAATCCAGGAGATAATCAGAAAGTTCTGGAAGCGTCCTGCACTAACGAATACGGAAGTGGGGCGATATGCAATCAAACCAGTGATTGGAGAGGCCCTGTAGGTTGTGCTCAAATCCCGAATATCTTCTTGAATAACCGTTGGATTTAGAAAGGTATGGCCAATTATAGCTTGGGCGACGCCCAGGCACACGACAACTAGAATCAGAACGGAGTTGAAAGCGAAAAAGCTACGCAATCTGCGCTCTGAATCGATAAAGTAGTAGCCAACATACAAAAGGGGGACGTAGAAAAAGTATAGCTTCATTCCCATCAAACCATAGAAGAGACTGGTAGAACTGGGGTTAAATACCTGGATCATGCCGAAAAATAAAAAACAGAGCAGCAGAACGAGGAATGAAGGCCGGAATCGTTCGACCCGATTGGTACGTTGCGCCCTAAAGAATGAAAGATAGAGTAGAAGAGCAAGAACATCTTTAGCGAAGTAAATGGCCATGTTGTTGCCGAGATACTTACGGACGAAATCCTCGAACAAGATCCAAGCGAGAAACAGATAGACCCCTTTTCGCCAATCGTTCAGAACGGTGACAACACCAATGGCACCGGCGATGAGCAACCCGAGGTAAATGAGAGAATTTATGTCCCCCCCGAGGATGAGCTCTGCCAGCTCATAAGCCGCCAGCGCCACCAGAACGAGAGACACAATGGCGCCTACAGGGCTGCGAGGATTCCGTATCGAGGCTAGTGCTCCAGGCATATTCACGATCGGGCAAGAGAACTGGGCACCAGAACGACGGCGAGTGGAAGGTCATCTTGCTTTACAATAGCGTTTGTCATCAAAGTGCCGGCACCTTCCGGGTTGGGCTTGCGGACCCAATCCTGCTCGGGACGGAAGCCTGCCTTACCCATAACTGCATACGATCAAGTTCTCTGCCGCTATGAGAACCAATCCATCGCCGTTACAGTATACGCCGCTTTGCGATGGATCCCCGCTCTCGATATTAAGGGAAAGTTCAGCTCTGAAAAGGATGACTCCGGGGCCGTTCGAATACTGGGTAATAAGGGAACAGGGCGAATCTCTCACGACGAAGGATTAGGGTGTTGGTTTACATTATTGACTCGTAGTTCCGAGCGCGCGAGATATGCGGCTGCGACGCTATTTAGGCTACGCCCAGTCGCAGAAATTGCAGAATGTCATTCGTGGAATCTTGATCACCATGACCAGCTCACATGCAATTTCTGCGCGGCGGTTAGACCCCGTCTAAGGCGGAACGCCGATCTTATTCCTACTGCCTCGGGTCCGTCGCGCAACGGCGCGACGGACCGCTTCTACCGTTCCGGAGATATTTTCTCTAATCGACCAGGTTTCCATTCGTTTGCGTGCGGCATGGCCATACTTTGTGAACACGACGGGATCAGCAAGAGCAACTTTCAATATCTGCGCGAGGGCATCAACATTCCCGCACGGATAAATGAAAGAGGGATTCACGGGGGCAATTAGGTCCTGTGCCGCACCCACGCGGTCACTTGCTATGACAGGGCATCCACAACAGGACGCCTCATTGACAACGACTGCAAATGGCTCGTATTCGGACGGAAGAACCATGAGATCCGAGGCAGTGTAGATGGAAGGCAGCTGCGATTGATTGACAAATCCAAGAAAATGAACGCGCTCGGCAATCCCCAAGGAGGCAGCCTCAGTTTCTAACTCTGAACGCAGTGGCCCTTCGCCTGCGAACACCAAGGCCGCATCAGGAACAGTGGCACGAGCGAATGCTCGAAGCAAATCGAGGGGACGTTTCCAGGGTTGAAGCTTGGCGCAGAAGAGTATGACCGAAGCTTCGGGAGCTATACCCCAAGAACGGCGTACGGCGGCCCGGTCGACCCGAGAAGATTGTTCTTTCCACCAATCATTGTCGACGGAGTAAGGTGTCAGAGTTATCCGCTCTTCCGGGATGCCGAGAGAGCGCAAAAGATTGTAGGAGGCTGTCGAAGGAACGACAACCTGGTCCGCCAAGGAGTACAGGCGGGGCCAGAGAAACCTCTTAACGAAAATCTTCCATGAACGCGAATCCCGGGGAACGAGACTGTTGGCGTCCGTTCCGAAGAGAAAGGCAGTGCCGGCCATACGCGCGGCGAAGAAGGCAATCCAGAATGAGGCCCGAATATAGCCAGTGAGGCAAATGATGGCGTCAAATTGTCCATCGCGGACCAAATTCCAGACGCCAAAATTGCAGAGACCGAAGAAGGATTCCGAACCCGAGCCTTGATTGGGTATCTCGGTCCATTCATAACCCTCGAGAAGCGGGATGTCCCACTTGACGGTTGCAGTGAACTCGGGGTCATAAGCAGCTTTCGCGCCCCGCAGAGAGCAATAGACCACACGCAAATCCACTTGCGGATGTTGAGCCATGCGACGCAAAACTGGAGCCATGTACTGGACAGGGTGCGAGCAAAGAACCATGACTCGGAAACGGGCGTCAGGCACAAATCGCTCCCGCCCCAAAAGAAGTTCTAAATAAAGAGAATGGAACGCTCAAATCAAAGGGGAACATGCTCTCGAGGAAGGATACACGGTTTTGGCGGTTGACTAAAGTCCACGATAAACATCCCGTGAGGAGTTGTGGAATAATGTAGTTCATGCGTTCGTTCGCAACGTCGATGCAGCTAAGGCCAGGATCCTCCGCGACGTTAGATTTCTCCCTGAAAATTGCAGCATGAAACTCCTTCTCTATTCCCATTTTTTTGCTCTGAGTATCGGTGGTGTCGAAAGCATCGTCCTCTCGCTCGCCCGAGGTCTCACAGAGGTCCGCACACCGGAGGGTCTGATTGAGTTCGACCTCACTCTGGTCACTGCGACACCTGCGGAAGATTTTGATGACCGCTTACTTCCATTTCGTGTTCTCCGGCAGCCCAGCCTGTCCCAATTGCTGAAGATGGTCCGCTCCTCTGACTTGATTCACGTTGCTGGTCCGTCCCTGTCTCCTCTCCTGCTCGGCTGGATGACCCGCAAACCTGTTGTCATTGAACACCATGGTTTTCAAACGATCTGCCCTACAGGTCAGCTTCTCATTGAGCCGAGTGGTACCCCCTGTCCCGGTCATTTCATGGCCGGACGTCACCTGGACTGTTTACGCTGCCGCTCTAACAACAACTGGCTGGCGTCTTTGAAACTTTGGTCATCAACCTTTGTTCGACGATTCCTGTGCTCGCGCGTTGTTGCAAACATCATGCCCACGGAATGGCTCGGCGGGCTACTTCACCTTCCGAACGCCGTATCAATTCCGCACGGCATCAAAATGGTGGTCCGCGACTCCGAGTCTCCGCGTTCGCCTGGACCTCCTCGTATTATCTTTCAAGGGCGATTGGTAACTACGAAAGGCTTGCCCGTGCTGCTGGAAGCAGCGAGCATTCTTCGCTCAGAGAATCGAGCATTCGAGATTCTGGTGATCGGTGACGGCCCAGAACGCGCTGCCATCCAAGAACTCGCTGAGAAACTGCAACTCTCTTCGTGTCTGCACTTTGCGGGAAGTATTGCCTCAGCCGACCTCGATTCGACGTTTGCAACGGCCAACATCGTTGTGGTGCCTTCGCTCGGAGGCGAAGTCTTTGGTCTGGTCCTTGCTGAAAACATGTCTCGGGGCCTCCCGGTCGTTGCATCCAATCTCGGGTCCTTCGCAGAAGTCCTGGGTGATGCTGGTCTTACGTTTCGTGTGGGAGATGCACAGGCCCTTGCCGGGCAGATAGGTGCGTCTTCTTGATGATTCGGCGCTTGCATCTGCGCTCACTGGCCGTGCTCGAACACGCATTTTTGACGGTTATTTACGGAGCCATATGATAGAAGCACATGCACAGCTTTACCGACGACTGCGCTGCGCAGAACAAGCCTGATGCTGTATTGAAAAGTCAACACAGGGCACATGAGTTCGCCGCATAACGCTCCGCCAGAGCCATTTCTCGGTCAGAAAGTGCTGTCGACTCATCGTAGGGTTGGAACTTTTCGAGGATCAAACTGATTGTGAATGTTATCGATGTGCGGTCCCGCCAGGCGGATCCCCGGCTCGGTCAGTGTGGATTCACATCCTGGGCGTCGCAGAATAAGCCCGTTTTAGGAAGAAATCCTCTTTGTCAATCATGATAAACTCGGCTTCGATGATCAGAAGCTTCCTACCTCGTGCTCTTGGTCTAATTCCTCCATCAGTTAGGCGGTTCGTTATCGGTCGATCCGATCAACCGTCAAGAATTGCGACGGTTTTTCATAATCTATTTAACTACATCGGACGAGATAGTTCAGAAGCATTTCCATGTTATGGTCCGCTCCAAGGTTTTAAAATGTCAACGGATTGGAAGCGTTATCGTGGCTATGTCTACGGAAATTGGGAGCCGGTTGCCACTCAGGCCATCCTTTCCTATGCCAAACCTGGAATGTGCGCATTCGACATAGGAGCGCATCTCGGCTACTACTCGCTGCTGCTCGCTAAGTGTGTAGGTCCCGGCGGACGAGTGGTGAGCTTCGAGGCTGCCCCAAGAAATTTTTCGACGCTGCAGAGAAACATATTGATAAACCACTTAGACAACGTAGAGCTAATAAATCTGGCAGTGTTTTCCAAGTCCGGAATGATCGGGATGTCCGTCTCTTCCGCAGATACCGCTTCCGGGGATTGGTCCATCAGTCGACAGTTGAATGGGGACAGTATTCAGGTTCAAACAATCCCGCTCGATCAGTTTTGTGAAGCGAACCAAGTTTTACCCGATTTTCTTAAAATTGATGTGGAAGGAGCTGAATACGATGTTCTCATGGGCGGCCGCGAAACCATCAACCGAAGCCAACCGACCATGTTGATCGAACTTCACCACTTCGAAGGGGACTTGGCGGCCAACCGCGTTCCCGATTTGCTGAGCAAGTGGAATTACCACATTCAGTGGCTCGAGAAATGGCCACAAACTAGCCAAATTGTGGCCCAACCATCTTCGACGAAACCCCTTCGAGATTGATAAAACGACGGAACATGTCAGAGAGGCCGCCCATAGCGGTACGGTGTCGAAAACGCGGTTTCGTTCGCCGTTTAGTTTAGGATAGAAAGGACGTACGGAATCGCTGTGCGTTGAGCGTCGTCAGATCCGAGTGGCCCGGCAGTGCCAGCGTAGTCTTGATCGACTCTCTTACTTCTCTTGGACTAAATCCTCAAGCTGGTCAGGGTGCTTTCCAAGAGTTGCCTGGTCTTTTCCACATTGTCATCCCAGCTGCAGTTTGTGATTACATCACGAGAAGCAGCCGCTCCCACCGACAGGCGTAGTGTCTCCTCGGCTTGAAACCTGCGAATGAGGTGGGCGAGTTCTAATTGGTCCTGAGGATCGCGGAGGATGAATCCAGTTTCCCCATCGCGGATCATTTCGCTGGCACCGGCATTGGCGCTGGCGATGACCGGAAGGCCACAGGCCATGGCTTCCAGGATAGGAAGACCGAAGGAGTCCTCCAAGGAAGGGCCGACATAGAGATCGGCAGCGGCGTAGAAGGATAGGACGTCCATAGAAGGCTTTTCAAAGCGTACTCGATCTTGCAATGCAAGCTGATCGACCAACGGGCGATAGAAGCCCGGCTCGTCACTGCCGACAACAAGCATGCGCAAGGGAAGATCTGTGAGCAAACCAAAGGCTTTGAGAAGAGTATCAAGCCCCTTTTTTTTCCAATCATTTCCGATGAGAAGCAACACGAAATCGTTCTCGTCATACAAAAGGGACTGCCTGGACGTATTTCTTTTTGCAATTCGCGCTTCCGGCGTAAATCGAAAGGTATCCACAGCATTGGGAATGACAGTGACGTCCTCCCGCTGAAAGTGTGATTTCAACTGTGCCGCAACAAGAGAAGAGACAGCCACCAAGCGCACGCCAGAGTCGCTGTAGATTCTTCGCTCGAGAAACATGATGAGTTGGTAGTAGAGCTTGCGGTGAACCACGCGCGGCCAGATCTGGAGAGGAAGACGATGCAGGGCTAGTTCTGACCGAACCCGTTCATAAAACGCGTGAAAGACAATGTGAACCACAATCACGTCGGCATCCGGGCAATTGATTCCTGGAGAGTAGACCAGATCAGGCCGGACTCTCCCTGAACGCCTGTCTCGCCGCCGTTGCCAGAAATTAGCAAAGAACCACCAAATGTATTTGAGCAGGTGAGGGCCGGGAATATCGGAAACGTGGTGCCACCGGATGGTCCCAGGTTCGTTCGGGGAAACTGCGGATGCGGGACGAACTCCGTTAAGCTGTGAGACCTTTTGGGAATACAGCTCGATGCTCCAGTGATCCTTCCGGGCCAACCGCTCGATCTGCTCGATGATGCAGAGTTCGGTCCCGTGCTGCCGGTCCAAGAACGGAGAAACGACCGCAAGGCGCAATTCAGCCCTGCCTCGGAGTCGCTTCAGCTTGAGCGAGCTCGATGGCCTTCGGGAACATTCGCAGGCGATAGAGAATGCCAGTCAAGAGCCAAACGTGAGCATTGATCAAAAAGTTCTGGTGGGCACAAAAGTTCAGGGAAGTCATCGGGGAAAATAACTGAAGCGGAAATAAGAGCATCAAAGTTCCACAATCAAATTGCCAAAACCACTTTCGACGCTGATATCTATGGACGGTGCGTGGATGACGATAGTCACGAATTAAATACCTGGAATGATTCTACTAATTCCGTAACCAGAAGGCTAGCGAGGGTACTCTGAGGCCTATCCCAACTGCTGCGGGGGATATTCGTTGAGTGAAAACATGTGAAGAAGGCGGTAACATATAGATTCAAAGTAGCGGTAATACTCTTTGTCACCTGTTCGTGGTTAGAATGCAGCTACTGTTGTGGAGATTCCAGTGAGCCACATACTTTCAGACCCAATAAGTTTTGTATTCGGTTTCCTGGTTGGGATGGTTGCAATCGTTGTTGTAATCGTCGCCGTCTGGAAATGGCTTCGGAATTACTTCGAACATTATGATTGATATAAGTGGCGGCAACCGTTGATGTCAGCCCACTTTTCCAGTGTTTCGAGTCTTGGAACGGCATGGCCGTTTTCTACCCGCGGAATATACCGCTGAACCAGCCCTGCTCTCTGGGCCACCTCATCCTGCGTAAGATTTTTATGTTCTCTCAAGCAGCGTAGGCGTTCTCCAATTTGCATAACAACCCCAAAACGAAGTTCGGCAAATCGACAACCAAAAAAGTGGCCAGAAGAAACGGGCACCCCCAAAACTAACATAGGAATCCGTGTTTTAAGATTCTCCATCACGAAAATGTGTAAAGGGGTGTTTCTCTCCCAGGTGCTCGAGCCGATGGCATCGGGCGCACAGAGTAATAAGGTTTCTCAGTCGATCAGCGCCGAGCCGGCTGCGGGACTTTAAATGGTGGACTTGCAAGTCTCTTGGGGCACCGCATGACTGACAACGCCATCCGTCTCTCGCTAAGACCTGTCTGCGGAGAGCTTGATACCTTTCGGGGTCCAGTCTCCGACGGGGTTTACGTTGGCGCAGCACCCTCATTTCGTTTCTCTGGATTCCCCATGGTCTGAACCGTCGCTATTTTGGCAGTGTTCCATTCATTCGTCCGTTGCTTGGAAAAGCATTCTACCGTTCGTTCTCCTGCAGACGGGCTCCGGCCAGAAAATCAGCGCAGATCATCTCAAGGCAATAGCCGCGTGATTTGTCGGTTCCCAGCATCAGGGCAGCCGTCTCGAGAGCTTTTTCAACGACCGGCAACTGACTCTTGTAAAGCTTAAAGTAGATGATCTCCCACGCCTCCGTTTCCTTCCCCGTCAGGTGCCGCTCGACCTCCCTCCGGAATTGTTCCTTCGGGAGTTCCTTGGCCTTGTGCACCCAGGGTGCACAGTCAAATTGTTCTCCATCCTTACGCGCCACCTTGACGAGCTCCCTCGCCTTTGTCCAACCCATCTCGCGAAGCTGCGGCTTCGGCACGCGCGTGAGATGTTCGTGGATGGTCATGAGGTAATAGGCCTTCCGGCGGGAGTCGGCAAAGCGTTTCTCCAGGAATTCGTCAAATGACTTCAATTTCTCCAGGCGCCAATACTGTTTTGCGCGCACCTCGCACAGGTACTCCCCCAACTCGATGAACCGCACGTCCTTCTCCTGTTCCTTGCTTTTCTCCCAGGATAGAATTTCGTCGATCCTGCCTAGTACAAACACGGCCCGCCGGCGATTGATCTCCGGAGTCACCATCGGTCTCCTGTCAATCCACAAGCTCGTCAAGCCAAGCAAGGTCGCTCGCTCCTGGTGTCAGGGTGAGACTGGAATCGATCAGCTTTTGGTCCTCGAGGCAAAGCCCAAGATGCGCGCAGCTCACGCAGCCGTTCTGAGGGAAACGAATCCCACTGTGGGATGGGAACCGGGCAGCCTCGATCTGGCCGATCGTCGCCCCCACGAGCCGGCCAAACTCGGCGCGTTGCTCTTCCGAAATGGATGTCCTCAGGTATTGGACCTCGGGCTGATGCTTTCGCACGAAGACGACTCATGCTTATCCGGTTGT
>DLMH01000129.1 GCA_002478115.1 Candidatus Acidiferrum typicum | reverse complement strand
ACTCCCGCCGCCTCCACCAATATCTCATTTAGTATCAATAGTTTACAGCGAAAAAAGGATTCCGTACAATGCCGTCCCTCAAAGGCGGATTCTCCGCTGGTACTCCTTCTACCGTTTCGTGGTAGGGGGCGGACTGCTGATTGGTACGAAGAGGCATCGCGGGCAAGCGATTGGAATGACAGCGGACCACGACAGCTGTTCTACGTTCTACTCGCCTTCGCCTCCAGAGAGTGCCGACGCCTGAGCTCATCTGAGGTCCCCGCCAGCCCTCTGGATCAGACGCCAATGCAAAATCACAGATTCGTGCGGGTGCCACCCTGCTCGCATGAATTCTTCTCGGGTGGTATATTAGTAGTATGAAAGAGAAGACATCTATCACACTATCTGGTGAAGTCTTGGCCAGAATCGATCGCTTAGCTGGATCGAACCATTCCCGTTCGGCCTTCATCGAAAGCGTGCTCCGCAGATATTTGCTTGAGCGTGAGCGGGCAGCCGTACAGGCCCGTGATTTGGAACGAATCAACCATGCTGCCGATCAACTCAATGCCGAGGCGGCGGATGTAATGGAGTACCAAGCATCTGTGGAATGACTACCTGGAGTCGAGTGTGAAGCGCGGAGAGCTTTATCGTGTGCACAAGCCCGGGGGTGATCCAAAGTCGCACCGGACATTTGTCGTTGTGAGCCGACAGGTGCTTATTGAGTCTAAATTTTCGACAGTGATATGTGCACCGGTCTTCACCCATGGTGAAGGACTATCAACTCAGGTCCCGATTGGGCCAGAAGAAGGATTGAAGCACTCAAGCTGGATCATGTGTGACAACCTTGTGAGCCTTCGTAAGGCCGATCTTACGAATTTCATTGGGTCCCTTTCGAGTTCTAAGGTCACCCATCTGAATGAGGCTCTCAAGATGGCGCTCGACCTTGTTTAGCATCGAACACGGGAGTCAGATGGGCGGATGGCGATGGGGTTCCGGATATTTTGAGCCGCAAATTCCGGGAACACAGCGGCAAGCTAGCGTCCAAGGTGGCCTTAGTATTTGTCGACCTTGCCTAGCGTCTTCGGGTTCATTCGTCAGCCTCTGTACGATCTGTATCTGGGCGTGAGACAAGCGGTGGCGCACTGGCGCATCGATCACGCTTGCATCTTCGGATTGGGCTTACTCGTTTTATGCCCTCTGCGCAATCGGAAGACTTTGCTTGACTGATCATCCACAAAACCTTGCGCGACAAGCGTTTCACCTCCCCCGCCCTTAAGCACCTCATCGATTTCGTAGTCCGAAGAAGGATCAGCCTCGCCAGTTATGCAGGTGAAACAAGCGTTTCCTACCACGGCCGAGCCGATCGCCCAGATGGGTGCCCCGCAGTGACACCGAGCGCCTTGACGCGCATCTGCCACACTCCGGCGAAGAAGACTTATGAATTCATCGGGCCGCTCGCCAGGATTGCTCTTCCGATGCAGCTTGATGAACTCATCCATCCGAATCGGCACAAAACCCATTGCACAACTCCCTTCTCTATCGTTTGACAGATGCTTGGTCTCCGGCCATTCACGCGCGATTTCTTCCAACGCTGCTCTTCGAAACGATACCAGGATTCCTCAATCCCCAGCCGGCAAATCGCATCCTGGAGCCGGCGGATGTCGCCCGGACGGTGAATCTCGCCGTTGCAACATTTCGCGACTCGCTCAATCCCTGTCTTGTGCTCGCTGTGTGCGTCCTTGGACCGTCAGAGCAAAAAACATTTTCGTACAATAAACGTACAATGGATCAGGCAATGAGGCCCTTTTAGCCGTTGTGGCGGTTCTGGGAATCAAGAACTTACGTGCTGTCAACACGCTAGATAGTTCGACTCCCGTCGCCTCCACAAATATCTCGTGTATTATCAAGTGTTTACGGATACATTTTAATTTCGTACAATAGCGTTCTGCAGAGGCGGGTTCTCCGCCGGGATTCTCTCACGGCTTTCCTTCTCGCCGATCACGCACCAATCGAACGACCGATTATTCCTGGCAGGAATAGCTGGGGAGAAAATGGATGCTCGGTTTTCGCACTGCCATTCTTGGGCAGGATCTATTACAAGTTCCTGTTTGCCGACAATCTGCGAATTGAATGCGAACAATCCAGTCCGAGTGCTAGGACTGCGTTTTAGTGTCCGAATTTGCCATAGCGGTGTCCTGAACGGACAGCGCGAACTACAACCCATCTCATAAATGCCTCGATTCCCCGAGGCCTAATTCTGACCGTCTCGCTTTTGTGGTTCAACTTCCGGATCGCTCGTGACTCGAGAGCAACGCGGGGAGCTTGTACGAAGCTCAAATGAGTGCATTGGCGATTTTGAGTCAACCGAGGAAGCGTTCTGTTGTCCAGATTTCAGAGTCCCGACCTGGGCACTTTGCATCGATCCGCCGTTTGCCAAATTGATTCGGGGCAGCTGGTTTGCTAAGGTCGTCGTCATGTCCGAGCGTTCCACCGAGCAGATACGCGAATTGCTCGACTCCCTTTATCGCGTGGATTCGGGACGAATCCTGGCAACTCTGATCCGTTTGCTCGGTGATTTTGATCTTGCCGAGGAGGCGATGCACGAAGCCTTTGCGGCTGCGCTGAGCCTGTGGCCGAGGAGTGGAGTACCCGGCAACCCGCGACCATGGTTGATTTCGACGGCCCGATTCAAAGCCATTGATACTCTGCGTCGACGGGCAAGATTTGATGCGTCTCAAGACGAGCTCGTGCGATATCTCGAAGCGCAATGGAGTTCGGCGGAAAGGTCCAATGAAGAGG
>DLMH01000135.1 GCA_002478115.1 Candidatus Acidiferrum typicum | reverse complement strand
CTGCGGTGCATATTCTGAATCGCGGAAAGTTGCCGCCAACAACCCCTTGTGTTCTTTGAGATTAGCCCTGGGCGCTAGTCGCTCAGGACGAACTCCGTTTCCCGTGGCGGCGCCTGGTTTTGCGCGGCATCCACGGCTTGCAGTACCAGGCGGTAATTGCCCGGGGGGAGATCCTTCAGATGGACCATCAGCCCAAACGGAATCACGGGATTTCCCTTCTGCATGTACTCCTGCATGGACTGAACTCCGGAGAACAAAACCTCTTTGCTGGTGGCCTTGTCGAAGATGCGGTAACCCGCGCCCACCAACGGAGGATTCTCCGACTTGAGCAGCGGCTCGTAGATTTCGGAGTACAGCACCACATTGTCCGTCCTCTTGAAGCGGTAATCCGCCCTCGGGGTCACCTGCATTCCCCGGACGATCAGCGGCGTGCGGTCTTCGAGCAGCGCGGCGTCCACTTCCGTCGAGACCGCGGTCAGCGGCTGCAGGAAGGTGGACAAGACCACGCCACCCAGAGTGAATTCCTTTCCGTCGTAAGGGTCGATTTGCAACGGCGTCTCGAATTTTCCGAAGCCATCGCCGCCGGAACTTAGCACAACCGTCAACTTGTAGTTTCCCGGCGCCGCATCGAACTGGTTTTGATAGCGGTAGGGCTCATTCGTGAACTCCTTCCATTCGTCCTTCCCCAGATCGATATTCAGCACATCGTTGAACCGCGCCCCGGTGGATCCATCCGGTTTATAGGCAATCCCGAGCACATTCACCACCGCGTGGTATTTCCCTTTGTCCTTGTTGAACACAATGGCGTCGCCAGGTATCTGCATCACCAGATTCACGCGCGCAATGTTAGGCCCCGTGTAAAAGTACGGGGCTTGCATCGTGCCGTGAATGGCTCCGGCCTGCGATCCGGCCGCCCGACTTTCCATCTGCTTCTCAATCGGCTTGCCATCGAGTGGATTCACGGGCCGCGTGTTGCAATATCCGCTGCGCGACCTCACTTCCATTCCGCCGCGGTTCAGCTTCACCTTCAGGGTGTGGCAACTGCCCTCGGGCGTTGCCTGCGGCACATAACCAAGCACGTAGAACTGGTTGGCCTCCTGCGCGATGCGATCCAGCCCGCCCAGCAGGTCATTTGTGTTGTAGATGGTGAATCCGCCGGTGCCTTCCGCCAGCGCCATCAGGATCTGCTGGTTCGTCTGCCCGCTTTCCGGCATCTTCGGCATCGGGGGCAAAATGACCTGCGGCTGGGTCATCGGATTGTTGTAGTTCGCATAGGGACTTCCCGGGGCTCCCGCTGCGCCGCCGGATCCCCCTGTGCCCCCACCTTTGCCGCCACCGCCGGTGCCTCCACCGGTTCCGCCGCCCTTTCCGCCAGTCCCTCCGCCACCCGTGCCGCCGGTGCCTCCACCGGTTCCCCCACCTTTACCGCCCCCGCCAGTCCCTCCACCGCCCGTCCCTCCACCGCCCGTCCCTCCACCGCCTGTCCCTCCACCGCCTGTCCCTCCACCGCCTGTGCCCCCGCCACCGCCGCCGGGTTTCTGGGGATCCATGGAAGCGGCCAAGCTGTAGCTCGCCATCACCAGTCTTGGCCGGATGGCCCGATTGCTGTCTTTCAGTGCCGCCGCGTGCGCACTCCGCACGCCCGATGGCTGGTGTAATTGCGCGCTTCCTCCCGGCCCGGGCGCGCTTGCACCCAGCCCGGGCGCCATCAATCCGCGCACATCCACCGAATACACTGCCACGTTGGCTTTGTTGCAGGCATCAATTGTGGCGGTCAGCTCGGACATACTCTCCGTGTCCAGCGGAAAACCTGCGGAGAACAGCACCAGCATTTTGCGGCCCGGCACTGCGCGCAGATCTTTGGCCAAGCTGCGGATGGAGAGGAGCATGGTGTGCGCGCCAAAATCCGATTCCGCTCTGCTGATCGACGAAAGCCCCAGCGGAGGCGAAAACCCCGCGGAAGCGACAGTCACGGGCTGCGATCCGCTCTGCGGATTCGTTTGAATGTGCGGTGCGTGCACACCCGATACAGCCGCTTCCAGGAGTTCCGCGTTAGCCGTGAAATTCTGCTTAACGATCAGGGTTCCGCCGAAATCCACCACGGCCATCAAGCGGTCCGGCCCGGCGCTCTTTGCGATGAACTTTGCCGCCGCGCTGCGCGCCTGGATTTGGTCGGGCAGCTGCATCGAGGCATTGTCGAAAAACAAAATCATGTAATGCTGCTGCCCCTTGGCCTGCACCGTCGGGTCTGAGCCAAACGAAAAGCTCGAAATGGCCTGTTCTTTATTGTCCTCGTAAACCTTGAAATCCTGCTGGGTCAGAGCCGGGACGTACTTCCCTTTCTTGTCCGTCACCACCGCATCCACCAGGACGATCCGCGACTCCGTCCGGATGACTGTGCCAGTGGCCACGGCCTGCTCATTTCCTGCCGTGGGGGGGGGCGCAGGTTTGGGGGCATCCGGCGCTTGCGCCCGAACGGCAAGGGGCCAGGCCGCCAGCGCCAGCAGCGCCACCGCAAAAAACTGTTTGCTGTTCTTGATTCCAGGTTTGAAGCTCATCTCCCCCTCCTTCAGAGCACTACGCTGATTTGGAGCGTGGTAGCCGTTACTGAGATAGACGCGATGCAAGGTTGCTGGGGGTACAAATTAGCCATCTCTCCTCCTGCAGACCGCTACCCGAGTCAGTACGGTATAACCACAGTCCCGTTGCGCGCCGCCATCTGCGCGCCTTCCGAATCCCGCACCACCTGCCGCACCATGTATTTGCCCGGCTTTACATCGAAGCTCGACTTCACCGTCAGTCCGGTCTGGCTGAGCTTTTCAAAGGTCGCATCGAACAGGCGCATTTTCACAAGCTTCTCGCCGCCAGTGATGAAATTTCCGTTCTCGTCAAAGACGACCGTGGCGAGCGTCAAATCGTCAAAATTCCTGCCTTCCGCCTTGCGGAAGTGCATCCCCTTCAGTTCAAGATGCGACACCACACTCAGCCGCGCGCCCGTATCCTCGGTTTTGAAATACTGTGTCTGCAAACTCAGCGGGAGGTCATGAATCTCATCCTGCGAAAAGAGCGCTTCCTGGATTTCCTGCCTTTCCATCTCCCGCGGATCATCCAGCTTCTTCGGGGCATAGTAGCCGCGCCGCGCCTGGATGGCGTACTTCTGTTTTTGCGCCAGCGTTACCTTGAGCGTGTGGTACTTCCCGTCCATCTTCTGATTCTGCGGCGAAAAACCCAGCACATAGGAAACTTCCGGTACCGCACCTGCCAGTTTCAGCCCAGCCTCCAGATCGTTGGAATTATGGAAGAACGTGCCGCCTGTACCATAGGCAAAATCCATCAGAACGAACTGCAGTTCCGACTGCTCCGTGAGCCGGTAGCTCGCTTTCAGCCCCGCCGTTACCGGGGTGTCCGAGTTTTGCTGCGAGATGTCGCCTCCCGGTTCGGGCGCGTACAGCCCGCGCGCGTCCAGCGTATTGATCACGATGTTGGCGCGGTTCGCGCGGTCCACAATCCCCGATTCATCCAGCATGTCCGTCGTAATCAGAAATCCCGGCGATGCCAACAGCAGGACTCGCTCACCGGGTTTCCCGGCCAAACGCCGCAGCACCTCTTCCAATAGGCGGTAGGTGTAGTTGTTGTCTGCATCCCCAGAATTCAAGGCCATCAGTACCGCGGCCTGCGCTTGCGCTTGGGCCGCAGCGAGCATCTGCTGGCTCCCGCCAAACATGCACTGTAACGTTTCTTGAACGACGACCGAGAGAGCCTGGGAGTCGTGCTTGTTTTCAATCAGATCCGCCATGTAGTACGAAACGTCGGGGCAATCGGTGATGTGCCCGCCCATCGCGCCTCGCGGCATCAGTCCCAAGAGCTTCTGCTTCAGCGCTTCCTTGTCGCTGGTGAAATCCTGCGTCAATTGCCCCGAGGTCGAGAAAATGCCGACCCGGTCCCCCGGGGTCATCGCATCCACGAACCGCCCCGCGGCCACCCGCACGGTGACGGCATCCGCCATTTTGAGGTGGATGTCATCGAACGTCATCGCCACAAAGCGTTCCGGCAGCATCACGGAGCCGCCGGCAGCGGTTTCCTCCTCGCCTGCCTGGGTTTTTGCCGCTGCTTCCGCGCGTTCCTTCCGGGACTTGGCCGTCTCCACGCCGAAGGTGGTAATCGCCTGCAGTTTCCCGCTGTCGTATAACTGAAAATCTTCCTTGCGCAGATTCTCGACTGGTTTGCCGGCGGAGTCCCGCACAATCACGTGCACCTGCACGAGGTTTACGCGCAGCTTGAAGGTCGTGCCCGTGTCCAGCATGGACACTTCCTGCTTCGCTGCGCCACTGTCCTTGGGGGTTTGCGTTTCGGTGGGATGGCCCTGCGTTTTCTCTGCGGGTGGGTTGCCTTGGCCCGTTCCGGTCGGGGAGTCCTGGGCGCGAGACACTACAGCAGAGGTCGCCAGGATGGCAAGGAGCATCAATAGGTGCGGGTAGTGGCGACAGGGTTTGCGATGGATCACTCTGGAGTTCATCCCTTCCCTTGCCCCTTCTCGCGACCTATCCGTCGAGCCCCGCCATCCCCTTCAGGCCGCCTGATTGATGGGGGGACCTCTTGACTATACGCTCACGTTAGTGGCTGTCCTAACGTCATTATGCCCAGTTCCGAGGCGCTTCACCGCACCCATTGCATTGCCGTTAATTCGCCCCGCTGCGGAATCCCTCGAGACTCCAAGTATCCTGCGCTTCCACGTGGCGCAACACATAGCGGTCTCCGTTCGCGAGGCGCACACGAAAAAACGTCTCTCCCGGTGAATACCAGCGGTCTTCCACTTCGGCCACCTCCAGCGTTTCCTGGCCCAGCCGCACGCGCACCGGCCGTTCGTCCGCGCGATACCCCGCGTAGCACTCCACCTCAACGCGTTTCACTTCCGCCACTGCTCCTTTTTCTGCGCCAGTGTTACCGGCGGTGAGTTGTTCCTCTTTACCGCTTCCTTCCCACCGCCTGCTCTGCATTCCACGCCGCACCCAAAAACACGATGACCGCCGAAATTTGCATCCAGATGAGCAAACCGATCACCGCCGCCAGACCGCCATAGACCACGCTGTATGGCACGCGCCGCACATAAACGCCAAAAAGGACGTTCACCAGCCACCACAGCAGTGTCGCCAGCATGGCCCCGGGCAGCACGTGGTGCAAACTCTTCTCCTTCGGGCGCGCCACCCAATAGATGACCGTGAGCGCCAGCATCGCCAACACCATCGCCGTCGCCGGGAAAAACACCAGCCACAAACCGTGGATCGACACCCTATCCCCCAATTGCAGCGTGAACCATCTCCGCAGCGGCCTCCCAAACACCCCCAGGATTCCCGCCGCCAGGATCGGGGCAATGGTGATCAGCAACAGCAGCAGGCCGCGGAACTGGCGGTGCAAAAAGTCGAGGCGCTCATCATCCCCGTAAATCAGGTGGATCCCGTCCATGAGCTGCTTCATCACCTGCGACCCGCCAAACAGTGTCCCCGCCCAGCCGAGCAGCGCAAATTTCCATACGTCGGGTCCGCGCCGCGCCAGGAAGTCCGTCACGATCCCCTGGCTGCCCGGCGGCAGAAACTCCGTGAAATTACGAATCGTATCGAGCAGGGCGGTTTTGCTGCCGATCCAACTGGACGCAAACCACACCGCCAGGAGTAATGTTGGGAAAAAGGCCAGAAAGAGGTTGAACGCGATCGCCTGTGAGATCACGCTGCATCGCGGAAAGACCCGCGCAACCACACGCCACATCTTCGTCGTCAAGTTATGCCTCGCACCGTTCATCTTGCATTATATAGAGTTCCCCGTCTCGTATCTGCGCCGCAGGCATGCGCTGGGCGCTGGCGGCGCTTGCACAGCCTGCGCTTCCCGGGGGTGCCGCTCCCGCTCGCTACTTCTTCCCCTCCTGTCGTACACTTTTGCATGGACTCCACGCGAGGTTTCCAAAGATGAAGACCGCACCTGCGCCCGCCTCCAAGGCTTCGAGCATCGAGTACAAGAAACCCCTGCTCGAGACATTTCCCATCGTGGTCACCTTCGTCGGCTACCTGCTCGCCCACGATGCGCACCACCGTGGACAAATCTCCATGCTCGCGCGCCAGGTGGGGCACCCAGTTCCGCCCAAAGTTGGCTTTGGCCTGTGGGAATTGGGCGCCCTGTGGCGCGACTGCGGCTGCAGCAGATGAGCGCGCAGTTCCGCTGGCTTGCGCGAGTTGCCGCTGCCCTCGCCATTTGTCTTTCGTGCGCTTTCTTCGCGCCGGCGCAAAACGAAGCTGCCAGGAAATACACCTGGAAGCCGCTGCCATTCGCCATTCTGCGGTTCAACGACGAAGCTCCGAATTCCTGGAACATTTACCATTGCGAGAGGAAGGGCCTGCTGCTGGTGCGCCTCTGGAAGCGCTACCTGTTTATCGACGTGGAGGAAGAGGAGGTCTACGATCTGGATCCGCAGAAACTCACCATTCAGGGGGAAACCGTTTCCTGGTCTTTCGCCGATCTTCCCGATAATCCCATTCACACGCCCGATTGGACGGACCGCAATATCGGCCGCATGCAACGATTGCGCTTCCGTCTTGGCAAGGACGGCCACTTCCTGGAGCTGCAACTGCCGTTTGACATCAACGGCCGCCCCATCTACTGAGCCTGGAATCCGAAGTTGCAGAGGGATTCCTCCGCTCCGGGACGGCCAAAAGCGCCGTCCCTCCGGTCGGAATGACGAATTTTTCGAGTTGGACGATGAGGGAAGATCCAACTTCGGTGAAGTTGGATTTTCCCACTACAGTCGAAGGAAACAAAACAAGATGCGCTCGCCTGCAATTGGTCAAGTCTGGAATTCAGGCTGAAATTGCCGGTTTCGTTTCTGGGAATTATTGGCGATAGACGCCGTAAAACCACGGTATGCCCAGCGCTCCCGGCTCGGCGCCAACCACAATCTTGTCGCCCGGGCGGAAGCGGTCAAAATCATCCAAATCCACCGCCAGCCGCTCGTAGCGGTGTCCTGCGCGCCACGACGGCACAAACAACCGCCGCGTGCCCCGCACTACCCCTTTCATCTGATAGCGGCTGTCAACGATCGCCGTGTGATAGGTCACATTCTTCGGCGAATCCAGCCTGCCGTTCAGGAAAAGCGCGGTCGACAGGATGAAAGGTATTGGGATTAATCCCGTGAACAGGCGCTTCAGGAACTCGATTTCCTGGCGCGCGTGCGCGCGGCGCTCCAGGAATACCGCCAGCGTCAGCGCCAGGAAGAAGACCACGCCGAAGAACACCAGCATCGCGTCCAGGTCCAGCGGAGCGTAAATCTGGCTGACATAAGGAAAGAGGAGCGAACCGGTGAGGAAGATTCCCGTCTGCAGCAGCAAGCGGCGGCGGAAGACGAGTTCCGCGGCGGCGGAGGTTAACCCGCAAACGGGACACTGATCTGAAGTGCGCACTGCACCGCAATCCAGGCAACGAGTCATGAACTTTAGTATACGGCTTTAGGATGCCGCCGCGAGTTTCGCGAGCAGATCCTGGAAATGCTGCTGGCTCTGCTCTTCGGCAAGCGCGAAGGTGACGCCCATGCCGAGGCCGGGCTCGACGCGCTTCACCGAACAATCCAGCCAAAAAGGCCGCTCCATGGCGATTCGCGCGCGGAAGCCCGCGCCCACCCAAAGCACATCTTCCGATTCGATGAACATCCCACCGGCGCTGATGTCCCGCGTGCGGGCTTTCAGCCGGGCGGAACCCCATTCGATCTCGAGATGAGCCTGGTAGCGAAAACGCGGGGCCCTGCGGCGGTCCAGCCCTCGCGGCCCTAATCCCTCAGTGTTCATGCACCCGGCGCTCCTCGGGGAAGCAGATGGCGCGCAACTATCGAGCCCGTACAGCGTGCCTCTCACCTGAAGATACGACGGGAACCACTACTATGTTTCAGACACCGCCGCGCCATGTTTTGTTCCCGGCAATTGTCAGTTGGACACACGTGACGCCGCCGTCATAGAGCTGCTGTCTGTACGCTCACTTCCGATGGCGATCTCTGGATGAGCGCGGAGCACGAGTGCGATAGAATTCCCTGTCGGTGAAAAATGCCCGATACCACGCAGGCAGGGAAGGCGGCATCGATGCCCCAGGACGGGCTTTTGCAATACTTGATTGCCGAGGAATATACACCGGAGAGTCTCGCAAAGATCCGGGAAACGCTGGAAGCCCACGGCACGCATGCGATCCTGCCGGTGGAGCACGGGTTGTTCGCGGCCACGGCCGCGCCTGGCGCGAATAGCGTTTCGGGTTATCACAACGTCTGGGTCCGGGACAATGTGCTGGTGGCGAATTCGTTCCGATTGCGCGGAGAACTTGCACCCGCCATCGCCTGCATGCAAGGCCTCTCGCAATTTTTTGCCAGGCAGCGGCCGCGCTTCCTGGACATTATTAATGACACCTCCCGCCTGCTGAAAGACGATGTGCAGCGCCGCCCGCACATCCGCTTCGCGGCACAGGCGCTCGGCGAGCTCCCGGAAAAGTGGCCGCACGCGCAAAACGACGCGCTGGGACTGGCGCTGTGGTTTCGATTCGTTCTCGCGAACTCCGGCGCGCTTCCGCTGACCGCCGCGGATTGGGAAACCTACGAGCTTCTTCCGCGCTACTTTGAGGCCATCGAGTATTGGCAGGATAGGGACAGCGGGGCGTGGGAAGAAGGACTTGCGATTCGCAATTCGAGTGTCGGCGCCGTTGTGGCGGGACTGGAAGAAATGCGGGAGAACCTGCGCTCGCCTGACAAGCGCGAGAACGGGGACGATGTTTCCGCGCCTCCAGAAAGGCTGGCGAGGCTGGACCACTTGATCGCGAAGGGGCGCGCGCGGCTCGATGCCACGCTGCCGTTTGAGGCGCCGCCGGAGCGGCTCGCGGATTCCGCCTTGCTCTCCTTGATTCACCCGTTGCGCGTTGTGCGGGAACTTGCGGCGCAAGACGCCATCCTCAGTCTGGTGCAGGCGCGGCTCAAGGGCGAGATCGGCATCAAGCGTTATGCCGGCGATTCCTATTTTTGTCAGGATTACGATCAATGGTTTGCGCCGGGCCAGATGAGCAGCGACTTCAGCGAACGGATGGCCTACCGGGACGCGCTTCTGCAGCCGGGTTGCGAGGCCCAGTGGTGCATCTTCGATCCGCAGCTCTCCATCATTTACGGCGAGCGCTTTCTGGCGAACCCTTCGGACGCAGAGAGTTTTCGCAGGCAAGTTTACTTTTTCAACCGCTCCTTGCGGCAATTGACGCCGACGGGAGGTTGCCCCGAACTGTACTTCCTGAAAGATGGGGAATATGTCCCCAACGATCACACGCCGCTCTTGTGGACGCAGGCAAACCAGGCGCTGGCTCTGCACTTGTTGGAGCGATCCGTGAAAGTGAAGCTGGGGGCGGGCGTTTAAGCGTAGAGAGGGAGATTCCTCGCCCGGTGCTCCAGTCGACTATTCAAGGTGGGTCAGTTTCCGAAACGCGGGAGCCGTCCATGTGGGTACTGGAACGAAGTTGTCCGGTTTGGCGTCCACTTAAACGTTGATGCGCTCGTGGAGGACTCAATTTCGACCAATCAAGTACCAATCCGCCGTTGCCCGATAGGTTGGTCCCACGGAACCACCCCAAGAGCGGCCCCAAAACCCCAAGTTTCGTCGCTCCACAAGTAGCTGATTTTACGCATTCTGTTTTCGTGAGTTTCGATGCCCAGAATCAGATGTTTGTGGGCAATCGTCGCGTCATCGCTTACTGACGGCCCGCGGTTCCTCCGTTCAGTAGACTGCATTGTTATTTTGTGAATCTAGGATGAATCAGAAGTTGAAAAAACCAGTGTTTAAACCGTGGGTACGTTGGCGTAGAATGCGCACAGAGGTGCAGTATGCAGCAAGACATAAAACCACGATTGGTGCGTGTGGATGATTTTGTGGCCGAAACTTTGGAAGCAGAAGCTGACCTGATGCCACCATCGGAAATATCTCAGGCTGACATCTGGCGCGATGTTGCGAAGGACTTACGGGCATCTAAGAGCACCAAGATGGTGCGGGTCTGGGAAGAAACGGAACAGAAGTCAGCTGCTGCTTCAACGGGATGATGAAAAGGGGCCACAGCAGCTTCCCCGCCCAAGTGAAGTTACCGTGGCCCTCAGGGGCGTAGGGATTGTCGGGCTGGTCCTGATCATCCTGTTGGTCTTGTACCTATTCGCCGGATTGCGTCTGTGACGTGACCTAGGATTCTTGTACTTTCTGGCGGGTCCTGGATGTAGTGGCGATGGCCGCTTCGCGATCTTACACGGCGTTGTAAACCACTACGATCAGTTCTTCGTCCGTACATTTCCGGCCGCTTGATTGAACAGCGAAGGGCAACCAGCCGTGGAGACAGCCGCATGCGCACCACACTCAAACTTGTCCTGCCGCTCGCCTTCAGTGTCGTTCTCGTCTCTCTTCTCTACGCCAGCTACCAGTACCGCACCCAGCGCCGCAGTTTGTACAACGATCTCTCCCGGCGCGCTGCCACATTAGCGGAAACTCTTCAGGAAAGTGTCGAGGCCGTTCCCGGCCGTGCCACCGACAAGAATCTTCAGCGGATGGTTGCTCGAATCGGGCAGCGGGAACACCTCCTGGGAGTTGCGATTTACGACCGTTCCGGTAAGGTCCTGGCGATTACTCCTGACCATCCTCAGTATTTCGAAGAACGCCCTAACACCGCGGCCCGCTCCGACAAACTCGGCGCGGGTGCGGCCGATTTTCTGAGTGTTGCTGGCCTTCCCCTGTACGTTTACGCGCTGCCACTTCATCGCGACACAGAACAGACCGGCACCTTGCTTGTTATCTTTGACACGAGTTATATCGACGAACGCCTCTCTCACTCTCTCCGCGACTCTCTTCTCACCGCCCTTCTGCAAACCATACTGATTACTGCTTTGGCGTTCGTTCTTGTCCGCTGGAACATCACCGCGCCTCTCGCACGCACTGCAAAATGGCTCGTGACCATGCGCGCCGGGTCCTCCGATACGAGTTCTGAGCTTCCCAAAGGCGAATTGTTCGACCAGATCCACACCGAGGTAAAGCACCTCGCCCATGCGTTAAATACCGCGCGAGCAGCAGCACAGGAGGAGGCACAACTTCGCGAATCGCAATCTTCTGTTTGGACCGCAGAGCGCCTCCGCGTCAGCCTGCGGAACAAGTTGGGCGCCAAGCCTCTCTTCGTCGTGTCAAATCGCGAGCCCTACATGCACGTTTTTCGCGAAAAAGACAAGGCCATACAAATGATCGTCCCGGCCAGCGGTCTCGTCACCGCCCTGGAGCCCGTCCTTCAGGCTTGTAATGGCACTTGGATCGCCAACGGTTCCGGCAATGCCGACCGTGAAGTTGTTGATGAGCACGATCATTTGCAGGTTCCACCTGACCGCCCCACCTATACCCTGCGGCGCGTTTGGCTCACCGAGGAAGAGGAGAGCGGTTACTACGAAGGGTTTTCCAATGAAGGCTTGTGGCCCCTCTGCCACATCGCACATACGCGCCCGACCTTTCGCCTGGATGACTGGATTCATTACCAGCGGGTGAACCGCCGCTTTGCCGATGCCGTCCTCGAAGAGATGAAAGGAGCGCAGTCACCCATTCTCCTTGCGCAGGACTATCACTTCGCACTGCTGCCGAAGATGGTGAAGGAAGCCCGCCCGGATGCGGCCGTCGCGATTTTCTGGCATATTCCCTGGCCCAACGCCGAAGTGTTCGGCATCTGCCCCTGGCAGCGCGAGCTTTTGGAAGGCTTACTCGGAGCCGACCTGATCGGTTTTCACATTCAGACCCACTGCAACAATTTCTTGGAAACGGTGGATCACGCCCTAGAAGCTTTGACCGAGTGGGACCGCTTCGCCGTTAATCGCCAGGGCCATGTCACTCGCGTACGCCCGTATCCCATCAGCGTGGCATTTCCCAAAACCAATGGCGAAGCGAAGCCTTCTCGCAGTGCAGGTGAGGAGCGCGGCGTACTTTGTGCCGAGTTGGGCATCGAAGCGTCGCTTCTCGCTATCGGTGTCGATCGCCTGGACTACACCAAAGGGATCATCGAACGGTTCCGCGGGGTCGAACGCTTCCTTGAGCTTCATCCTGCTTACCAGCGCCGCTTCTCCCTGGTGCAGATCGGTGCTCCCAGTCGCACGGACATCTCTCGCTATCAACAATTTATCCAGGAGGTCAATGCAGAAGCGGAACGAATCAACCACCGGTTTCAGGTTGGCCACTGGAAGCCCATTGTTCTTCTCTTGCGGCACCACTCCCATCAGGAGATCGCCCGTTTCTACCGGGCTGCCTCGGTTTGCCTGGTCACGTCTCTTCACGACGGAATGAATCTCGTTGCCAAGGAATTCATTGCTGCCCGTGAGGATGAACAAGGTGCCCTGATCCTCAGTTCGTTTACCGGAGCCGCGCACGAACTCACCGACGCTCTGCTCATCAATCCCTACGACGTCCAGCAGCTCGCCGAGGCCATCTACCAGGCCCTGGACTTGAGCTCCGAGCAGCAGTCCGCCCGCATAGCCCGCATGCGCAAAACCATTCGCGAATACAATATCTACCGTTGGGCCGCGCATCTTCTTTCCGATCTTACCGAGATTAGGATCGAAGCCCCGGAGCGGAATGAAGTTCCGTTTTTGACCTAAACGAAAGCGGCCGTACCTGGCCACGGAGGGAGGCAAGCATCTCATGGAGACAGCAGAGACACCTTTTAACTTTTTCACCGTGGGCAATCTCACTCGCATCGGCAACATTTCCGCGATGACACTGTCCGAGCTTCTCGCCGGACTCGAACAGTGCAGCGACGCATCCATCTTTCATCACACCTTTCAGACCCTCAGCAGCCACCATTTCCTTACCGAAGGCTTCTCCAACGATTTCGCGCAATGGGTTCTCGCCGATGCCAATCGCGACGCTCTCGCCGAACAACTCGCCGCTCTCGATATCCGCGATTATTCCTCTCTTGCCGCCTTGCGTGCCGACTTGTGCCAGCTTGTCCGCGATTTCTGCAAACTCCATCCTGAATTTGCCGATCAATCCGCTCTTGAGCCCTTCTATTTCTGCGAATCCATCGAAGTCGCTCTTCCTCTGGGCCTGACGGCGAGGAGTCTCGATGAGTTTCGTGTCGGGGTTACTCACCTCAGCCACTCCAGTTTCTATTTCCATTTCATTTCTTCCCGGCTGCGGCTTCACCTCCGTACCAACGATTTTTCGCACTGGCTCGCGGACGGCCTCGGCCTCATAACTCTCGCCGAAAACGTTAATCGCATTGATATCTACACCAACACCCTTGATAGCGCCCGCAACAAATTGCTTCGCCTGATGGACCGCGAGAGGAGAAAACATGACGGAAGTGCAGACCGCGAACCGCATCCCGCTGGATGACTACGCCGCGGTAATTGGTGCGGGTGAGATCGAGGAATTGCGCGCTTTGGCCCGTCCGTTGCAAGGACGCCGCGTCGAAATGGTGAATTCCACCGCTGTTGGCGGCGGCGTTGCCGAGATGCTCAATCGCCTCGTGCCTCTCGCGGAAGATCTGGGCCTTCTCTTCCGCTGGGATGTCATCACCGGTGGCGAAGATTTCTTCCAGGTCACCAAGTCCTTCCACAACGCTCTCCATGGCGCGCCCTATCATCCGCAGCCTCGCGACTTCGACATCTTCCGGGAATACCAGCAACGAAACCTGCATCGTCTCCCGCTCGATGTCGAATTCGTGATCATCCATGATCCCCAGCCCGTTGGCCTCATCGAGGACCGCACAAACGGAAAAAACCACTGGGTCTGGCGCTGCCACATCGATCTTTCTCATCCGAACCCCACGGTCTGGAATTTTCTCCATTCCTACGTTTCCCGCTACGACGGTGCGATCTTTTCCTCTCCTGAATTCGCGCGCCAGCTTCCTATTCCGCAATATCTTTTCTATCCTGCGATCGACCCGCTCTCCGAAAAAAATCGGGACTTGCCGCCCGAATTCATCGCCAATGTGCTCTCCCGCTATCAGATTGATCCGCTGCGGCCTATCCTTACGCAGATTTCCCGCTTCGACCGGCTCAAAGACCCGCTCGGCGTCATTCGCGCTTACCGCATCGTGAAGCGCTATTTCGATTGTCAGTTGGTGCTGGCGGGCGGAAGCGCCTCGGACGATCCCGAAGGCGCTCAAGTCTTGAAGGAAGTCCATCGGGCCGCGGAAGGCGACCCAGATATCAAGGTGCTCGAGCTTCCCGCCTGGGCTCCCCTGGAAGTGAACGCGCTGCAGCGTGCCTCTTCAATCGTCATTCAAAAAAGTCTGCGCGAAGGTTTTGGCCTTACCGTTTCCGAGGCCCTCTGGAAGAAGAAACCCGTCGTCGCCTCCGCCGTCGGCGGAATCCCCACCCAGATCATTCACAAGCACACTGGGCTGCTGGCGCACTCCGTCGAGGGAACCGCGTATCAGATCCGTTTCCTGCTCTCGCATCCGGAAATTGCCGCTCGCTTGGGTGAGCGGGGACATGAGCACGTGAAAGAAAATTTCCTCATCACCCAGAACCTGAAGCGTTATCTCACTCTCTTTCTCTCACTGGGCGGAGCCGTCTAATGCTGTTCCAACTATTGGGGCCAAATGACGGTCCAAGGAACGGACGCGAACATGGAAAAAGCATTTTCGAAGGGATTTGCTGGAACAAGTTGGAAGGGCCCTAGACGCCGCGATTACTGCCAGGATCTCTTGTGGCTCTTCCTTATACTTCAGAATAAAATCACCCCTCTACTATTTGTTGGCACGCGGGTAGTCGATGTTAAGAATGAAAGTCTGAGGTGCGAGATATCTGTTGGAACATCACGAGCTCAATGGACTCAATGCCCGATAAACGCGGCATAAACCGGACATGTGGGGCTATCCTGAGAAACACTTGCGACAAACGGATATAATCCATCAACATGATCCCTCCTTCCTACAAACCGCGAAAGAAGTTCATGGAGCTGGCTATCTCGGAGGCCAAACGCGCCGGTGACCGGGGCGACTATCCCATTGGCGCGGTCATCACACGCCTTACTGGCAGGCGCGAAGTGGTCATTGCCAGTGCCGGTAACCGAGTAAAAACTTCGGGATCTAGCATCAAACACGTAGAGTTGGAAACGCTCAAATACGTATCAAGCGGCTATGGCCGTTACCTGTCCGACTTCGTTCTCTACTCCACGCACGAGCCCTGTGCCATGTGCGCCGGTGCCTGCGTGTGGTCTAGAATTGGCGCGGTCGTCTACGGCGTTTCCCAAGAAGATATTGCCGCTTATGGCCGCAAGCGCGGTACGGAAGACTACAAGTGGCGAGCTTGTCTAATCCCCTGCCGGCTGGTCTTCGAGAAGGGCAATCACCCCATCCCCGTCACCGGCGGTTTTCTCCGACAAGAATGCCAAAAACTGTTCAGTTACAGGACTGTGCATCGGTAACTGATGCGAACTGGATTTCCCACCACTCCAATGGGCTCAATGCCCGATTTACGCCGAAACCGTACAGTTGGTCCCGGTACCCAAGTTACCGGTAAAGCGACTTATCAGTTGGCAGCCCGTGCGCACGATTGACGAAAGCTCACGAGGTGCCTTAGAGTCTGCTCACCGAACAGCCCGCGCCAGCGGCATACCAGCTTTGGGAGGCACTATGATTAAAGTGAGCGTGATGTATCCCAATCAGCAGGGAGCCCGTTCCGATATGTCTTATCACTGCACGAAACACATTCCCATGGTGCGCCAACTCCTTGGCCCCGCGCTTATGAATGTTGCTGTTGCTATGGCGCGTGTCAACTCCACGGCCCGTGCATCGAAATGCCATTGGTATGGCCGAACCAGCCAGGACCACCCCAGAACCTCGCCTTCGCCCAGGGTCTGAATGGTGAGCGAACTCCGCTTCGGCGCAAGAACCTCAAGCGATACCTTACCTTGCCGGATCAGGTAGCATGCGTTAGCCACCTTGCCCTAAAGGAGGATAAACTCCCCGGCGTCAAAACGCACGATTGATGCACATCCCGCCAGCAGCTCCAGATATTCCTTTTTCATCCCTTTGAAGAACGGGCTCTCAACCAGAAAACGCTCCAGACCCTCCATAACATTCCCCCCTTTCCACACAGTCCCGCAGCGTGCAATTCCCAAGTGCGTCGCAGTTACCCCGGCTCGGTCGGCTGATCGCCAGGCACCGCCCGGAAGTAGCACAGCAGTGGCGATGAATGTCCTCTTCGTAGTAACCGTGCAGAACAGCCAGTGGCACCGTCTCCGTCAAGGGCTCAAAGCAACGGCATGTCTCCAGGCATCGAGGGCGTGGCCCAAGAGAAGGCTCCCAAGAGCGCAGCGCCATTTCGGCCACGTTCAAGGCACCGTCCGAAGACATTTCTCCGTGACGATGGATTTCCCGTGCGCCAACTCCTCGAGCGTTTCTTGACTCAGCCTTTCCTCGGCTATCTTCTTCGGGACCAAGCCCAATGCAAAAGCCACTCCGTAAAGGATGGCTTCAGGTCGAGGAGGACAACCCGGGATATAGTAATCGACCGGGATCACGTTGTCGGCACCTCCCAACACGTTGTAGGTGTCAAACCAGCAACCTCCTCCCGTTGCACAGGAACCAATTGCGAATGTGAGCTTAGGGTTGGGAACAGCCTCCACCAATCTCCTTAGCGCTGGTGCAACTTGTCGAGTGACAGGGCCGCAAATCAGGATCACATCCGCGTGCCGGGGAGACCCTACAAGCTTGATCCCAAAACGTTCGGCATCATAATAAGGAGTGAGAACATCGATAACTTCGATATCGCATCCGTTGCATGCTCCGGTGTTGGCGTGATACACCCAAAGGGCTTTGCAAAACGCTTTACGGCACAGACGTTCTAACATACTGGCACCTCAGCTGAGCAGATCAACCCTCTCCGGCCGCCAGGCAGATAACTGCATTGGTCCAGCGCAGAGTGCAGAAGGCTAGATCTCCGGGGACCAAAGGTATCTGCGAAGGTCGAACGATCATCTTTTGACTCCTGCATCGGGTATCCCCAAAGAACTAGCGACAGATAAAACCGAGTTACCGACCCAAAGTGGCCAGCACCTTCGCTGCACGGTCCAGCAGCGGGTACGGTCCTTGAGGCCAAATCCCAAGCAATCCGCACATAGCCGCCAAAACCACCATGGGGACCCACATGAGCGCTGGTACTTCCCGCGCGGCCAACGCGGACGTCCCGCTCGAGCGGGGTTCTCCCCAAAAAACTCTGTACACCGCGCGAAGCATAACGACCATGGTCAGAATACTCGTCAGAATGGCAATGACTGCCGCCCACCACATTCCGGCCCTGGCGAGGGCCAGATATACGGTCAGTTTGCTCCAGAATCCGTTTAGCGGTGGGAAGCCCGCAATCGCC
This sequence comes from Candidatus Acidiferrum typicum, assembly GCA_002478115.1. GTDB lineage: Bacteria > Acidobacteriota > Terriglobia > Acidiferrales > UBA7541 > Acidiferrum > Acidiferrum typicum. The sequence continues at coordinate 30,096 of DLMH01000135.1, read as the reverse complement.
AAGGCCCCTAGAAGGAAGCAGACGCTTGTGATAGGCATCTGTTTTCTCAGTCCGCCGAGTTCGGCTATTCGCCGGACACCAGTGGCATAGATCACTGCACCCACGCACATGAACAACAGAGATTTGGAGAGCGCATGGTTGAGCAAGTGATACAGGCCACCATAGCAGCCCAAGTAAGTTCCGAGTCCGATCCCCACCAGCACATAGCCCATCTGGCTTACGGACGAATAGGCTAGCAACCGCTTGAGGTCGTCTTGGGCCAAAGCCAAAATGATGCCGAGCAACATGCTGAAAGTGCCCAGCGCCACGATGAAGACTGTGACCTGAGGCCATGCTGGGTAGAAGATGCTCACCGTGCGGGCCATGGCATAGAGCGCCATATTTATCATCACGCCCGACAAAAGCACGCTAATCGGCGTAGGCGCCTCTGCGTGCGCGTCCGGGAGCCACGGATGAAACGGCGCAATCCCCGCTTTGGTCCCGAATCCGATCACTAGAAACGCAATCGTTATTGCCGCGGTGCCGCTTGGAATGAATGGCACGACGTTCCGGATGTCGCTAATCAGCAGGGCGCTCCCTCCAGCCAGCTTATTCGTGGCCGCCGCACCGGCGTAAAGCAGCACGCAACCGAACAGAGCGAAGGTGATCCCAATGGTCAGCAACATGAGGTATTTGTAGCCGGCCTCCAGCGCCCGCCGATCCCAATAGAAGGCTACGAGAAGGCCTGAGGTGAGAGTGGTCGCTTCAATGGCGACGTAGAGCATGATCACGTTATTGGTGACGCATCCCCACAACATGGTCCCGAAAAACCACATCAGAAGGCCATGAAATATGCGCATGCGCCGCAAGGTAGTGTCCTCAGCCATGCGCGCCGCAAGGTAGCGCACAGAGTAAAGCGATGCGAGCAGCCCGATGCCTCCAATAATGATTACCATCAAGGCACTCAAGGCATCGACACGTAGCTCACCGTTCCAGGTAGTGAGCACAAGCCCCTGCAGGATCCGGGAGGCCATCCAAGCACCCAGCCCAGTCACAACTGCTGCCGTCAAAACGGACAACCATTGTTGAAAAGCGCGGCCCACACCCGGTATCGAGAACACGATGGTGCCCGCCAACATCGGTAAGAGAAATACGACCGCGGGTACGATGGATGTCTCTATCAGCATGTCACCAGCCATACGTACGTCCCCCGTCCCAACCGTTTGAACGCACTTACCACCTCAATTCCCGCAGCCTAAACGTATCAGTGGAGCCGAACTCCCGCCGTACTCCGTCTACCACATAGAGCAGCAGGAAGACTGTCACAACCACTTCGGTAGCAACTCCGAAGAGCGCGGTTTCCGGCATGCCAGGAGCCAAGCTCACCAAACTCAGGTGCACGCCGTTTTCGAGGAGGCACAGCCCGATCACCGCCTTGATTGCATCCCGACGGGTCAGCACAGCATACAAGCCAAGTGCGAAAACTGTGGACGCTACTGCCAAATTCGTTCGGAACACCCCGAGCTGCGCCATCTCGGTTGGCGCCAGAAGTGCGCCTCGGCCGTGTGTGAGATGATAGAAGCTCATCATCAGCAAGGCCGCAATCACCGCCGAGGGGCCAAAACCAATCACCGGCTTCACTTCGTGGTCGTCCACACCGCGGATCGACCGGAAAAGGAACCAGGGTGTAAGGATCACCTTCGTAACTAAAGCAGTGGCAGCCCACCAGTACAGGGCCCTGTTGACAGCAGCAAAGCTCAGAATCAGACCTACGATCAAGAGGGCTTGACAGAGGTACGCGACGATCGAGAATTTGAGCCTGCGCATCTCCACTGCGGCCACCGAGGTAATCACCAGGGTCAAGCTCAGAGTCTCGATCAAGCCGGTGTGCAGCGCTTCCAGGTTCATGCTCTTCCTCCCCGCAAGCCCTCCCTGAAACCGGTTTTCATCATCCGGTCAAGCGGTGTAAGAGGCGGGAAACACCTGCCGCACCTCTGGCAGGGTCCCATGAAAACCTCCAGCCGCATGTACATATCCTGGGGAGCGTTCGTGGCGGTTTCGAATTGCTGGGTGAGAGTGATCGCTTTCTCGGGACAAACTTCTTCGCACCTGTCGCAATAGGTGCACCTGCGCCAGTAGAACTCGAGCGTCCTCATGTACTGTTCCGTGTCGGACACTACAATCACACCAGCCGGGCAGACGTTTGCGCATCCGCCGCATCCGAAACATAGATCGGCGTCGATCGTGATCTTGCCGCGGAACCCAGGCTTTGGTTCATGGGGCGCAAACGGGTATCCGAGAGTCACACGCCCTGCTTTCAAGCAAATCAGCGCTTCTCGCAGCTTGCTCAGGAACACTTCAACCTCCTGCTACTTCCCAATCACCGCAAAAGCCAAGGCTGCCAGGGACGAAAACGCGACCCGCATGTAGTAACCCAGGGCTTGATCGATGCGGAGCCGCGGATTGACGGCATCGATGACGGCCACCAGCACGAGCACGATGAGCACCTTCACAATCGTTGCGATCAGATCAATCAGGTAGCTTCCAAGGTGCGGCCAAGGAAAGAACACTTCCACCAGCAAAAAAGCGAGCACTAGCTGCTTCACCCACATAGCCCAGCGGAAGAGCGCGAGGCGCGGACCGCTTTGCTCCACCAATGGGCCCCCCATGATTTCCTGGTCGGCCTCGGCAATGTCGAATGGCAATTTGCCAGCCACGGCTTGCAAAGCGAGGAAAAACGCCACGCCCGCAATCGCCATACTGATGCATGGTCCATTCTGCACTTGCCAGTTCACCATGCCACCTACGGCCAGAGTCTTTGCCTTGAACGCACCCACGGAGAGAGCAATGGCCAGGATGGGTTCGACAGATAAAAGCATCATCATTTCGCGGGAGCTCCCGATGGAAGCGTAAGGGCTGGCGCTGGCAAAACCACTCAACATGAGCAGTACACCGCTCATGGCCGCAACATAGATCACCACGATCATGTCGCCGGCAAATGCAAGCGGCGCGGCGGTCCCCATTGGGATAAGTGCAGCAAGCAGCAGCGCCGAACCTAGCGTGAATGCCGGCAGGCTTGCATACACGATTCCGCCGGTGCTGCGGAGGTCCTCCTTGCCCAGGAGTTTCAAGAGATCCCAATAGGGTTGCCAGATGGGAGGTCCAATTCGAGAGTGGATCGCGGCTCGGAGCTTGCGCATGATGCCTTCGCAAAGTGGCGACAAGAACAGAGCGGCCGCTACATTCAGCAAGCAGAGCAGCAAACTCTTGATGAGCCAAACTGTCATCGCGCCCCTCCGCTGCGAGCTCTCCTTCTGGAGATCTCAAGGATCTCGGCGTGGGAATAAACCCTGACTTCACCCGTCCTTTTGTCGAGCGTCTCAAGGCGCTCCGTGCACGAGAAGCAAGGATCGAGACTTCCCAGCGTGATTGGTACATCTGCGATGTTTGCATTTGCGACCATGGCCGGCATGGCCTGAAGATTCGGATAGGTGGGTGCACGCACTCTCCACCGATACGGGCGGTTGTCGCCGCCCGTCTGGACAAAATGCAGTGCCTCGCCCCTCGGCGCCTCCACCACCGACACCCCGACTCTACCCGGGGGTATCTCCTCCTTGATCTCCGCGCAAATGGGACCCCCAGGGATTGCCGCGAGAGCCTCGCGCACCAACCGTATTGAGTCCAGCAACTCGGCGACTCGCACGAGCACGCGCGCCCACGTATCACCCGCCTCCTGTGTGGCAATCTGAGGACGTATCTCGTCGTACGCCGCATAGGGGTGATCGATCCGCGCATCGATCGCCACCCCAGAAGCTCTGGCCGGTGGGCCCACGACACAGATTTTCTTCGCCCACTCGTTCGTTAGTACGCCAACTCCCCTGGTCCTGGCATGCAACGTGGTGTCCCCAATGATGGCGTTGCGAACTGTTGTCGCCTCCCTTTCCACCTTGGCAAGCGTCTCGAGGAGCTTTGGCTTTATCTGATCGGGGAGATCGCGCCTGAGTCCACCGATCGTATTCATTCCGTACGCCTTGCGGTTCCCGGAAATCTCTTCACAAAGCCACATGACTGGCTCACGAATCCGCCAGGTCTGCATGAGCACCGTCTCGAAACCGATAATGTGCCCTGCAATGCCCAACCAGAGCAGGTGCGAGTGGATGCGTTCCAGCTCCAGCATGATCGTTCGGATGTACCTGGCCCTGCGCGGCGCTTCGATGCCTGCAGCCTTCTCCACGGCCTGGCAATAGCATGTGGAATGAATGAAGCCGCAAATCCCGCATATTCTCTCGGCCAAGAATGGGATCTCGTTGTAGGTCAGAGCGCTGTCACCCAGCTTTTCAATCCCGCGGTGGTTGTAAAAGAGGCGGGTATCGCATCCCACGATCATCTCGCCTTCGACGAACAAGCGCCAGTAGGCGGGTTCTTCCAGAACCGGAAAGAAAGGTCCCATCGGCAGCACGCTCGCGCCCGGGGGTGGTTCACGCATTTGCGGGCGTACATTTTCAGCACGCGGAGGCCGATAGTTGTAAGGAAAATCTCTCCGCAGGGGATACACACCTTCCGGCCAATCGTCTGCCAAGAGCAGTCGGCGTGGATCCGGATGCCCCTCGGGATGGACGCCAATGGCATCCCGGAATTCCCGTTCTGCCCAATTTGCCCCCGCGATGACCTCGGTGATCGATTCAATCCTCAGGTCTTTTTCGGACACGGGAGATTCGAGCAGAACGTAGAGATGCTCAGGGTCGAGCGAAAACAGATGCACAATCGCGAAGTCGCCGGTTAGGGGTCTCTTATCAGTTCCCACTGAAATCATGAAGCGCGCCTGCAACTCGTTGACCAGCCCCTCCACGACGGCTCGCATGGCCGTCTTCTCGATCGTGAACTGGAGGGTATCGGCGTGAGGTACGGTCGCTGACAGGAGAGCACCGTCGCTGCGCGCGGCGACTGTTTCCTTAACTCGCGTAACGGTCACCTGATCTGGAGTACTCATGCCCACCTCCTCAGCCCCTCACCCACAACAGGATTCCAGTCACTACGATGGCGCCAATGACTATCCACAGAAGATAGATTTGCAGGATTCCGACGTGCGTTCTGCTGATGCGGTCTGCGGCTGTGTCAATAACTTTGACTGTCGGCCTATACAGCCATTGGTCAAAATCCAGCGCGCGGCGAAGGGGTGCAGGGAATTTCGGCACATGCACTTTTCCACTGGGATAGATCCCCTGGAACGCGTGTTTGAAGGGCAGGTAGAAGCTGCTGGCGGGGTAGCGGACTGTGGCAGCTGCGTGCTCTTCTCCGCAGTACCAGACGGGCACGGACCTCGTCCGGGCTCCGCCCGCGCGCTGAATCGCATAAGAGAGCAACGCCAGGACTGCCAGGACCGTCAGAATGGCCAGAGGCGACCAGAACGCGACTGGTGAGCCGTCGATCAGGAAGAGGCCGCCCCACATCCGGCTCGCGTTCACCCCCGCGACCGGCATAGCAGTAACCCCCTCGATGGCATGCCCAACGAAGCGCAACACGAGCTGTGGAAAGATGCCCAACAGTACACACAGGGCGGCGAGCACGACCTGGGGCACGATCATGGATATCGGCACTTCCTTTATTCCGAGGTTCTCATCAGCCCTGCCGAGGAAGACTGATCCGAGCACTTTCAGGAAGGAAGCGAGCGTGGCGAGCGAGATGAAAAGCGCTATCAAGCCCAGCACCAGGAACAAGGGGAAGCGCATCCCTGTCAATAGGCACCCGGCGACGATTAGCCATTTGCTGGTGAACCCATTTAGGGGCGGCACCCCCGCGATGCTCAATGAGGCTATGGTTGTCGTGCCGGTAGTGTAGGGCATGAAAGCCGCCAAGCCGCCCAGCTTATCCATGTCGCGCTCGCCGGTCCGGTAGAGCACTGACCCGGCACCGAGGAACAAGCAGGACTTGAAGCAGGCGTGGTTCACAGCATGTAAAATCGCGCCCGCGAGAGCAATCGTGGCGAGGGCCGGGTACATATCGAGACAGTAGACCCCCACTCCGAGTCCGAGGCAGATGTAACCGATTTGCCCGATAGTGTGGAAGGCCATCAGCCGCTTGGTGTCGGTCTGCCGCAGGGCGGTCAAAGTCCCGACGAAAAGCGATCCTGTACCGGCGAGTGCCAGAATTATTCCCCATATTTTGAGCGACGGCGAGACAACCAGAAAAGAGCAAAAGAGACGGATCAGCCCATATATTCCAAGTTTGACGAGTGCACCCGAGAGCGTGGCGCTCATACCCGAGGGCGCAACGGGGTGTGCATCGGGAAGCCAATCGCCCATGGGCAGGAGGCCTGCCTTGGTAGCAAACCCCAAGAAGAAGAGAAAGATGATGGCGTTGGCCAGGAACGGTCGAGCGGTCAACATCGCGGACAGAGTTTGCCGGATGGCGTCGAAAGAAAACGAGCCAGACGTCCTCCAGAGCAACAGTGCCGCTGCCGCCATGCAAAGCGTTGCGCCGTGGGTGATGATGAAATACTTCAGGCCTGCTCGCTGGCTCGCTGCGTTCTCACTCTCGAACGTCACCAGGAAGTATGAAGTCAGTGTCATCGATTCCCAGAAGATGAGGAAAAACAGGAAATCCGTGCACACAAGAACTCCCGTCATGCTGGCCACGCAGAGGAGAAGAATTGGGAAGAACTTCGCGACCTTATCGTGCGCGTAGTGCTCCATGTACCGGACGGAGTACAGCGTGCTCAGGAGAGCAATCACCGCAACAATGGCCAAGAAGATGGCGCTTAGTGGATCAATCCGCAACGTGAGACTGGAACCCAGTTGGGGCAACGACAGGATCGAATGCTCGCCTGACGCCACCGTGCATGCTCCTGCGACTGCGAGCCCGGTGTACACGGAGGAGGCACAAACGAAAGCGAAACTGACCCAACCGCATAGCTTCCGCCTGCGCGCAAAGAGCAAGCTCACCAGTGACCCCACAATTAGGATTACGATGCTGACTTCGACGTGGTGAACGGCATTAACCATTCTATTTTCCCATCAACTGCACTAAGGGCATGCCCACAAGCGGGGCTGCTACACAGCCGATCATCAGGATGATCAAAGTGACGTTCATCGCCCAAGGGATATCGCTCGGAACTTGAGCTGTTGCCAGGGGTGCGCCCAAGAAGATTTTCTGCCCGACGTAGAGCATCCAACCGAAGGAGATCAGAGTTTCGCTGAGAATGAGAACAAGGATGAGCGGTCCAATCGGACCGCCAAGCCGCATGGCACCCGAGAGGATCATGAACTTGCTCCAGAAGCAGGCAAACGGTGGAACTCCGGTGACGCTCAGGAGCCCGATGAAAAATGCGGTAGCCGTAAGAGGCATGCTTCTTCCCAGGCCACGCAGCTCCGATATATTGCGAGTCCCGGTGACGTAGGCTATGTTTCCTGCGCAAAAGAATAAGGTCGCCTTGCTGTAACCATGACAGATGATGTGCAAGACACCGCCCCGGAAACCCAGGGTTGCTCCCAGGCCTCCTATCGCGATGCCGAGTAGCACGTAGCCGAGATGCGCGATGGTCGAATAAGCCAGCAGCCGCTTCAGGTCATCCTGAACGAAGTAGAAGGAGAGAGCGACGAAAATCGTGAGTAGCGCCATGCCGCCCATGAGCAATGAGATCTTCGGGGGAATTCCCCATCCGCTGCTCACTGTCCTGGCCATCAGGTAGACCCCGGCTTTGACCATCGCTGCCGCGTGGAGGTAAGCGCTAATAGGAGTCGGAGCCTCCATGGCGTCAGGCAGCCAGGTTTGCAGGGGGACCTGCGCCGCCTTCGCCCAGGCGGCAATCAGGAAAAAGAGGAAAACCCACGACCTCAGACCATCGGGCAGCTTACTGAGAGCTGAGAAATCAAATGAGTTGGTGCGTACAAAAATAATAAGAATGGCCAATAGGAAAAAAGCGCTGCCGGCGGAGGTCATCAGTAGAGCTTTGAACCCCGCCCGCAAGCTTCGCTCGTTCTGGTGAAAAGAGATGAGCGCCCACGAACACAAAGTGGTCAGTTCCCAAAAGGCGAAGAACTGAAGGAAATTAGGCGAAACTGCCATCCCCACCATGCTGGTGATGAACAACAGGAGCCAGAAATAGTACCGACCGTAATGCTCACTCCCTACCGGGTGCTCCCGGTTTTTGTCTGTAAGGTACGCGGTCGAATAGAGGACGGTGAGCAACCCGATCGGCACCACGACCAGCAACATTAGAGATGCCAAGGGATCGACGAAAATTCCCAGAATGGGCGTATCAACGATGCCGTGCAGCCAGGGAAGATCCCCCAACATTCTGGTGTAAGGAGCGCCGAAGGTGGAGAGTGTGAGCCATACAGCCAGGCCAGTTGTAATTGTCGCAGTCATTACCGCAGCGGGGCGGGCGCGTCTTTTCAGAACCACGGACAGGAGGGCTCCCACGGCAGGTAAAATCAGCATGAGGACTGCAACTGGCGTGATCAACTGGGCTCCTTTGAGCTTAATCGACTTGTGAATCCGGTTTGAGCAGGCATCTGCCGCACCGCGATAACCTCTTTCAACACGCCGGCGATGGCCTCGACGCTCGAAGACACCGCTGCGCTCATCGGTTGCAAGAAAGCCGTTTGACGCGGCTGAATCGCAATCAGAAGTACGCGGGTATGGGTCTCTCGCTCGAGGTAGTTCATCAGCAGGCTTATGGGCACGCGGTGTGTGCTCGGCCAGTAAGCAGCCGTTTGATCCTTATCTAAGAACGCCACGGAGCCAGGTGCGGACTTCAGGTCGACGGAGTCAATCAGCACGACCGTGTCGGGCCGCTGATCCGCCACCTGGCAAAGATAGTTCTCTGGGACGTCCTGGGCGTCGATCACGTGCACGCCGGGGACATCGCTGATCTTTCTGGCCACAAGGCTACCGGCTGCGTCGTCACCACGGCAAGGATTGCCGATGCCCATCACGACCACGGTGCCTTGCATCGCAGCGGCAAGTTCTTCTTGTAGATTCATACTCTCGACCCGTGCGCGAATGAAAGTCGATCCCACACTCGCTCCGTGCTACCGCTCCTTGCGGTTCTCGGACAGCTTGGTCCGGCATTCAAGAAAAAGACCAGAAACGGGGAAGCGTGCCTGAGAATTTCTCTACTCGACCAACTCCCGGATCTGGCTGTAGTTGAAAACCGGGCCGTCGCGGCATACATAGCGATGACCGATGGCACAGTGATTGCATTTTCCAATGCCACACTGCATCATGCGTTCCAAGGTCGATATGACCGCTTCTGCTTTGAACCCAAGCGCAAGGAGATCCTGGACAACGAACCTGATCATGATGGGCGGCCCACAAACGTATGCAATGGTGGACTCCGGCTTGAGGCTGATCTGTCTGAATAAAGTGGAGACTACCCCAACATTCCCCGTCCAACTTGCATCAGCCATGTCCACAGTAAAGTGGAGTTCCACATCCGAACGCTTTCCCCATTCTTTGAGTTCCTGCTTGTAGACCAAGTCCGCCGGCGTGCGAGCACCGTAAAGGATCGTCACTTTGCCAAACCGGGAGCGCTCATCCAGGACATTCCAAATCAAGCTACGCAACGGTGGCAGCCCAATGCCGCCGGCCACAAATAGCAAGTCCCTGCCGCGTGCTGCTTCCACGTCGAATCCATTGCCGAAGGGACCGCGTACCCCTACCTCCTCGCCATTCCCAAGCCTGTGCAGCGCATCGGTCAACTGCCCGGTGCGTCTGACCGTGGTTTCCAATGTGTCCGGCCGAGTCGGGCTTGAGGCGATGCAAAAAGGAGCCTCGCCGTAACCGAACACGGACAGCTCCAGGAATTGCCCGGGGAGGAAATGGAAGTCCTCCCTGTTCTTCAAATCGCGGAAGTGCAATGTAAACGTCTTGGTGTCGGGCGTCTCGTCCCGGACATCCACCAGACGCGCAATATCTGGAAGGAACGTATCATTCATTCCATTTCCCCTTCCTGATTGCACCAACAACCGCAGGCATGTTCGTGGCGCCAAGACATACCTTGATGCATCGCCCGCAGCCGACGCACCCCACCATGCCGTCACGCTGGTAGTACTGCGCACTTACTTTATGGAAGAAACGTCGCTTCATCCGCTCCTTCCGATGTGCGCGGGGGTTATGTCCCGAAGCTTCCAGCGTGAAGGCAGCGTACTGGCAGGAATCCCACATACGGCAGCGAACCCAGGCTCCAACCCGGCCGAGATCCTTTACGCTGAAGCAGTAACAGGTGGGGCAAACCATGTTGCATCCGCCGCATTCCAGGCACGAGTCGCTCATCTTTTCCCACAGCGCATCTTGCACACGCCCGGTCGAAATGCGCCTCATGGCGGAAGCAAAATGGCAGGTCTCTTGCTCAAAATGGTTTTTCGCCTCTATCTCCAGTCGCTTTCGCTGCGACACTTCGTCTTCCGTAGCTGGGTGGAAGAGGTTTGGAACACCAGACAATGCGGTTTCACCCTTTTCACTACCAACCTCGACGAGATAGCTCTCACCCAGATCGGTCAGTTGAACGTCATAACTGTCCCTCAAAAAGGGCCCCGAGTCAGTGCAAACGCAGAAGCCCAATGGGCAGGGAATGTTGCAGGCCAAGCTGATGATCGTGAGGTTGTTAGCGCGCCGAAGGTACGAGGCGTCCGCGGGCTCCATCTCGTACATTCGAGTCAGGAATGCGATTCCTTTGGCATCACAGCTACGTACGTTGAAAAGAAATCGGCGGGTATCGTCGTACGTCGGCGCAACTTCGTGGCGCTCACCGTTGCGTTTGATCTTAACAATGGGGTCGGTTTGAGGCAGGACAAATTGCTTTGGTGGATGAAGTGGATTCTGGAAGTTCCACTCCACCTTCTCGGGGGAATGGATGGTTGAGAAGAGTATGTCGCCGCACGGGCCACGAACGGGAGCGATGACCTCTCCAGACTCTAGTAACTTCTGGAGCCATTTCGTTATAGCTTGTCTTTCTATCGCGAAGGCCATCGACGGTCTCTTATGGCGGTTCTACGTTTACGGCCGTTACACTGTCACTGCCCAACACGCTGGCCACATGATCGCGGAACGCGTAAGGTACAGAAAGCACACCGGGCTTGAGATCCGTTCGTACCCGAATTGGAACTACCGCATCCCCATGGACGGAGGTCAACCTAACGTGCCGTTGCCCACCTAGGTTGAGTGCGTCCACATCGCGTTCGCACATTTCAACGAAACCATTGGGAAAGAACTTTCGCTCTGATTGATAGTCGCGACTTAGAGTCGGCGAGAACAAAACGAGTGGGTCGCGTCCCCAGTCAAAAGCACCATCACACGCCAGCACGTGTGGGCGCCCAGCAAATGCCAGCGCTGCCGCCCCTGTGGCCCCGGTGGGATGGACTACGAACTTCGCGTTATCAGAATCCTTAAGCAAGGCACCGCCCCATCCGCCCTCTGACAGCCGTTGTTCTATCCCGGCGTATCGAGGCGCCGCCTGTGCGATCTCGCAGAGCACGTCTGTTGCTGAAGTGTATGAGTTGCCGACGTCGAACCTGGCGCAGAGCTCAGCAAGCACCTGCCAGCCGATTCTCGCTTCCCCAGGCGGATTGGTCGCCGTACGAAGTCTCTGTACCCTGCCTTCCATGTTGGTGAGTGTTCCTTCGGTCTCAGCAAAGTTGGCAATCGGTAGTACGGCGTGGGCGATCCGCACGGTGGGCGTGACAAAGGCATCCAAGACCACTAAGAACTCGATCCTCCCCATGGCGGCCATTGCGCGCCGTCCCATCCGGACGACGGATGGAGGATCGTCCGCCACGACAATTAGTCCGCTCACAGACTGCAATAGGTTTTCTGCACCCCATCCGTGATCCGAGGGCAGTTTCTTGCCCCAGAGGTCCTGCAGACGTTGCCGAGCTCGTTCGTCGTCCAACGGATCGTAACCGGGCAGGCGTTCCGGTATGACTCCCATATCGCACGCCCCTCGGACATTGCTCCGCGCCAGAAGCGGCAAGAGTCCTGAACCGGGCCTGTCCAGATGTCCGGTGATGGCGGCCAGCGTGGCAAAAGCGGCGGCATCTTTTTGAGGCTGATCGCCCTGTCCGCCGGTGCATGCCAGCAGGAATGTCGCCCGCTCGGCACGCGCGATCCACTCCGCGGCCTGGCGCAATTCTTCGGTCCTCTTGACACTCTTTACATCTCGCCAAAGTGCTTCATATCCCTCGCCACGGACTGCTACGGACGTCCGATCTTGCCGCCGTAGGTCAAGGATGGCGGCCAGAAGACCATTGATCGCTTCACGCTCATTTCCAGGGGTGGTCTGCAGGTGGAGGGATGACAGGCGTGCCATTTGCGTTATTCTGTAGCCTATGGTGACAAGGTGAGCGCCTTTTTCCACTGCCTTCATCACCGATGATGCCGCCCGTGGGTGTGTCTCGGCTAAGTTACCCTCAATCAGCAAGATTGTCTGACTTGATGCGATGTCATTTAGGCTGGTTGTAGGAGTGTGTTCGCCACATACTTCCTCAAGGCCCGCAAATAGCGGGCCACAGATGGAATGGTAGGAAAAATCGACGTTGTTGGTTTGGAGACCAGCCCTCGCAAGCTTGCCTGCCAGGTAATTCTCCTCATTGGTTGCCCTGGGAGAACCCAGAACTCCGACCGGCTTGCCCGCGTCGATCAACGCCTTGAGGCGCCCTGCAATGTGATCAAGCGCCTCATCCCATGAAACAGACTCCGGCTTGCCGTTCTGCCGAAGCAGCGGCTGCCTCAACCGGTCACCCCACAAGGCAGCCTCATGCGCGCTCCAGCCCCTGGCGCAAAGCCTTCCTGAGGACACCGGATGGGTTTCGCTCGGTGCCACGCCGACCAGTTGTCCGTTATTCGTTAACAGGTAAAATCCGCAACCACAGGAGCAAAAGGGACACGTGCTTGGGACGGCTGACATGACAGCCTTATTTCCTTCTAAGCGCTCTATGCACCTTTCGGCCCCTCATGTCAATGACCACCATCACACTGGAGACCTCGAATTGTTTGACTTCAGCGGGACCCTCCGTGCCAAGTTCCGTGAGACACCATAGGTTCTTAACCCAGTGCGAATTCGTCCTCCCCTCGTGTTGACCGGTGGGGTTGCAACTTGCAGCGGGAAGGAGTATAGGGAGCCTAGGCAGTGCCATCCACATGAGCTCTGGGCGCGCTCTCGCCTGGAGAACTAGCGAGTGGAAATGCTTCCGACCGCTCCTAGGCAGAAAGTCGATCTGGTCCCCGCTTCATCCCACGCGCCAGGTGTCGCCCGTGGCTGATGCATAAAATCAGCTACTGCATCGGGCACTTTGGTGTTTCTGGTTGTATGGGGTGCGGGCGCCGCGTTGCCTGGTATGAGGTCGGCATGGATAACACGGAAAAAGTGCGGACTCTACAAGAAAACGAAAACCCCGCGAACATTGCGAGGTGAGGAGGGGCCACCATGAATCAATCACTCGAACCGGTCCTCCGGGAATGCCCTTTTTTTAGTGGTTTCTCTGAGGCGCATCTCAAATTCATCGCCGCTAACGCGAGAGATGTTCAGTTTCCGAAGCTGCACTACATCTTTCGCGAAGGGGATCCGGCGAATGAGTTCTACGTGATCCGCGATGGGCGTGTCTCGGTCGAACTGTTGATCCCCAGCCGGGGCGCGACGACGGTTCAGACGGTGGACAAAGGAGAAGTTCTTGGCTGGTCGTGGGTCTCGGCGCCTTATCGCTGGCATTTCCACGCAAGAACACTTCTGCCCACCCACGCAGTCGTATGGGACGCGAATTGGCTGCGTGCCAAGTGCGAAGAAGACCATGACTTGGGCTACGAGATGTTGAAACGCTTTGTAGATCTGATTGCCACGCGGCTTGATGCCACGCGCCTGCAGTTAGAAGATATTTACGCCATCCATTCTTGATTCGGGAGCGTGGATCAATTGCGGGCTGCTGCCCTGGCTAACATCTTCGGGCGGTTCTGTTCTTAGCCCGAGGTGCTGAGTGTCGCATCTTGTCATCCCCGCCGAGAGAGCATTACTCAAACGCCTCATGTTCTCCCAGAGGATTCCCACAATTGCTCTCGAGTTTTGACTGCAAATTGGAGACTTGGGACTCAGGTTACGTCCAGCCGAATGCGTTCCGTTTGCATGCTGTCTCAAAATCCTATATCAAACTTTGCCAAGTCCCGTTCTGGGAAGTTGCTCCATTGTCGCCCGCCGTCGATTCCGAGTGACGCTAGTGCTCTATCGGAGGCGCGTTTTCAGGAATGACCGAAGTGAGGCGAGGTGCTCTGTGCGCGTTCAAACGCTTTTACCGGAGAAGTGGCAACGGTAGCGAAAACTGGCAAGCAGATGACCGGCTGGTCCGGTTTCATATCCGGATTTTCAAGACTTAGGAGAGAACTGCGTTATGAGTTTGGGCCGTTGGGAAGAGGGGACGACTGGGTCCTTCAGCGTCACTGGAGTGGCTGGTTTCATTTCGAGGTAATCCGTGCAAAGCCGATCTTACGCCGAACGCCCCACCTTCGCCGCAAACTGCGCAGTCAAGGCAGGGCATCCGATTCGGTGGGAACTCGTCCCATCGGCCAATCGTCTCACGGTGTCTGCTTCTTCTTCAGAACAATCACCCTGCCAAGCTGGTTAAGCACAGCCTCAGTCACCTTTCCCGTCGCGTCCCGCTTGAACTCAATCGTGATACCGCTGAAATCTGCAAGCTGAAACGTGGTGCCGCGCTTCGGATTCAGCTTGTAATCGGGCTGTCCGGGAACGCTGATGAGGAGGGAGTTTTCGCCCCGGAGCGAGACTTTCAGCGGCACCGGAGATCCCTCAATCTCATAGTCGCCTATAAAGGCCTCGATAAAGCTGCGCTGGGTAAGTTGCCGATCGGGCATGCGCGTGAAGACAATGTCCTTCACGCTGGGCTCGAGCGGCATCGAGAGACTTGAGATGCCCCCGTCTATGTCCGTGAGGAACTCGACCTTCATCTTCTCAAATGGATCGAGCGGGTCGGCGGGCACCTGGAAAACATCGTAGTGACAGTGTTCCAAGGGCTCGCTGACTTGGTTGAGTGTCAACTTGAAAGCCTCGCCGTTAGGCTCAATGCTCACAATCCCATATCCCGGGTTCGAGTAATCGCCGGCATAATCTTTCAGGTCGTGCGAGGGATGAGTTCCGAGTTTGCGCGGAGTATAGCCTTTGTCCTTCGCTTCCTGCTCCGACTTTTTGCCTCCCGCTTCGGTTGCGAGGAGACGCTGGTTCCACGGGACTTGGTCGAGGCCGAGCAGCCTGTCGAAGACGTTCATGGCGACGATGTTCGGCAGGGGGTTGCCGTTGAGATTGGTCAGGACGACGACTCCGATTCGATCTGCCGGCAGGAACACGAACTCGGCACTGAAGCCGTCAATGTTCCCTCCGTGCTCAACTTCTCTATGCCCGCGGTAAGTGGACAGAAAGAAACCCATCCCATAACTGCTTTCGCCCGTTTCTTTGTAGGCGGGCGCACCCTGAATTACCATCTGCGGAGTTTGCATCTGGACTGAATTGCTCTCGGAGAGAAGCTGTTTGCCCGCAACCTTCCCCTGATTCATGTGGAAAAGCAGATACCTGCTCATATCGTCGACATTGCTGTTGATCTCGCCCGCCGGACCCATGGCGTAGCGATCTGGACACTGCGCGTCGAAGGGAATGCGTTTCAACTCGGCCTTCAAGTCACTGCCTTTGCGATAGGGCTCGGCAAAGTCGACGTTCTTCTGGGTCTCCGCCTCTGAGAAATTCGTGTCGCTCATTTCCAGCGGCTTGAAGATGCGCTGGGTAACGGCGTCTTCCCAACTCGTGCCGTTCAACTGGCCGGCGATATATCCCGCGGTCATGAACATCAGGTTGTTGTACTGAAATCTCGTACGGAGTGGTTTGCTGGGCTCAAGATACTGCAGACGACCCAGCAGATCCTCGCGTCCAAAGTCTGACGAATACCAGACGAGATCGTGGCGCGGAAGGCCCGTACGATGCATGATCAGATCGCGAATCGTCACCTGCTCAGTCAGTACTGGCTCATACAGCTTGAATGTGGGCAAAAAGTCGCGGACCGGCTCATTCCAGTCGACTTTGCCTTCGTCCATCTCCATGCCCAGTGTCGTCACGGTGAAGGATTTGGTGATCGAGCCAATGGCAAGCAGTGTATTTGGTGTTACCGGCAGCTGCTTTTCCATTTCGCGATAGCCATACCCCTTCGCGAGAATCACTTTGTCGCCCTGGACGACTGCGATGGCGAGTCCCAGCACCTTGCAGTCCTTCATCGCCTGGGTCACGAACTCATCGAGCCCGTCCAGGCTGGGTTTTGCTGCCGTTTGAGGCGCCGCCGGAGCGGCTCGCGGATTCCGCCTTGCTCTCCTTGATTCACCCGTTGCGCGTTGTGCGGGAACTTGCGGCGCAAGACGCCATCCTCAGTCTGGTGCAGGCGCGGCTCAAGGGCAAGATCGGCATCAAGCGTTATGCCGGCGATTCCTATTTTTGCCAGGACTACGATCAGTGGTTTGCGCCGGGCCAGATGAGCAGCGACTTCAGCGAACGGATGGCCTACCGGGACGCGCTGCTGCAGCCGGGTTGCGAGGCGCAGTGGTGCATCTTCGATCCGCAGCTCTCCATCATTTACGGCGAGCGATTCCTGGCGAACCCTTCGGACGTCGAGAGTTTTCACAAGCAGGTGCACTATTTCAATCGCTCGTTGCGGCAATTGACGCCGGAGGGAAGCTGCCCCGAACTCTACTACCTCAAAAATGGGGAATATGTCGCCAACGATCACACGCCGCTCTTGTGGACGCAGGCAAACCAGGCGCTGGCCCTGCACTTGATGGAGTGCTCCGTGAAAGTGAAGCTGGGGGCGGGCGTTTAAGCGTAGAAAGGGAGATTCCTCGCCCGGTGCTCCAGTTGAGTGTTCAAGGTGGGTCAGTTTCCGAAACGCGGGAGCCGTCCATGTGAGTACTGGGCCGGAGTTGTCCGGTAAGGCAGAACTAATCGGGAGTTGACACCGCTGCCAAGGCCAGAGGATCCGCGACATGCGCAGAGATGGACCGTGTGGCTGATGAGCAATGAGAAGGAGTAGGAAAGGCGCGGGATCTAAGGAAAATCGACATCAAATGCGTAGATTTCCGAGGTGCTTATGTCGCGGACGAAGAGTGGTGTGTCTCCGGGGGCAAGTCCGCTCCAGGAACCGGGGCCAAACGGGATGGGAAACAAGCGATAGGATTTCAAATCAACAATGCGGTCGAGTTTGCCGTCGCGCACACGCAGCCGGTAAAACGCAGGTTGTTCCGTGACGAGTGTATCGAAATAAATGGAAGTGCTGTCCTGGGACCAGGTGATGTAGCCAACCAAGTCTGGGCGCTGCAGCAGTTTCTTCCACGTCATCGCCTGGGCGTCGTAGAGCTTTAGGGAGGAATTGTCATCCGGCAAGGCGACGATGTATTTCCCGTCGGGCGACCACCTGGGCCCAAAAGTTCCTTCCGAACCGGCGAGGCGGGTAATTTGCCGCGATTTCACATTAAACATGCCGATGTAGCTTTTGTCGCCTTCCTCCTGAGCGGTGTGGCCAAAGGCAATAGTCTGTCCATCGGCGGACCAGGTCGGATCCGTTTGTGATTCTTCAGAGGAGCTAATTGGCTGAGGCGATCCACCGTCCACGGAAATCACAAAGACGCGCCAAGGCTTACCCGGCAAAGTTGCCGAGAAGGCGATTTGCCGTCCATCAGGTGACCAGTGAGCGAGGGCCGCTTGCATGGGCGGGTGCGTGAGTTGCTGGCGCTCGCTCCCATCGACGCGGCTGCGCCAGAGAGTGCCTTCAGGATAGAGGACGTAGGTGATCCAGGAGCCGTCGCGAGAGTAGTCGACGTCACCCGCGGAGATGCCGCCGAGAACCGGGACAAACTGACTGGTCTTCATGTCGAACTTTACAAGTTCACCATTCAGCTGGGTGCCTATCACGAAAAGCTGTTTTCCATTCCTGGCTGGCAGAACATCATAAATCTGGAGGGGGCCGGTGGTGAGTTGCATGGGCACTTGGGATACAGTTCGTCCGAAGCTGGCCTTTTCCGGGAGTACCCAGACATTGCTGGCATTGTTGTGGGTACTGAGAAAGACAAAGTATTTTCCATCGGGCGTCCACTTACCGCAGCACTCTGCCGGAGGCTTGTTCCATCCGGGCAGGATATCGTGGAGACCGGTGCCGTCTAGCCGAGCTTCCCAGAGAGAAGAGATGGAGGTCGTTAGGTTGCCGAGGCTAAAGCGAAAATGGATCCCATCGGGTGAAAACTGGAATGCCCCCGGGAGGTCCGGCGTGGTTATCAGCTTCCTGGGATAACCTCCATCGTGTTCTGCGATCCAAATGTCATTTCCTCTACCGAACAACAATCGCCCGTCGGGTGCCCAGGCAGGATCGTGGCCGGTCAAGTCTGCGATTCGCCGGGGCGAACCTACCGGCAGCTGAATGGCCCAGATTGGGTCATTGATTTGTGGATTGTTCTGAGTAACAAGAAGTTCCGAACTGTCCGGTGAGATGGATGACAGAAAATACGGCAAGATTCCCGATTTGATGACGGCCACTTCGCCTCCCGCCACGGAAACCTGTGCCAGGTGGTAACTCGGCCCCAAGCTCTCAGCGAAATAGATGCGGCTTCCGTCGGTCATTAAACGGGCTTTTTGTACGCTGTCGTGAGTGAGTTGCTTGGTTGCCAGAATGCGAAGTGGGGGCAACGGAGTGCGCAACCAAATGATGCCGAGGATGGCAGCGACGGCGATCACCAGAGTGGCAGCCCAGATCCACCAACGTGACGCAAGGCCGCGTGCGCTTGCAACACTGGACGCGCTCTGCACCGGCTGGCTCTTCGAGGATTCTGTATCGCGTTTCAGTCGCTTGAGGTCGGCGCGGAGTTCCGAGGCAGATTGACAGCGTACTTCGCAATCTTTTTCCAGACACTTATGGATCAGTTCCTCGAGCTTGGGAGAAACCTCAGGATTAAGGCGCGAAGGAGGAACGGGAGGACGCTCAAGTATGGCATTGGAGATGACCCCAGCGGTGTCGCCCCGGAAAGGAAGGATGCCCGTAGCCATTTCGTAGAGGACGACGCCGAAGGAGAAGAGGTCGGTGCGGGCGTCAAGGTCCTTGCCGCGGACTTGTTCGGGCGACATGTAGGCGATGGTGCCGATGGTGGTGCCGGGACTGGTCAGGAACGGGTCGTCAATGGAAAGGGTCTCGCCTTGGTCAACGGAGGCACCGCGCAAGGAGACGGCTGAAGGCGAAACTTTCGCTAGGCCGAAATCGAGGATTTTCGTGTGACCGATCTTGGTGACGAAGATGTTAGCAGGCTTGATATCGCGATGGATGATGCCTTGGGAGTGGGCGGCGTCGAGGCCGGCAGCGATGTCGATGGAGACATCGAGAAGTTTTTCGAGATCGAGAGGCTTGCCGCGGAGGAGCTGCTTGAGCGTCATGCCGTCCAGAAACTCCATCGCGATGAACGCCTTCCCCTCTGCTTCGCCGATGTCATAAATGGTGCAGATGTTGGGATGGTTCAAGGCCGACGCTGCCTGCGCCTCTCTCTGAAAACGCGCCAGCGACTGCGGGTCTTTCGCCAGATTGTCGGGTAGGAATTTCAGCGCAACATTGCGGTGCAGGCGGGTGTCTTCGGCCTCGTAAACAACCCCCATCCCGCCGCCGCCCTGCTTCTTGATGATGCGGTAGTGGGATACGGTCTGACCCAGTAGAGACGAGGAATCCGGCATCTCGCGCCCATCTTAGGTTTTGTCAGAAAGCAAGTCAATGAAGAGAGACAGCTTGCGTGTCAAGTCCTGATAAACGCTTACCGGAAACTTACCCACCACTCGCGCCTCGCTTTACTTCGCGCGGGATGGGCGTTATGTTTCGTGTGGCCACATGCCGCTTGCGTGGAGCAAGCGAACCAGGCTCTCGCTCTTCATCTGGTTGAAAAATCTTTGGGAGGTATGGCGATGAAGCACGTTGCTGAATGTCGCGGTCTTCTTCTGCTGGGTGTGTTGATCTGCGTAGCGTTTCCCACACTTTGTGTTGCGCAAACACGGGATGATTCGCTGGCGCCGACTCCGCCGATGGGCTGGAACAGTTGGAACAAGTTTCAATGCAATGTCAGCGAGGATTTGATCAAGTCCGTTGCGGATTCGATGGCAACCAATGGGATGAAGGATGCGGGCTACCAGTACGTGGTGATTGATGACTGCTGGCAAGTCGACCGCGATCCGGACGGCAATATTGTCGTTGATGCGAAGCGCTTCCCTTCCGGAATCAAGGCGCTGGCGGATTACGTCCACGCGAAGGGGCTGAAATTGGGAATTTACTCGGATGCGGGCACAAAAACCTGTGCGGGGCGCCCGGGAAGCCAGGGACACGAATATCAAGATGCGCTGCAGTACGCTCGCTGGGGCGTGGACTACCTGAAATACGATTGGTGCAGCACCGGGACGCGCAACGCGGAAGAGGCGTACTCGACGATGAGCCACGCCCTGATGGCGACGGGCCGGCCGATTGTTTTCAGCATGTGCGAATGGGGCACGGCCAAGCCTTGGCTGTGGGCCAACGGGATCGGCAATCTGTGGCGCACGACAGGCGACATCGGGGATAAGTGGTCCGCGAATAACAAGTGGAAGGACGGCAGTTGCTGCGAGTACGGCATGCTCGAAATTTTGGACCAACAGGTGGGGATTGAAAGCTTTGCCGGGCCGGGACACTGGAACGATCCGGACATGCTGGAAGTCGGCAACGGCGGCATGACCACAACCGAATATCGCGCGCATTTCAGTTTTTGGGCCTTGCTCGACGCCCCACTGATATCCGGGAACGATGTGCGCTCCATGACGCCAGAGATCAAGGAGATTTTGACGAACACGGAAGTCATCGCCGTGAATCAGGATAAGTTGGGCCGCGAGGGCCATCGCGTCCGGAAGAATGGCGACCTGGAGGTCTGGGCAAAACCTATGAGCGACGGCAGCCGCGCGGTGATTCTGTTCAATCGCGGAGCATCGGAAAGCGAAGTGAGCGTTTCCTGGGAAGAGCTCGCCTACCCGGGGCACCTCTCGGCTAAAGTGCGCGATCTGTGGGCGCACAAGGACCTGGGCTCGTTCACCGGCAGTTTCAAGGCGAGTGTTGGCCCACATTCCGTGGTGATGGTAAAAATTGCGCCGTGAAACCTTATAGTCTTTAGCCGGAAATAGTCGGCACATGTCGCGGCACTGTCCCTGTCATTCCGAGGGTCCCGCGTTGCGCGGGCACTGAGCGGGGAAGGTGGTTCGAACATCAGTGCGCACAACGGCCAGGATCTCTTGAATACAAGCCATCAGGAGAATTCTGGGGCAACACCGAGCGCCTCAGCGATTCGCGCTGGCTCCAGGTTCTGCTCGTGTCGGTCCGTCCACCGCCGCTTTTTGAAACAGGAGGTTCGATGTTGAAGAGCTTGGCGAAGCGGATCCTGCCGTCGTCCACCTGGAATCGACTGGGAGGCCTGAAAGCAAAACTATTCCAGCACTTGATTAGATATCTTGAGTCAGAGGGTTATCTGGTTGCGCGGGCGGATGACTATTATTCACCCTTGGTCTCAGTGCCGCGGCTTCGGTCAAGTTTTGCACGGTGGAATCGTCCTAGCGCACTCCATGGCATTGAGTACGATGTTGAGGAAATGAAATCGGAGTTTTCTGATCTGCTCTCGCGTTACTTGGACGAATTCTCCCTCATCCCACCTTACGCGACTTTGCAAAAGGTGGGCTTTGGTCCGGGATATACCGCAATCGATGCACTCACTCTTTACATGATGGTGAGGCATCTCAAGCCGAGGCGCTATATCGAAGTTGGATCCGGACTCTCAACCTTCTACTGCAGCCTGGCCGCCGAGAGGAACGCAAAGGAGTGTCACCCTCTCGAAATCACTTGCATAGAGCCACATCCCTTCGAAAAGCTGCGCACCATTCCCGGAATCAAGGTGCTGGAGAAGGAAGTACAGGATGTCGAAACCTCCCTCTTTCAACAGCTCCAGGAAAACGACATTCTGTTTATCGATTCGAGCCATGTCCTGAAGATCGATGGGGATGTCCCATTTCTCTATCTGGAGGTGCTTCCGAGTCTGAACGCCGGAGTGGTGATCCACATTCATGATGTTCCTTTCCCCTACAACATTCCTTATCCGCCTCAATTGTGGGTACTCGGGCAAGAGTGGCCCATGCTCTGGAATGAAGCGATGGTGTTGCAGGCCCTCCTCTGCTTTAATGACAAATTCAAAATAACGATGTCAACTCCTCTGATCCGTTACTATGACGAGGGATTTCTTAAGTCAAAAATACCGTTCTACGAGACGCTGGAGCAGAATCCCAACACCTTTAGTTCCATTTGGTTGAAGAAAGCTTAAGACTCGGGAGACCTCTATGCCCGCAATCCCGGAAAATGGCGTTGTTCGCATCGCCTGCCAACACTCGGCGGCGGAAACGGTCGCGAAGCTGGAAACGATGCTGCAGGCAAAAGGCGTGAAACTGTTTGCCATCGTGGATCACAGCGGCGAAGCGGAGAAAGGCGGGCTGAAAATGCCCAATACCAAGTTGCTGATCTTTGGCAATCCCAAGGGCGGAACACCGCTGATGCTGGCTTCGCCGGGCGTTGCGCTGGATTTGCCGCTGAAAATTCTTGTCGCGGAGGATACCGGCGGAAAGGTGTGGATTTCCTACAACGCGCCTGCTTACCTGCAGCAGCGCCACAACCTGCCGGCGGAGTTGTTGCCGAACATTGCGGTGATCGAAGCCGTGGCCGCTAACGCGGCCCAATAGAGAGAGCCGAAGGGTCAAGCGATCATGCAAAGCGCTTGTTAAAGAAATCAAGATCAGGTGATTGTGCGGACATGGGGCGCAGCAGTGCTGCGCCCCTACGACGTTGAATCCTGGAAGGCGGCTGGGTGCTTGGCGGCTTTGGCCATGAAGGCTTCGATCGCTTCCACGGGCTGAATGCCGCCGCGGGCGCCGACGGCAGTGCAGTTGAGCGCGGCGGCGGCGCAGGAGAATTCCAACTGCCGCTGCAATGGCCAGCCCTGCAAGAGCCCGTAGATGAATCCGGCATGAAAGATGTCACCCGCGCCGGTGGTGTCCACCGCCTCAACGCGGTAGGCGGGCGCGTAGTGAAAGCGCTCTCCATCCCACGCGAGCACTCCTTCGTGGCCCAGAGTTGCGGCAGTGAGGCGACAGGCGTAGCGGCGATGAACCTGCGGGAGCGAAAGGCGAAGATCGCTTTCGCTGGTGAGGCGCGCGGGGATGTCGCGGCTGGTAATCAGGAAATCGATGTTGGGCAACAGAGCTTCATAGCCGGGGTAGAGATCGTCGAGATCAGCGACGACAGGAATTCCCGCAGCGCGCGCCCATTGGGCGGCGAGGGCAGCGGCGGCGGTGTCGTGGCCGTCCAGGTGAAGGACGCGCGCATTCAGAATCCATTCGCGGTCGAGTTCTTCCGGCAGAAGGGACAGGCGGGGGTCGCGTTTCCAGAGCACGGTGCGTTCACCGGTTTGATCGACGAGGATGAAGGCCTGCTGGCTGGTGCACGCTGGCGCAGTGAAAAGGTGCGCTTCAACGCCGAGGCGCTGGAATTCCGCGCGGTGGAGCGCTGCGGCGTGGTCTTCGCCGACCTTGCCGACATAGCGCGTGCGCAAGCCCCACTGCTGGCAGGTGGCTACCGCTGAGGCCACCTGCCCTCCGAGCAAGGCATTTGCGGAATCAACTTCCACTTTTGAGCCACTCTCGGGAAAATGCGGAACGGGGATGAGCGTATCGGTGGCGTTGAGTCCAACACCGACCACATCCACTTTCGGAAGATTCGTCATTGTGTCGAGAACACTTTATCAGTGAAAGCGCGTGGTGCGCCAAAGCTTCCGCCCACAAAGGAAAAGGAGCAGAAGAAGCGCGGCAATCAGGGCGAGCGCGGGTCCCCAACGAAAGGAAAATTGCGGGACGCGGGCCATCGCGGCGAACACCAAAAGTACGGCGGAGGCTGCGGCCACAAGAAGCCAGTCCAGCACGCTGCGGCTGGGCAGCGTTTCGCCGGCGGCCTGGCGGCCTTCGAAACGCGCGGCCACATAATCGGCAGCGACGCCGTAGCGTTCACCTTCGCGCTGCGCTGCTTCTTTCCAGTGCGCCTGCTCTTTGCTGGTGGCCGAGGAAAGAGCGATGGCACCGACACCCAACATCATCAGCAGGGAGCCGCCGATCACTTCCAGATAGGTGGTGTGGCTCTTGCCATGCAATTCACCGAAAACAAGAATCCCCCACAGCAGCCCCCAGAGCTGGTTGGTGTTTGAGAGAGGAATCCCGCGGCTGATACCCACATACTTCGCGGCGTATTGCTGGAAGAGATCGCCAATCACCCAGATGAAGCCGCCGAGCATCAGCCAGAAGATGATGCTGCGTGCCTGCACAAGCACGTGCCAGATCGGCGAAACGCCGATGTAACCGAGAGCGAGCGCAGTCATCATGCCTACTTCGCCGAAGGTGAAAAAGGTGACGAACGAAAGCGGGTTCATTCCCGTCAGATAGGCTTTGCGGTAGGGGATGTACATCGTTCCCCAAAGAACGCCCGCGCCGAGGGCGGCCCACACACCATTCAAGGAATGCGCCGAAGGCCCTTGCGAGGCGGAAGCGATGGCGAGAAACGTGGCGCCGACGCACATGACCAGCGCTCCGCCAAGCACGCCGGCCCAGCGGCGCCAGCCGGCTTGCCGCAGTTCATTGAAAAAGAGGAAGCCCCAGAAAATGCCGAGGAGGCTGTTGGAATTCCACAGGGGGAAAGCAATGCTGAGGCCGATGTCGCGGATCGCAAAAATGGTGAGCGTGTTGGCCACTGCCCACAAGCAGCCCGCCAGCAGCGCCCAAAGGATCAGGTGGGGCGCGCGGCGTACGTCGGCCCGCACCGAGGATGTGCCCAGAACCAGAGCGGGCAGGCTCCATCGGGCAAGAAAAACGCCGATGACCATGATGAGCGAAATCACGATCGGGGAGACGCCAATGGAAACGAGCTTCGTGGGCGCTTCCGCGGCGCCCAGCCATGCTCCGGCGGTAAAGCCGCAGAGTATGCTGAGGAGTTGCAGGCTGCGGTGCCGCGCCGGGTCTTGGAATTGTGTGGGGGAAGTGGACGCCGATTCGGCTGGCATGAGTCTCCGTGCGAACAGTCAGTGAATGAATCTCAGCAGCAGGAGTCCGCCGAGAAGGACTGCCGCCGGCACCCAGAAATGAACGTCGGTGAAGATGCTCGCCGCGCGGCTGCGCGCTGGTTTGCCCGTGCTGCTGCGTTCCATGGGACTCCCGTGAAAGGAACTTGTTGGCCCGCATTATACACCGGTGACAATCGGGAAAATGGGCGTAGACTCAACGGCGGCCACGGGCTGGCCGGGTTGAGGCTGTGAGTGCGGCGCCAGGCCGCATTCCAAAGGACGCTTTCCACACCGGGGGAAAAATGAGGGTTGCGGGGGCGGGAGCGGCGTGCTAGTGTGAGCGAACAAAAGGCGAACAACTGGAGATCCGCCTCATGTCTGACTCTCTCGCCGTCCGTTTGGCTAAAACTTCATCCCCGGCGCCGCCTTCCGGTTCCGCTTCCCTGGCGCGCGTCTCGCAGGTGCTGGACACCTTTGCTGCGCGCGATTCCAACGGCGAGGTTCTGACTGCCGTGCGGCATTATCCCGCGCGCGAAGCGCAATGGGCGGAGTTCCCGGAGTGGATCCACCCGGAGCTGCGCGCGGCGTACACCGCCAAGGGCATACGAAAGCTCTACACGCACCAAGCAGCGGCGGCGGAAGCGGTCCACGCGGGCAAAAATGTGGTGATCGTCACGCCGACGGCCTCGGGCAAGACCCTTTGCTACAACCTGCCGATATTGAATGCGATCCTGGGCGACACGGACACGCGGGCGCTTTATCTCTTCCCGACCAAGGCGCTGGCGCAGGACCAGCTTGCCGAACTCTACGATCTGAACCAACGGCTGGAGAACCGCTTTGGCGTGTTCACCTATGACGGGGACACGCCCAGCGATGCGCGCAAGTCCATCCGCGAGAAGAGCCACATCGTCCTGACGAATCCGGACATGCTGCACACGGGCATCCTGCCGCACCACACGCGCTGGACGCGGCTGTTTGAAAATTTGCGCTACATCGTGGTGGATGAGCTGCACAACTACCGCGGCGTCTTCGGGAGCCATTTGTGCAATGTGCTGCGGCGGCTGCGGCGGATTGCGAAATTCTATGGACGCGAACCGCAGTTCATCTGCTGTTCGGCGACCATTGCGAATCCCGGCGATCTGGCTTCCCGTTTGATTGAAGACAATGTGGAAGTGCTGGCGGAAAATGGGGCGCCCGCCGCGGAAAAGACGTTCGTTTTCTATAACCCGCCGGTGGTAAACCGCGCGCTGGGCATCCGGAGGAGTTACATCAATGAAGCCTCGCGTGTTTCGCAGGAGTTCCTGAAACACGATTTGCAGACCATGGTGTTCGCGAATTCGCGGCTGCACACGGAAATCATTCTCACCTACCTGCAGCAGGCCAACCCCCAGTTGCCGGGCAGGGCGGAAACGATTCGAGGCTACCGCGGCGGCTATCTGCCGAATGAGCGGCGGGAGATTGAGCGCGGCTTGCGCGAAGGACGGATTCGCGGCGTGGTGACCACTTCGGCGATGGAACTGGGGATCGACGTGGGCTCGCTCGATACCGTGGTAATGGCGGGCTATCCAGGAACGATTGCGGCAACCTGGCAACGCGCCGGGCGCGCGGGGCGACGTAGCGGCAGCAGTTGCGCTGTGCTGGTGGCTTCGTCTTCGCCGCTCGATCAATTTATCGTGCGCCATCCGGACTATTTTTTCGGAAACACGCCGGAGCACGCGTTCATCCAGCCGGACAATCTGGAAATTCTCATCAACCATCTGAAATGCGCGGCGTTTGAGCTGCCCATCGGCCCACAAGAGCGGTTTGGCGACGTGGATTTGCGCGACCTGTGCGCGCGGCTGGCGGAAGCGGGCTACCTGCACCTGGCCGGCGAAAACTACCACTGGACAAACGAAGCGTATCCCGCGGATACCATCAGCCTGCGTTCGGTAACCAGCGACAATTTCGTGATCATTGATATCACCGGCCAGCCGCTGGTGATCGGCGAAGTGGATTTCCCGAGCGCGCTGACCACGGTGCACGAGAAGGCCATCTACCTTCACGGCGGCCAGCAGTACCACGTGGAGCATCTGGATTTCAAGGAGCGCAAGGCATACGTGAAGCAGGTGGAGGTGGATTACTACACGGACGCGATCCGCTACACGCAGGTGCGGGTGTTGGAGGTGGCGGCGACGGCGACGAAAAGCGAAGATTCAAGCTCTTGCGATCTTGCGGACATGGGGTCCAGCAGTGCTGGACCCCTACAGCCACAGATGGCTCACTCCTGGTCGCATGGGGATGTGCTGGTGCGATCGCAGGTGGTCGGCTTCAAGAAGATCAAATTTTTCACCAACGAGAATGTAGGCGCGGGGCAGCTCGAATTGCCGGAAAATGAGATGCACACCACGTCCTACTGGCTCACCCTGGATCGGCCGCTGCTGGAATCGCTGCCCTACACGATCAGCGAACGGCAATCGGGGATGTTCGGTTTGCTGCACGCATTGGAAACGGTGGCTACACTGCTGCTGATGTGCGATGCGCGGGACCTGGGCACGGCCATTGGCGAACGCCCGCCAGCACCCGACGCGGACGAAATAGTTGTCCTAAGCGAAGCCAAGGATCTCAGGGCCAACGCCAGAAATCCCTGGATGTCCGGGGAAAAGGAATTCTTCGAGCCGAATTTGTATCTCTTTGACGCTTATCCCGGCGGGATCGGCTTTTCGGAGCCGCTCTTTCGCGCGCACGAGTTGCTGGTTCACAAGACGCGGGAATTGATCCGCGCGTGCCCGTGCGAGCAAGGGTGCCCTTCGTGCGTGGGACCTGCGGGCGATCTGGCCCCACGGGCGAAGGAAGCGGCGCTGGCGATTCTGGACCGGTTGTGCGGCTGACGGAAAGGCGAAAATCTTTGGCTCAGGTTCAATGAAGATGGGAAACACGGGAGACAGATTTTCTCGCCTAGCGGCGCTGAAGCCGGCGCATGGGGTTGCGCAGAAGCCCGCGGCGTTGCGTGCGCCTGACGAGACGGACGCGCTCAGCCGCTTGTTGGGCGCGGGCATCGCCCGGAATCATTACGGCGAGCACCTGGCCATCCGGAGTTGGTTTGCCACGCCGGAGTTTTCCGAGCCATCGCCCGTGGCCTTGGATTTGCTGACAAAGGCGCCCGCTCGCCAGGACGCGGCGAGCGGCCGCTACAAGAACCGTGGATGCGATGAATCCACCTCGCGGCGAACGCGGGCCGCCGTGCAGGACCCGGAAAAGTGGCTGTTCCTGGACACGGAAACGACCGGGCTGGCCGGCGGCACGGGCACGTACGCGTTTCTTGTGGGGCTGGCATGGTGGGATGCCGGCGGCTTGCAGGTGGAGCAGCTTTTTATGCGCGACTTTTCGGAGGAGCACTCGCTGCTGCAGGAATTGTCGGCGCGTTTGGCGGAACGCCCCGTGCTGGTCACGTTCAATGGGAAATCGTTTGATTGGCCGCTGCTGGAGAATCGCTTCACGATGACGCGGGCGATTCGCGTGCCCTCGCTGGCCGCGCATCTCGACTTGCTGCATCCGGCGCGGGCATTGTGGAAATTGCGGCTGGGTTCGGTGCGCCTGGTGGAACTCGAGCGGCACGTGCTGGACGCGGCGAGGCTCGGCTGGCATCGCGAGGATGATGTCTCCTCGGCGCTCATTCCGCAGTATTACTTCGATTATTTGCGCGGCGGCTCGGCGAAGCCGCTGGCGGGCGTGGTGAAACACAATCAGATGGACCTGCGCGGGCTTGCGGCGCTCTTTGGCAAGATCAATGCCCTGCTGGACGAGCGTGAAACCTCTCATCAGGCCGCCGATTCGCTGGATCTGTTTGGGCTTTCGCGATATTTGAACCGTCGCGGGGAGAAAGAACGTGCTCATTCGATGTGCGCCCAGGCGCTGGGTGCGGGGCTTCCCGCCGAATTCCGCTCGCAGGCAACCCGCGAGCTGGCGGTCATGGCCAAGCGTCGCGGCGATGTGGAGAGAGCGGCTTCGCTTTGGCTGGAGCTGGTGCACGACCCACAGGATGGCGTCGCCGCGTGCGAGCATCTGGCGATTTACTACGAACGGAACGCGCGTGATCTTCAGCGCGCAGTGGAGTTCGCGCAATTGGCCCTGGCAAAACTGCAACGCCAATGCGCCCATTCCCGCGATCCCTATGCGACGGCGCGAACGGCACGGGCCGAGAAAAAATTGCTGTGCCGGCTGGAGCGCTTGCGGCACCGGATAGAAAGGGGTGCCGGGCGTGCTCACGCTCCGCTGCTCGCGCATTCGGCAGCCGCCGGCGCAGGTTCGCGCTCTCGTTGATCTTCCGTTCCCTCTCGCCACACTCTCGAATTTGGAGGCATAAACCGAGTGGACAGACACTGCTGGCTCTACACCGCTTGGATTAGAGCGGATTTGTCGCAAGTGAGCGACGGGAGGAAAGCCGCAGGGCTCGCAGACTCGGCCCGCGCAACCTGGGCGGCAAAGGCGCCCGCCCCAGAAGGCGGCCGCTACAACAGCAAGGACAAACCCAAGAGCACAGCAAAGACGTGCAGTGCCGTGGCCCTTCTACACAGTTTTCTCAAGCAAAGCCGTTTCTTGTGCGAATTTCGGATTACTGCGCAGGAAACGCCTGGGTAACTTTTACTTCGGAATCGTTGGGCTTCTTAGGTTCTTCCGGGATGGCCTCCCAGCCGAGCTTCTTGTTCCACTGAAGAAGCAGTGCGCGGTCGCCACCCTCCGCAGTGATGCACTCGTTTTGGAAGCACCGAAGAAAGACGCCGCCGTCCGGCGTATCGAAAGAGAAGAAATCCGGGCGGCGGAAAAGGTTGCTGCGCACGGCATATTTTTTCTCCAAAGCTTCGGAGTACTGGCCGAAGAAGCGCGCGGCAGATTCATTGGAGTCCAGGCGGACGCGCACGAAGAGAAGAAGCCGCTTGGCGTCTTTGCTCTCATAGGTCGCGTACACGTCGCCATTCC
>DLMH01000184.1 GCA_002478115.1 Candidatus Acidiferrum typicum | reverse complement strand
ATTCCCCAAGATGCTCCAGTTCTGGCACATCTAGCCCGCTCAGCGCAATCCAAGCGCCTTCGGCGAGCCTGGCCTAACTAAGCCCGGCCAAATGGCGTGGGCTCACTTCATTGCGATAGGAGCAGATCAAACCATTCGTGGAAGTTCTGAACTGGCGTCCGGACACTTGCCAACGCACTGCCATCGAATGGGGATCGGTTACGCCGTCCGCGAGTAATTTTCGGCTGATGCGGTGAGGCATCATAATTCAGGCGACATAAAAGGGATACGATGAGATCCATCGAAAATACCCCGGCTATCGTCTACTTATTCTTGAAGAAATACCGATGAAGCTTCTCTGGCGCTGGTGGTTGGCAGGAGTCGTAGCGGACAGTTGCAAATTGCATTGCTAAGGTCAAATCCTTCGTCCAGTTATCAAAGGAAAAGCTGTTACCTGCTGGGATAGTTTCCGAGTTGGCGACGACTCGGGAGTTACCGCTCACGTTGTATGGTCCTGCCCATGTACTACTGGCCATCCGCCGAATGGGCTGCCAGTAGCCGGTTTTGCTGTCCTTACGAAAAAGCGTATGTGCACTTCTGGCTCTTGACGAGGTACCACTTCGGATCTAAGTTCTCTGCAAGAAGTCTCTAATCTTCCAGCCTGCGGACAGAAAAACGCAGCGTCGACTCTGGCGCTTGCTCCGATGATTGTTCTGGCCGAGCAAACGCACAAAACGACCCTTCAAGTTGGTCTCAGAGCTGACAGAGCAAGCTGAGATCGGGAGTATTGCGCCAACAGAAGGCAACTCCGGCGTTATGCCAGAAGTGTGCTTACCCGTGCATGGAGGTACGAAAGGTGAAAATGAAGTCTGCTCCGCCCACCTCGAAGGCGGCAGGGGCCTAGATGTCGTACCTGGGTATTTCAACCGGAATCCAGAGGGGCTTCGGGGCTAATCAGGAGAAGACACGTTACAAGGAGGAATCGTGATCAAGACAGGTAAACTCGCGTCAGTTTTGACTTGGGTGGTGCTGTTTCTCCCCGGAATGGCATTGGCTCAAACCGACCCTGGAGTTCAGAGTGGCAACCGCGGCACAGGCGCGACACTCATTAATCCGGCGAATGACCCGAACGGCTTCTACGCCTTTTTCCAGGACGGTCTCACTCGCTTCCAGGAAATGGAGACGGTTTCCAACTCCGCCAACGTCGGCCTGGGACCGCGGTTTAACTCAAATCAGTGCAGTTCATGCCACGCACAACCTGCGGTCGGTGGTACAGGTGCTGCCGTCAATCCACAATTCCAGTTCACCCGCAACGGGGTCGCGCCCGGCAACACCACCCCATATTTCATTACGGCCAATGGCCCAACCCTTGAAGCCCGGTTCCCGTTCTTCTTTAACAATTACGGCACGACCAACACCAACTCTTCCCATGGCAGAGCCAACCTCAAGGTTCCCAATGGTGACGTTCCGTATGGCGGAGCCAACCTCAGCGCTCCCAACGGCGGAGTGGAAGATCTGTACACCGTTACCGGCCGCTCCGATGCCGGCAGTTGCAATCTACCGCAGCCCAATTTCAGTGCTGCGCGGGCGGCGAATAACATCATCTTCCGGATTCCCACGCCTGTGTTTGGTGCCGGCCTGATCGAAAACCTGGATGACTCAACCCTGCTGAACAATCAGTTGGTGAATAACAACAACAATCTTGGTATTTCCGGCTCGTTCAATCGCAACGGCAACGACGGCACCATCACCCGCTTCGGCTGGAAGGCGCAGAACAAGTCGCTGCACATCTTTGCCGGTGAGGCTTACAACGTGGAGATGGGCGTCAGCAACGAACTGTTCCCTCAAGAGCGGCCATCACCTGGAGAAGACCAGCAGCAAACCGGACTGCCGACGACCTGCCTGAACCTTGCTGGAGTCGGTTACCCGGAAGACACGTCCAACCCAACGTCTACGCCGAACGCAGCGGTTCTGGATGACGTGTCAGCGTTTGCCAACTTCATGCGGTTCCTGGCTCCCCCGCCCACCGGAGCGGTTGTGCTTAATGGGCAGAGGGTCTCCCCAAGTATGATAGCCACCGGCAGTGCCTTGTTCAGCTCTATCGGCTGCGCGGCCTGCCACAATCCAACGCCAGGAACGACGCAAGTGTCGAACTTCGTTCCATCGTTGAGCAACGCCCCGGTACCTGCGTTCTCGGATATTGAGATCCATCACATGGGTACTGGCCTGGCGGACAACGTCTCCCAGGGCAACGCGGGAGGCGACCAGTTCCGTACGGCGCCTTTGTGGGGCCTAGGGCAGCGGATCTTCTTGCTGCACGATGGCCGCACTACGAACCTGATCACGGCGATCCAGGACCACGCGAGCCAGGGCAGCGAAGCCACCTTTGTGGTGGAACAGTTCTTCAACCTCCCTCCCCCCCAGCAGCAGGAAATTCTGGACTTCTTGCGCTCACTGTAGCTGTTTTAGGCACGCTTGCTGGCGAGATACGTACGAAGGTGTCTCGCCAGCCTTTTCCAAGTTTTGAAAATGATGGGCGACTGATTCTCCGGGTTCCCCACCCGAAATTACTTGGGATCGAAGGACAAATATGCGCTCTAGATTCTTAGGTTTCTTGCTCGCCCTCGCCTTGTCCGTATCGTCGCCGGACTGGGCCCAAGGCGTCGGACCGCAGAGCGCTCCCAAGAGCGGCGACTTTCCCAACGAAATGCAGCCCGAGACCAAGGTGCCGCAAGGAGTCATCCTGGTGAAGGGCGCTTGGTCGAGCGCGAGTGATTCCGCGACTCCGCTGCCGGAAGGCGGGAACGTGACCAACAATGTCTTCAGCGACCAGTACTTTGGAATGACCTACGCTGTACCCCCGGATTGGGCCGAGAAATACGAAGGACCGCCACCGTCAGACAGCGGTCGCTACGTGCTGGCGCAGCTCAGGCCTGCGGACACATTCAAAGGACTTGCTCGAGGGATTATCTTGATCACCGCCCAAGATATGTTCTTCACGCCGCTGCCTGCGACCAACGCGGTGGAGCTGATCAATCACTCGAAAGACAACCTGCAGGCCGACTACAAAGTGGAAATACCGCCTAGGGAGACCAAGATCGCCGACCGCTCCTTTATATTCTTTGCGTATTGGTCTCCGGCAGCACAGCTGCATTGGTATGTTCTGGCTACCCAAATCCGCTGCCACGCGGTTCAAATTGTGCTGACCAGCCGTGACACCGAACTACTGGAGAGCTTGATCCTGGATTTGAACAAGATGAAGTTGCCCGCCGAGGCCAGTCCCACAGCAGGAGAGGGTGGGGGCGCTGTCCCTGTTTGCATCAAGGATTACGCGCGCGACGAAAACCTGATCGCGCGGGTTGACCCGGTCCTTACCGAGCATAGGTTTAACCCTGTTCCGGTCCGAGTTATCATCGACAGAGAGGGCAAGGTAAAACACATTCACTTTCTCAGCGCATTTCCCGATCAGGCAAAGGCCATTGCCGATGCCCTGGGGCAATGGAAGTTCAGGCAGTACCTGCGGGACGGGCAGCCGGCTGAGGTGGAAACCGGCATCCTGTTTGGACGCGCGCCACATCCGACCGGACACCTACAAGGGGATGCTGCGACCGAGTGATTCCTAGAGGATTCAAGACACGCTCCCGTATTCGCAGGATCACGGATCGGAGAGACGAGTTCGGGTTGAGTCCACCGAGAATCGTGCCTCTTCCTTCGTCCGCCCTGCTATCATCCGTAGCCGAGGGGAAACGCCAAAATGGGAGACTTGTCCGCCCTTGTACAGCAGTTGAAAAAAGAACACGAACGTGCACAAAAAGAGGTCCAACGTATAGGCGCGGCACTTGCGGCCTTGGGGAGCGTTAGCTCAGATGGCGCGTCACGCCAGCACGCGATATCCGCTGCTACTCGTCGGAAGATCAGCCTGGCGCAGAAAGCGCAGTGGGCCAAGCAGAAGGCGAACGGTCGCACGCCGAAACCTAAGCAAACGATCTCAGTAACAAGCCGTAGGAGAATGGCGGCCGCTCAACGTGCAAGGTGGGCGAAAGTGAAGCGCGAGAGCAAAGCTGCCTAGGACCTACGAACTGGGAGAAAAATGATTCCTCCCACCTACAAACCGAAGAAAAAGTTTATGCAGCTTGCGATCGCGGAGGCAAAGCGCGCCCGCGACCGAGGCGACTATCCTATCGGTGCCGTTATCACGCGTCTTATTGGGAAACGGGAAGTGGTTATCGCGTCTGCCGGTAACCGGGTAAAAACTTCGGGTTCATCCATCAAGCATGTGGAGCTTGAAACCTTGAAATATGTTTCCTCCGGCTACGGTCGGTATCTCCCGGATTTCGTGTTGTATTCCACGCACGAACCTTGTGCTATGTGCGCGGGTGCCTGCGTCTGGTCCAAAATAGGAGCGGTGGTATTTGGCGTTTCCCAAGAAGATATCACCGCCTACGGCAAGAAACACGGTACGGAGGAATTCAAATGGCGCGCCTGTCTCATTTCATGCAAATTCGTCCTTGAAAAGGGCGATCTTCACATTCCCGTCTTCGACAATTTCTTGAGGCTGGAGTGCCGAAAGTTATTCGGATATCGAGCTTCCTGACGTGCCTCGCCGCCGCGATCGAGATCCTCGATCATTTCGCCGAGCCGCCAACGAGGATGCGGTAACAGGCAGCCCTGCAGCGCCAGTTGCCACGGGGGGATCTTCTTCCGCAGTTGCTTTTTGGCCCTGTCGGCCAGGCGCGCCGGATCCGTTTCTCCCGGCGCCAGCGCACGCAGCAGCTCGCGACTATTTTCATGTTTAGTCGTGACCGGATTCCGGTCATGCTGAACCTGTTATCGTCAATCATCGCTCTATGAGAGTTGTACGGA
>DLMH01000083.1 GCA_002478115.1 Candidatus Acidiferrum typicum | reverse complement strand
TGTCAGTTCAAGGGTTCACTCCACGAATGAATTGGTCCCAACGTCTCAGCCCGAAGTTGGACGCAGATGGACGCCGGTCCTGGCAATTGGACGCTAGGAAATTATCGTAGATTCCACATGTGTAGGGTCGAGGTATGGCGGCGTAGATTTAGATTTACCGTTCAATTTCTGCAATGAAATGAAAATCATAAGCTGACCACCAGGGAGTTTTGCTCACGCTGGTCAGAACGGCGGCGCGCAGAGTAGTCGCCACATGTTTGGTGACGCAATAGATTTCGCGAGCGCAACTCATTCTCTCGCTGAATTGAACGCTATGAACGATGCTGCGCTAAACTATGCTCACGCGAACTTTGTTGAGGATCCAGCAACAATGCATACCTACTGTGCAGACTCCGGAATAGATCCAAAAACCGGAAAACCAAAAATAAATCCAACAACAGGACAACCGGTGACGCCATATCCCTGCGCGCACGCGGATTGGCGGTTCACCGATAAAGGTAAGTATTGCTTAACGAGCAGTTGTATAAATCAATGACACGGGTATCAGGCTGGTCTGAGCGAGATCCAGTAGGTAGGAGACGAAAATGCGAATTGCCTTATTGATGTGCATCGTCCTTGGGGTTGCTTCGGTTGCGTTTGGCCAACAAACGAGCACCGATCATCCCACAGTGTCCGCCGTCTTGGAACGCACGACCGGTGGGAAGTGGACTGATCGCCGCAAGGCATTTGAAGATGCGCTGGAACTCATGCGATCTGGCAAACTCACGCCTCAGGAAGATGAGCGGCTGCGCCTTGGCATGATTCAACTCCTGCTCAAAGAGTCGACTGGGGGTCTGAAGGAACCAGATGACGAGCCCCAAGCAGACGCGCCGGAAAACGACGATGGTTACCACGGGGAGGAAAAAGGAGACTACTATTCAGGGCTCATTTCTGTTGTTGCGGGAATGAATGACGAACGCGCCATTCCAGCCTTGCTGGCCGCTGCTGGTTCGGGTGGGATCGCAACGCGCCCGATTGCGGGCTTCGGCAAGAAGGCCCTTGATGCGACTTTAGCCCAGATAGAGAGCAAAGATCCCGACCGCGCAACCGGAGCCCTGCACGTCGTTCGAGACATGCTTGAATTTCGCACAGTGAGCGACGCGGAGTCCCTAGTGAGAATAAAAAACACTTTGCGATCTGCACTTTCCTCTCCGGAATATCGAGTTCGGATGAATGCGATGGCGTCAATTGAGTACTTGCAGGACCGGGATAGGGAAGAGTTCGTTCCGATTCTGCGGGAGATCGCGGCGCATGACCCTTACAAT
The DNA here is from genome assembly GCA_002478115.1 of Candidatus Acidiferrum typicum. Taxonomy (GTDB): domain Bacteria; phylum Acidobacteriota; class Terriglobia; order Acidiferrales; family UBA7541; genus Acidiferrum; species Acidiferrum typicum. The sequence continues at coordinate 21,258 of DLMH01000083.1, read as the reverse complement.
GGTGAAGACGTTCCAATCATCGTTCCCGGAACGGAAAAAAACGACCGACATATCGTCAGACACGAAGCCGAACGGCTGCTAGTCAAGATTGCGAACCACGAACGTCCAATTGGCGAGCAGGGGGATAAACCATAGTCGCAGACTGTGGCGTGGTACTTCATCTACCGTTCAAGGGATCGAAGTCGTTGATACAAAGCCCGGTCAGCCGCAACCGCGCTCGCATCTGAAGACAACTTGCCGGCCTTTCTTTCTTTGTTGCTCCTTTTCTTCTTTTTGTGCCTATCCCCAGTTTTCCACAAAGAAATCTCGCGCCAGGATCGCCTAGCAACGACGATCGCCAACTCGGTCGACCCACAGCATCCCCTCTTTTGTCCCTCCTCAAGCACATTTTGCTTTTCCAAAGTAGATCGCATCTGGCAGCCGAATGCCTCCAAGGAAATCTTGGTAGTGGATCAGTTTCCGATTACAGGCCTTGCCCCGTATAGGCGGTCAAGGGGTTTGATGTGGGTGTGGTGCCCGTCCAACTTCCGGTGCCGAAGGCACCGCGCTTCCGGGCGCTCCCCGGCGCCCGAGGCGTTAACTTGCGCTGACAGACCCTCAGACCGCTTCAGGATGCGATGGCAGAGGTCACCAGCCGCGGCCGCCAACTCGCTTCCGCAAGCTAATGGCTAACCCCCTTGTCAATGAGAGGCGGTTCATGGTTCGCAATTTTGCGCAGCAATCTCCGGGCATCTTGTCTCACCGGGTAGAACTCCCCATTGTCCCCACCGTCATCCGGCTTCTGACCTGCGAGCTTGACTGGATCGTGTTCTGCTATGTCTTTCAGCATTGGCACAAGTTCCTCCCTGTCATCCAAATACTCGACTGCCGCAATTGCACTTAGACGGACCGCGAATTCTGGCGAGGCTAGGGCAGATCGCAGGGCATTCTTTATTCGAAGCTGTGAGTCTGGATCACTGGCGGCACCCATTTTCAACAGCTCTCTAATCACAAACACGGCCCCAGACGCTAGCTTCGGGTCTGGACTCTTAACTTGCTCCAGCGTCGGATCAAGAGCCTTCTTTCCGAATTGAACTACGCCTCGGATTGCTATCCCCCCCGTGGTGGCGGCACCCAGCAGCGAGGGTATCGCACGTTCATCCCCCAAGCTTGCAACAAAGCCAACGAGGCTCGCATAGTATTCACCATTTTCTTCGCCTTCTCTTTCGCTCGCTGGTGGCGTTTGGTCGTTGTTTTCCGTAACCAACAATTGAATGACACCAAGCCGGAGTCGGTCGGCATCCTGCGGATTCTCTTCACCAGACCGAATGAGCTCGGTCGCATCTTCAAATGCCTTGCTTCGCTCGGTCCAGGTCGCACTTTTCATTCGATCCACGACACTCGAAACAGTGGGATGAACAGTGGCCGCTTGTTGGGCGGCAGCTAACCGAGCAACAGCCAGAAGCACAGAAATGAACAGGGCAAGTCGCATCGTTCTCCTCCAAATCATCCCTGGTTCCGAACCAGGCGACCAAAAAGCGTTCCCGCGCGCGCCTGCAGACTCCCGACAAGCGGTCGGAAATGTCGAATTTATAGCAAGTCAATGTGCTGGCGTCCGTCGTGGTGTAGCGCCCCTGTAGCCAATAGGTGAATGTAACCGCCGACGCATGAAAGAACGAGTCCGGCGACTTCGACAGCAACTGGTTCATGTTGTCGTAAGTATACGCGGTGGTGTGGCCGTTGAAATCCGTCCGAGAGGACAGGTTTCCATAGGCGTTTCCAGGAGCGTTTGGAATTTGCTTCGGGTCAACTCCTCATATGTATGTGCGCCACACCCGCACACGGGTTTCTGCCCTCCTAAGTCTCCCTGCTCTGTGGAAGCAATGATGGTATTCAGGCCTTCTCTCCCGAGAACCGTGCCGAGTCCCAGGGACTGTTTTGGCAAGGGACAGTTTATATTCGCGCGCTCCCCGTTTCTGCCCAGAATCCACATGAATAAAAAATAATTTGCGGAAGGCGAGGAATCAGATCAAGTTTTTGCCCATTAGTAATAGTAGAGGGCCATTCTCGCTGCACACCTCGCCGTCGTAGAGCACGCCGAACAGCAACAGATCTCCGCGATTCATCGTAGCTTGCTGACAACATTCGGGACTCTGTCACCGGCGATTTGGTACTTGTGTGGCTTTTCGGTGCCAGCAAATGACGATGCCGTCCGCCTTGAATTCAAGCAACCCGGCCCCGCCGAAATACGTCGAGTTCAGAATTTATCTGGGTGAGCAAAGGCTAATCTGGGCTGCAAACCTCGATAGACCAGCAGAAGTGCACTTCAGTACTAGACTTCAGGCGCAATAGCTGTTCGCTTCAGCTTCGAGGGGTGAAGTGGGCTTCACCCCGGCACTTCACCCCTCGCTTTGATTCGCTTCACCTTGGCGGTGACGCGAACTCGTAAAAAGCAGCGGAGATACCCCATGAAAAGAAAGCCCGGAAGGACGCGGCTAAATTCGGATGAGGCGGGAGCGACCCCACCCTTTGACGCACCGTGCGTCACGGCTTCTGTGGGGGTCGCTCCCGCCTCAGTCACGCGCGGCGCGTGACCCATTTGGCCACGTCCCAGAGCCGGAGCTTCGGAGTTGTAAGACAACATCCATTAATTATGTCTTAGCACTAGCGTTGGATTTTGCCAGCAACGGCGCGTGTCAACGACTCTTAGACAGGAGCTCACGGAATTTAGTGAGTTTTTTGAATGTTGGGTTTTCCACAAAGAAATTTCGCGCCAGGATCGCCTAGCAACGACGATCGCGAACGCAGTCGACCTACAGCATCCCCGTTTTTGTCCCTCTTCAAACACGTTTCGCTTTTCCAAAGGAGATCGCTGTCGGTTCATCTGCTTCCTCCCACAGGCAGCGGTTCCGGAATGGCAACCGGCTTGTTGATCCAGACTTCGCTGGGAAGGATCGGTGGTTGGGGAGCGCTGCGGACGAAGCGCTCCGGATGAAGCTGGTAGGCAACATCGAGCACGGCTTGACGTTGCTGCCGCACTCTTTCTGCTTGGCCATAGTGCACCATCGCCGGCGTGAGTAAACCCAGGCCGGAATGGCGATGTTCTCCGTTATACCAACCAAAAAATCCCTGACAGAAAGCTCGGCTGTCCTGAATGCACCCGAAACGGCCCGGGAACTCCGGCCGATACTTCAAAGTGCGGAATTGGCTTTCCGAATACGGATTGTCGTTCGAGACGTGCGGCCGACTGTGTGTCTTGGTCACTCCCAGATCGGCCAGCAAAAACGCGACCGGTTTGGAGCTCATCGAGGTGCCCCGATCCGCATGCAGGGTGAGTTGACCGGGCTGGATGTGTTGTTTGTTACAACTTTCCTCGATCAGCCGCTTGGCCAACTCCGCGCTTTCGCGATAAGCCACCATCCAGCCGGTAACATACCGACTGAAGACATCGAGGATTACGTAGAGATAGCTATGCCGCATGCGGCATAGCTATCTACATGCCGAGGGGGCGATTATGCCGAGCGAGGTTGTTTTGGCCCTTCGCCACGCTGATTTGCGCAGTTCCCGCTCGGCATAGTTTCCTGCTGTTATAAGTTGTTGAGGAACTGGATCATTCGATCATCTGGCCGGAACCGGCCCATGCGGCCATTGAGTGATGCCGTCTTTGCGAGCGCAGTTTCCTTCAGGGCTAGATTGGCGTCCAAATAAATCTGAGTGGTCTTGATGGATTCGTGGCCTAACCAGAGCGCAATGACCGTCAAATCAACACCTGCCTGCAGTAATTCCATCGCTGCGGTGTGGCGAGCCATATGTGGGGTCACGTTTTTTTTCCTCAATGAGACGCATGTCTTTCGAGCGATTGCCGTGTATTTGGCGAGCAAGTACTGCACGGCGTCGGCGCTCATGCGTTGGCCGTGAACGGTGGGAAACAGTATGTCCGACGAACCTCCCGGCGGTTCGCGCATCCACGCCTTCAAGACCTGCACCGTTTGCGAGGTCAGCGGCGTGCAGCGCTCTTTTCGTCCTTTCCCCAAGCACCGGGCGTGCGCGCCGGCATTCAACTCGACGTCGCCTCTGCGCAAAGCCGTCAATTCGGATAGACGCATGCCCGTCTGGAAAGCGACGAGTAGTAATGCGTGATCCCGCCGGCCGCACCATGTACGCAAATCCGGAGCTGCAAGGAGGGCCTCCACTTCCGATCGGCTGAGAAAACCCACCAGCGTGCGATCATGACGTTTGGCGGGGATGACCAGGATTTGTTGAATGCGTGCGACGTGGGCCGGTTCATAATAGGCGGCGTAGCGAAAAAATGAACGAATGGCGCTCAGGCGCAGATTACGGCTGCGCGCGCAGATACCTCGACGCTGCTCCAAGTCAGCCAGGAACGCCTCGATCAGGTCGACATCGATGTCCGAGAACGCTAGATCGCACGGTGCCTTCTTGGTTCGCTGTCGTGCGAACTCAAAAAAGAGGCGGAAAGTGTCTCGGTACGAAGCGATCGTATGGGGGCTGACTTGTCGCTGCGTCATCAGCCGTTGAGTAAAGAACCGCTCGAGCAGCGGGGCTAAACTGGAAGGTGCGCTCATGGCAGCTTCTCCCAGCGCTGCTCGAGGCGCTGCATCGCCCGTGTCATCAGCTCGGGGTGACTCGACAGGTACCAGTAAGTCGAGGCTATGCTGCCGTGCCCGAGGAACGTGGACAGGACCGGGAGCCGCCGCTCGACGTCTGCACCCGAACGGTACCATCGCAACAATGCCTCGGTAGCCAAACGATGCCGGAAGTGATGTAACTGGGGCTCGTCCCAATCTGCGGACGCTCGTAGACCCACTCGATGGCGCAACAATCGGAATGTTTTTGAAACTTGCCGGGCGATCAAAGGCTTGCCGCAGCCAGAGACAAAAAAGCGTGGGGTCGGTAGGCGGCCAAGATAGGTATCACGTTGCCGGGCGTATTGCAGCAGAGCGCGCCGCGCCGAAGAATGGAGCGGAACGAGACGCGCCTTGCCAAACTTAGTTTTACGAATCGTCAGCACACCGGCCTGACAATCGACGTCCGCCAAGGTCAATGCCAGTGCCTCACTGATCCTCAGTCCGGTGACCGATAAAAGGCCTAAAAGGCTTGCGTACGTCAAACCACGCAAACCGCCGGCTGGCCGCAACGCCTTGGCAGCCGCCATCAGCCGCTCGATATCCTGCGCGGTATACAGGTATGGGCGGGCGCGCCGAGGACGGTAGCGCAGAAGATCCAGCGGCGGGATCTGCGTGCGTGGATCCGTGGCGCTGTGGTGACGGGCGAAGCAACGGACGGCCATTAGTCGCTGAGCCCAGTATGAGGACTGAACACTTTTAGGCAGTATTGCCCATTGCAATGCGAGGTCGGTGGTGATGAAGAGGGCGTTTTGCTCTTCCATAAAGTCCGCGAACTCGCGAAGCAAGTAGTGCGCTCCCTTGAGCTTGAACCCGAGTTCGCGGCGTAATACCAGGTACTGCTCTATGGCATCGCGGAGGGCAATCATCGCGCACCTCCCGGCCAGGGCATCGCCAGTTCCCGCAATGCAGACAAATCGACCTTCGCGTAGATCCGAGTGGTGTCCGGGTGTTGATGCCGTAGAACATCACCGATCTCTGCGAGGGAAGAACCTTGCCGAAGCATCTCCGTGGCCAATGAATGGCGAAATATATGCGCACCCCCGCGCGAGTGATCGATCCGCGCACGTGCCAACGCCTTGGAGGCGACTATCGAAATCGGCGTTGCACCACGGAATCCCCTTTGGGGAGCGTGAGCACGAAGAAAGATACGACGATCGGCACAGGCAGATCGTCCATTTGCCAGATAATCGACAATCGCTTCACCAACGTCTCGAGGAAGCGGCATCCGTGCCCATCGGTTACCCTTGCCGCGTATGGTCAGAGAACCTTGCTCCCAGTTGACATCATCGAGCCTCAAGGCGGCCACCTCACCAGCTCTCAGACCAAGCCGAGCGAGTAGTAGGAGAATCGCAAAGTCCCGCCGGCCTTGGACGGTAGTGCGATCACAGCTCTCGAGAATTTGGGTGACCTGATCAGCGTGTAGATGGGCCGGCAATTTTGCTAAAGACCAATAAGCCAATTTAGGAACGCTGGCGGAGAGGTCTATCGCAATCTTGTCTCGTTGAAGAAGATACTTAAGAAACGCTCGCAGTGCCGTCACACCCTGTTGTCCGCGGCTAAAGCTATATCCGCTCGCATTACACTGAATAAAGTCAGTGACATCTGTCGCGGTCAGTTGATCAAACCGAATAGGCCCGTCGGCAAAGCGAGCGCGCAGGAATCGCGATACGTGTCGCTGATAGCACCCTAAGGTCACCGGTGATAATCCGCGCCCCTGCAGTAAGTGCTGGCGGAAATCCTCTTCAGCCTGCTCGCGCTCACCCCGATGACTTGATGACCTCACGGCGGGTATGATCCGCTTGCTACGCAACAGGTCGGTCATCTGCCGTACTGCTGCGTTGTCACCAAGATCGTAACGTCCGCTTCGTTTTCGATACGATAAGAATCGTCTCACCCGATCAGGGTCCACATCCTCCAATGCCCATTCCTGTCGATGAAGCCAACGACTGAAATCGGCGACTGATCGAATCTTGCACAGAATCGAATGCCGGTCGTAACCTTGTTCTTGAAGTAGCTCAATAAAATCGTCGATTTGCGAACCCAAAGGGCCTGCGTACATACGACGACGTGTACCTGCAAATACAAAAAATTCCGGTTTGCTCATCTCCGCTCCTCCCTTCCACAATGAAAGGAGAAGCCAGGAAACTATGCCGAGCAGGAATTGCGCAAATCAGCGTGGCGAAGGGCCAAAACACCCTCGCTCGGCATAATCGCCCCCTCGGCATGTAGATAGAAATATGTCCATTTGGCGGGCCCGAGCAGCTTGGTGATGTCCCAGCTCCAAAGTTGATTGGGAGCCGTGGCCAACAGTTCTGGTTTCTTGTAGGGCGGATGCGTGAGTTGATCGCGGCGTTCGCGAGTTTCGCCGTGTTGTTTGAGCAAGCGATGCATGCTGCTGATCGAGCAGAGATACTCGCCTTCATCGAGCAACGTCGCATAAACAGCGGCTGGGGAGCGATCCTGGAAACGCTCTTCGTGAAGACGCGCCAGGACCGTTTCTCGTTCTGCCCGATCGAGGGCCCGCGCCGGCGAAGGCCGCGGGGACGCAGCTACGGCGGGAGCCGAAGTCTTACGGCGCTCCCAGTAGTAAGACGCCCGCGGCACCCACAGAACCTGACAAGCCGCACTGGTGCCCACGTCGATGGCCAGTTCGCTGACCGCGGACATCAGGATTTCTCTTCCGGATCCACGTCGGGAAGCGGGTTCCCCAACAGCGCTGCGACTTTTTTTTGAACATCGATGATGAGCTCCGCTTTGCGGAGCTTTTCCGTCAATTGACCAACCTGACGGCGCAACTTCTGGTTTTCTTCTGCCAGGGGGGTGCGCTCCGATCGGGGCCCGCGTTTGCGCGGCTTCAGGGCTTCGAGGATGCCGGCTTGGCGTTCCCGCCGCCAGCAAACCAAGTGCGAGGAATACAAACCTTCCCGGCGAAGCAGTGCTCCGACTCCACCCGGAGTGGCGGCGGCAGCATCAGCCTCTTCGAGAATCCGGATCTTGTACTCCAGGGGAAACGTACGACGCTTGGCCTTAGCCACGACCTCGGAATCAGCTCGCGGCGAGGAGCCAGCCAAGGCGCCCGCTTCGGCTGCCGCTGCACTCCGCTTCGGCTCGCCAAAAGACGGCGAGCCTTCGCTCCGTTCCGCGCCAGCCGAACCCCCAAGAGAAACAACAACACCAAGAGAATTACCGTTCATCGCTTTCCTTTTCCTTCTCGCCCTGCTCATTAAATAAGGGTACTAGACTTGTCTAAGCGATGTTGGCACGGAGGGCAAACTCCCGAAGCTCCGGCGACTCCCACTGTGCCGAATTTTCCCGATGTGAAACCCCAAATCCTGCAGCTTGTCATACAGGACCAGTGGGACCGTGGTAATGATATGTTCTCTGGAAAACGGGTCAAAGTCCCTGCCAATCTCAATGTTGAAGAGCGAGATGAACAACGCCACGCCGAGGTGCGCAAGATTCTGGCCGAAGGAAAGATAAACTCAGGCCGGGAATATTTCTTTGCTGCACTCATATTCCAACACTCCTCGGCCCCAGTAGATCTCATGTTTGCACACATGCTGGCCGTTACCGCTGTGGCAAAAGGAAATGCAGGCGCTAAATGGATGGCGGCAGCCACCTTGGACCGATATTTATGGTCCATCAAGCAATCCCAGATATTCGGGACTCAATTCCATAAGGGAACCGACCAGAAGTGGACGATGGAGCCATACGACCGCACAACTGTTTCCTACAGCATTCGCGCAACTTGGTGCGTGGTCCCCTTGGAAGACCAGGAGAAAGTCCTCAAAGACGTCCAAGACGGCGCGGGTCCGCCTAGCACCGGGATTCGCGACTGCAAGTGAATACCGGGAGTTAGGGGTCGTCACTCGCAGAATCGTGTAACGAAGTCCGTCTTCTAATCGTCCCATTTATATCTGGGTCCTTTGAGGCGATGAGAGGTGACTGCTCACCGGCACTCACGGTTTCTCACTCCCCTCTCGATATGCCGCCCGAGGCGCTCCTAACCGGATCATTCCTCTAGTTCAGCTCAAGGAGGGCCGTATGATTCGCTGTATGCATCCGTCCACCCGTTTCCTTCTGCTCGGCATGAGCGGATTCCTGCTGAGACCAGCACTGGTGGTGAGCGTCGTGCTGCTCTTGCCGGGAGCACAAGCTCAGCAACCGCCTTTAGCCGACTCGCTGACTTGCTCACCGGAAGCAAGAGTAATTACCGTCTGGAAAGTGGGCAGTCCGTACGAAATCGGGCTTCCACCTAAGGCCATTTCCGCTGATCTCAAGCTGAGGGCGGACTCACTTGGATGTGCCATAAGAGTCGAGGTTTTTCCGCCGGTTGGCTTCGCCGACCGGTTCTTTGCTGCCTTCCAAGAACATCAGGAGCCAGACATTCTCGCGGTTGAAAACAAGGGTGTGATCTTCGGCATCACCATGCGGTCCGGGGAGTATGAGGATCTGTTTCACGGGGGCATTGTGAAGAGGACCCCGGCTGCTATTGAAGGTATTGCGAGCAAGGAGGCGATTCTTCGAGCACTCGAAGGTGTCTCAGGTTCGCTGGCCGGTCTGAACGACGCTCGCAGTTGGGAATTTCTGCTGCGGACTTCTCGGAACCACAATGCCGCGCGGTTGCTGGCGCTTCGTTCCCCCGACTGTGGAGCGAGGCGCGTCGTGGCATCCATGCCGGGGGATCTCCTCAATCTTGTCTCGCCGGTAGTTCGCGGGTATCTAGGAGGTGCCGCGACGGTCAAGAGCTATGACGATGCCGATCGGCTTAGCACGGTGATTACTGACCCTTGGCTGTACAAAGTGGGTGAAACGAAGGTCTGTGGCTATTGGGGAACCAACCATTTGGTCTTCGTACAAACGGATTCCACCTATGAAGCCGCAGACTCCTTAGGATGGGTCAGCGCGCTCGTCATATTCCGGGAAGAGGAAGGTAAATGGAAGTTTCTGGCGGGCAGCGCCGACCCGGTTTCCAACGACGAGTTCGTGAAGGAAGTCCCGAAGATCGTGGCGAAGATCGGAAAGCCGTGGATGCCGGGCGTAGCGCCCCAACCGGCCGAGTTGCTAGCTCCACGGGATGCTGAAGGATCGGCTGTCGGCAAGCCAATTCGAGCGTTCCGTTGGCAACCGAGTTCTTCCAGCGATGTGGTGGCTGAGGTCGCCGAGTTTGCCCGAAACGGTGACGCACGCTTGTTCGTCAGGTTAACGTCGCTGGACCACCTCCGACCAGCGCAGCTATCCGTGGAGCTTCCCATCGTCCACGGTGAGTGGCAGTGGCGAGTCTGGTCGATTTCTGACTCGGGTGCAATAGCATTCTCTGATCCTAAATCGTTCACTTATTGAGCGAGCGCGGACCTGTTCTTCCATGGCCACGGTGGGGCATTCGGTGACTGTGACAATGACGATTTCAGTTCTCGCTGGATTATGCCGACTCAATCAAATATTGACGGTGGTGCAAAGGCGGCTAATCGAACGGTTTGTCGTAGACAGCCCAGAAACTGCGCCAGCCGTGTGTTAGCCTCGGGGGTCATTTCAAAACCGGCCAACGAAAGTGGCCCAGAACTGTTAGAAGTTGTACCCGACCGTGAACTCTCCAAGCAAGGTAAATCGGGTCTTTTTCCTCGAAGCTCCAAAAAAACGCATTCAGAAGTCCGCAGCCGCGTTTTCTTGAGGTCCTCCATGGTTCTGGTCATGGCTTTTCTGGCGCTGAGGGGGCGGTCTGCGACTTGCTCCTCCAGCTCCGTGGTCCACATTTGAGGATGCGACCATGGCGCAGGAGGCGGTCCAGCATGGCGGTGACAGCCGCGATGTCGCCGAGCAGTTTTCCCCAGTCCTCGACTGGCCGGTTTTGAGTGATCCCTGAGGTGCTAGCGTACCCAAGCCGAGTATCGCTGGCTGGTGTTGGACCAGCAATGCTGGACGACTGAAGAGGTGTGTGTGAGGTAACGGGAACGACCCGGCAAGAATCCGCGGCTCAAATAATCCCAACTAGGCCGTGATCTTCGCCCAGGACAGCCCCTGTGCTTGTAGTCGGCCAATTCTAGCGGCACCCTAGCCGCGCCGACACGCAGGCGAGCTAGCCATCCTCTCCTCCGCGCCTGCGTTGCGCATACAGGGCACATCTACGAGAGCACCAAGGCCACTGAAGATTTTTTCTTACTTTTTGCCGCGTGGATGTTCCTTATATAGATAGAGGCTCAGCACGAACCTAAGGAAGCAGAGATTTGTTTCTTACTTTTTCCGTTTTCAAAGCCTCTTTAGTAGTAGGGGGTTCGATGGTCTCGGGGATTTTCAATTCTTCTCCACTGTGGCCCGGTGATGCGTGCGTGAAAGACACAAATCACTGTGTCCATTACTCTCAGCGTCACCTGAGCGCTTGCGCAAATGTCAAAGACGACAAGCAGTTGAGTGCTACGGAGCGAGCGATTTGGACGCAGCGTGGCACCGTGTTGGGCTGGAGGACGCCACTTTCGCACACGGTTCCGTGGCCAAAGTGATTCTTGAGTCGCTCCAGCCCACACGTTCGCTGGGAAGCGCGAGGCGGGGCAAAGGGGAACAGATGTGCTGCTAACTATCCAGAAGAGCTACGAGCTTCTCGCAAATTACGGATGCTTCGCTCGGGAAATCTGCGACAAATGCGGAATCGTGCTCGGTGCGGTTCGTTTCACGCGGCACGGCGAATCGGAAGTGTACTGCTCTCGTGAATGTAGGGGTGATGCGCAAAGGTTTGTGACCCTGAGGCCAGGACGCCCGCGCAAATACAAAACCGACCGCGAACGCAGAGCCGCAAAGACACAACAGCAGCAAGTCTATCGGTCGCATCCTAACGTGGAAAAAACTATCCGTATTCAATCAGAAACAAAGAACTTGCGGACGCAAAAACTGTCTCTCTCGCACTTGGATACTTCCGGACCTGGAGAACCGCTCATTTCGAGCCAGCGAACGTAAATGGCGGCCGCGCCAAAACTCGCGTTGCACACCCTGCCGCCCGAGTGTACTGTCTCTCCGGGGACAATAGAGTCATCGACCTTAAAAGGAGGGTCGATGGCGAGACGCAGGCATCAATGTGGCTGCGTAATTCTGAAAGGGCAGGTGTGGTACGGGAAATATCGGGACGATGTTGTGGAGCAGGACGGCACGGTAACCAGAGTGCAGCGCCGGACGCCGCTGGGAACAAAGCAAGAATATCCCACCAAACGGCTGGCCGAACGAAAACTCGAACAGATACTTTGCCGAATCAATGCTGTGGAATATCGTCCTGGTAGGGTGGCAACGTTGAACGAGTTTGCGGAACGCTGGAAGGTGGAGATTCTCACGAAGTACAAGCCTTCCACGAAGTGCTCTGCGGGCTCGCATCTCAACTCGCACATCCTTCCGTACCTTGGGAAGCTCCGGCTGGATGCGATCGGCGCCGAGAATCAACAAGCGTTCGTAACACATCTGGCCGACAATGTTTCCTACAAATCGGTGCTGAATATCTTGAGTACGCTTTCTTCCATGCTGACCACGGCAAAAAATTGGGGATACATCTGCGAAGGCGTTGACCAACACAAGCTCGTTTTGCCGGGGCGGGGAATTAGGAAGGACGTGGCGTGCTTCACCGCGGACCAGGTGCGCAACATTCTCCAGATATCGGAGGATCCCTGGCGACTCATGTTTGCGTGTGCGGCACTACTCGGACTTCGTGCCGGCGAGATTCTCGGCCTTCGCGTCGAGGATGTTGACCTGCAAAACCGGACTCTGAATATCAAACAAGGCGCATGGCGTGGTAAGTTGCAGTCGACAAAGAACAGGGCGAGCGAAAATGCTCTGCCAATTCCTTTGCCGCTCGAGGGATTCTTCCGCGAGTACCTGAAAACATGGAAGCCTAACCCTCTCGGGTTGCTTTTCTGCAACCGCAACGACCGCGCGTACACTTCCCAAAAGGTCGTCGAGTATCATCTCTGGCCGCTGCTCGATGCCCTGAAGATCAAGCGCGCCGGGTTGCATGCTTTCCGGCACGCGCACGCAACGCTGCTCCTCGATGGTGGCGCTTCGCCAAAGGTGGCGCAGCGCCAGCTCCGTCATTCAGACGCGAGAGTGACATTGGGCATCTATGCTCATCTCGTCGAGGGAACGCACCATGAAGCAGTTGAAAAGTTGGCCTCTTTTTTGGTCCCAAGTGGTCCCAATGAAGAGGAAGTTCCATTGAAAATACAGTAGGTTAGCGGCGAAGGGCGCTGGGTTCGATTCCCATCGCCCGCTCCATAAGTCTCGATGATTCAATTGCCTTTATGTGGCTGAGTCGCTGAAAATACCCCTAGAAATGGTCGATTTTGGGCGCTAGATGGACGCCGCGCCATCAATTGGACGCTGCTTGTCATCGATCATCTGAATCCCGTCTTTTTTTTGAACTTGTCCGGGAAGCTACACAGGAGTTACCGGATTTCTTCTCATCTGTTGGGCCGTATATTCCCTGGAAATTCCTGGTCCAAGAAGCTTTCGCTGTTTCATGTCCCTTGTAGAATCATTATTCGTGGAGTATGTCGCTGTGAATGAGGGACGCACGCGCAATCCAGTTGTTCTTGTCTCCGCTGGGACCTTCGCCGGGCTATTGGCCGGCGTTCTCACGATTGTGCTGCCTCTACTCACCCTCCGCGTGGATGATTTGTTTTACCTCAATACTGCATTTGGGGTGTTCATCGGAAATATTTTTGGCCTAGTCATCTCCGTCTATGCTTGGGTTGTGCTTCGTCAACGGTCGGTGATGAGAGCAGTAGGGTTTGTGCTGTCCTGTACTGCTGCGTACGTTCTGGCATTTTTCTCAACACTGTTTCTGGGTGCCGGGCACTTGAGCCAAAGAGGGGGTGGGGCCGTTGCCGATTCACCCGCATGGGTGTTCTTCGTTGGAGGTGCCATAGGAGCAGTCGTCGTCTTGGTCGCAGCACTTCTCCTGTACTCTAACGAGCACGGCGCGGCACAGATGGTCTCTTTGGTCGCGGGAGGGTCTTTGGTTGGCGGCATCCTCGGCGTGGTCGGTTGGGCATTTGGCCCGTCAGTTCTTGGGAGAAGCATGCTCTCGTTGATTGACCCCGGGTCTCCCTCGTTGCGTCCGTACGCAAATCAAGATGTGTTCTATGAATTCTCCCTGTACTTGGTCTGGCAAACAGGGATGGGCGCAGTTTTGGGAGTTCTCTTTTCGCGTTTCGATATTCCAGAAAATCTTGCTACACAAGTTGCATCCACCCAAAACTCGGGGCCAAAAACTCGTAGTCTTAGGGTGGCATTCATCTGCGCGGTGGTAGCGGTGCTTGCATTCTTTAGCCTAAGAGTGCTCCCAGAGCAATATCGACAGGCGCGCTTGGACCGCGCTCTCGTCCTGCACCACTCTGCCCTCCCATCCGTTAACAACCTGCCGAAGGTCCTTCCGCAGCCGCCAGAACAGATGCTGGTGCTTAATCCGATTGGTGAGTATTTGCCCGGGCCTCCTCGCACAGAAGAAAGTCAACCAGAAATCGACTGGCAGACCCATCTTCCGGTACAGCCGACCGCTCAGCGCTACGACGTGACATACACGCTTCACGGATGGGTACCGGGGGGTGGGAGGATTGAGGTCCACGTGGACGAGTATCCGAACGGTCCGTGGGCTGAATACATGCTCAACGAGTATCCACTTGGCGTTTCTGCTGACACAACAAAGTCGTTTTTCGGGAATCGCATCTTCGCAGAGACTCGATTCATCAAAAGCTTCGGGAATGCGGTCTATGTTTGGTCGAGTGCGAACCGTCTCGTGTGTCTTAAATTCTTTTCCCTTGCCAAGGATGTTCCTCCCGACGAGTTCTTAAAGGCCTATCTGGCGAAGTATCCAAGCTCGCTCTAAGCTGAAGTGTCCACCCGCAGGAACTACCGATACGCTAGGTCCTGGTAAACGCTAGTAATCGGAAGACTGGTACTTTTGGTATTCTCTTGACAGTATGAATTGCGCAATTCAAGTTGGCGTCCTCCTGATTGTGTTCTTGTCATCTGCGCTTCCAACCCCACAACAGAAAGCCACCCGCGTGCTTGTGCTCAAGAAAGAGCACAAGATGGAGCTATTTTCCGGAGAAACAATCATCAAAACCTATACGGTCGCTCTCGGAAGAGGTGGACTCGCACCGAAGCAACGTCAGGGCGACCACCTTACGCCTGAGGGGCTGTACCAAATCGACCGCCGGAACAAAAACAGCAGGTTTTATCGCGCGCTTCATGTTTCCTATCCAAACGGAGTTGACCAGGAGCGCGCACGCAAACTCGGCGTTGACCCCGGCGGCGACATCATGATTCACGGCATCACTAACGGCTTGGGCTGGCTAGGTTCAGTGCATCGCATGATTGATTGGACGAACGGCTGCATTGCTGTGACTGATACGGAAATTGATGAAATCTGGTTGCTAGTCCCGGACGGGACCCCGGTCGAAATTCGTCCTTGATTGGGTCAACTCTGGTAAAGGAAACCGGAAACTAGCCTCAATGTCAGGACAGAGGCCGGAGCGCCGCGCAGCGGGCTTTGCTCCTTGATGGCCGCCCTACCGGAGGCTATCAGCCGCTGGCCTGATTTTCGAGACGGAGGCACATTTCCTGCTCGAAGCGCGAAAAAAACTCTTTTACATGACTGTGGCTGCATTTTCTCGAGGCCTCCCATAGTTCAGGTCGTGGCATTCCGGCTGTTTTCGCGTGGTGCTCTTTGATCGGCCGGCAACTAGGTCTTCCAGCTCCGCGGTCGGTATTTGAGAATATTGTCGTCGTGGAGGAGGCGGTGAGGATGATCCCACGGCTTGTGGCGACTCCGATCCGCGGTTGCGAACAACGCGCTTCACGGTGTGATCGGAAATCGAATCCTGCCAGACGGCCATGGCATTCCGGCCACGACGGAGTCCCCGCGTGATCAACTCGCGGTAGGGCTCGCCGTCCCCGGCCAGCCTGTGGTCGTACCGCGATTCCGGCGGCCTTCAGGTAAGCATCGCCGTCAGTCCGAGCGGCCAGCAGAGGTGCGCTTCAGTATCAGCTGCGGCGGGTGAAGTGGACTTCACCCCGGCTCTTCACCCCTGGCTTTGATTCACTTCACCTTGCCGATGACGCGAACTTGTAAGAAGCAGGAGAAATGACCCGTCAAGAGGAAGCCTGGAAGGACGCGGCCAAATTAGGAGGAGGCGGGAGCGACCCCACCCGTGGACGCACCGTGCGTCACGGAACCCGTGGGGTCGCTCCCGCCTCAGTCACGCGCGGCGCGTGACCCATTTAGCCGCGTCCCAGAGCCGGAGTTTCGGAGCTGTAAGACAACGTTCATTACGCCCCGTAATGGAGAGTCCTCCACTGTGGTTCCATTGCACTGTCGCGATCTTCGTTTAGGATGGCCGCAATGCCCGACGTTGGCAGGTTCAAGCGGCATCCACGGCGACCTGGTGTTCTTTTCCTGCACGCGTGCGCTCTGCATGCGGGGCGCACCAAGGCTACTGAAGATTTTTTCTTACTTTTTTCCGCGTGGATGTTCCTTATATAGATAGAGGCTCAGCACGAACCTAAGGAAGCATCCTAACGTGGAAAAAACTGTCCGGACTCAATCAGAAACAAAGAACTTGCAGACGCAAAAAGTGCCTCTCTCGTACTTGGGTATTCCGGGACCTGGAGAACCGCTCATTTCGAGCCAGCGAACGTAAATGGCAGCCCCGCCGCCAAAACTCGCGTTGCACACGCTTCCGCCCGAGTGTACTGTCTCGACGGAGGCAATCGAGTCATCGAGCAATGGAGGCTCGATGGCCAGGAAGCGTTACCAGAAGGGTTTTGTGTACCTGGACGGTGACAAGTGGAAGGGCAGGTATCGCGAGGATCAGATAACCGGAGAGGGAACTAAGCGCATTCGGCGGGAAGTCATTCTTGGCTGCAAACGTGAAATGACAAAACCCCTGGCCGAGCGCCGCATGGAAGTTGTTCTCGCCGGCATCAATGGTCTCGACTATCGGCCCAGACGAGTTGCAACCTTCGCGGAGTTCATTGAAGGGTGGAAAGCCCAAATGCTGACGACACAAAAGCCATCCTCTGCGCGAGCAGTTCGCTCGCACCTCAAGTGCTACATCCTGCCGGAGCTTGGCAACGTTCGCCTCGACCAGTTGGGTGTCGAGAATCAACAGACCTTCATAACTCACATGCCCGGGAGAGCTACAAGGAAGACCGTCTCTCGGAAAACAGTCGTGAACGTGCTGGGAACTTTGTCAACGATTCTGACGACCGCCCGCAATTGGGGCTACCACTGTGAACAGATAAACCTCAACAAGCTGCGCCTACCAGCGCGGGGAATGAAGTATGAAGCCCCTTCATTCACGCCCGACCAACTCCAACATATCCTCGCCATCGCTGAGGAGCCCTGGCGTACGATGTTCTGCATTCTCACACTAGACGGCCTGCGCGCCGGTGAAGTGCTCGGGTTGAAGTGGGGCGACATCGACTTTGACCGGTCCTTACTCCACATTCGGCGCACGGCATGGTACGGGAAAATACAGACTGCCAAGAGTGAAGCCAGCGAGACAGTCCTGCCCATTCCGAGCTCGCTGCTCACCATGCTCAAAAAGTATCAGGTCAACTGGAAGCCTAACGGGGCGGGCTTCCTCTTTGTGACACGAAATGGACGGCCCCCCTCTTCCAACAAAGTCGTGGAATATCACCTGTGGACGATCCTGGATGCGCTGGGGATCCCGCGGTGCGGTCTTCACGCATTTCGCCACGCACATACATCGCTACTTCTTGACTCCGGCGCAACGCCCAAAGTTGTTCAGCGTCAGCTGCGACACTCCGATGCTCGGACCACGTTAGAGATTTACGGGCATGTCGTAGGTGACGCGCACCGGGAAGCGGTCGAGAAAGTAGCTTCGAGGTTGGACGCTATTGGACGCCAGCCGACCACAGTGAACTAGTAGATTCAGCGACTTGGCCGCATTGGGCGTTGGGTTCGATTCCCATCGCCCGCTCCATAAACCCTGATGACTCAGTTGACCTTACACGGCTAAGCTCCCTGAATTGGAGATAAAACTGGCCGGTTTTGGACGGTACTTGGATGGTACTCTACTCAATTGGACGGTAGAATTTTCGCAAGAAAACAAACGGGCCGGTCGGGAGCGAGCATCTCAGGGCACAACTACCGTAAGGCATCGACCCGACCTGCTCATTTTCAGATAACTGCCGGTAGCAGGGCTTCCGACCAGCTAATTGGAGCCAATGCCTGGTTAACGTTTATCGGAAAGTGGGATGAGAAGGCAGAAATGATTCAGAACACCCACGAAATCGACGGCGCTAGGTCTAGTTTATGGAGGCGCAGTTTGTCAGCTTTGGCAGCGTTCAACAATCAGATGTTTTTCCCGCTGTGGCGTAACCTCAATCGTCCCGAGTAGCACTTTCCGAGTTCCAAGCCGCACCAACAAAGACAAGCATTGCAGAGATCTCCATCCACGCCATCAAGCCGATCGCCGCGGCCAAGCCACCGTAGACAGGCCCAAATTGGATCTTCCGAACGTAAATTCCAAATAGCGAATTGACGCCCCACCACAGAATTGTTGCGGCGGCCGCTCCGGGCAGAACGGACCTCCAGGTCGTGGCACCTGGTCGCGCAACACGATAAATCAAGGCCAGGACAAACATTGCCAGGATCATCGCCACGACTGGAAGCGTGACGATCAAAAAGTTACGAACCAACGAAAAGTTACCAAATTCGGCTGTAAACCACTGCTCCAATGGCCGACCAAAGACACTCAGCGCAACGGCAACGAGCCATACCACACTTGCCAAGGAAAACAAGAGCAAACCACGAATCTGGCGGCCGAAAAAGGAATGTGTGGCGTGGTCACCATAAATTAGCTCGATGCCTTTGATAATGAGCTTTATCACCTGCGAGCCCACGAGCAACGTTCCGACCCAGCCGATAAGCGCCAGGTACCACGCGTTCACTTCCCAGCGTAACACGTATGCGGATATGAGTTGCCAACTGCCTGGGGGAAGAACCGCCGAAATCCGCATGGCGACCTGCTGACCGCCTTCCCCTTCCAAGGAACTCTTCACAAGGCTCAGCGCAGTCAGCAGGACTGCAAAGAACGCCAAGAACATATTGAACGCCACCGCCTGCGAAACCATACCGCATTGCGGAATGACTCTGGCCAGCGTTCGAAATAGTTTGTTGTCAAGCGCAGTTAGCGCCATTCCGGAATTATACTGTTCGCTTCCGAACTGTGCAGGGCGAAACTCACCGGTTACTACAGCAGCGGAAGTCCCAAGGGCCGCCTGGATCCTGATAAACGTCGGCACCGGACAACTATGGTCCACTTGGCCACTTATCCGATAAGCAGACCAAGACTTACCGGGAGTTGGTCGGGTACAGACTGCAGGCCAGGTGAATCCCCAAAATGGAATTCGCGGCTTTGCGTCGTTCTTTCTTGCGAAACGTGCACTATCGGACAGTATGCAGGCTTGCAAAGTCTGATACTCGAGTCTCGAAGTTTTTGGAAGGAGACTCATGTTCAAGATATCCAGCATCAGTCTAGCAGTCGTCATGGCGCTGGGCGCATCCGCGCAAGCGCAGACCCAGACGCAAGTGCCGGCAGACGCCAGCAATCCAACGCCGACATACCGGATCAATGTAGTAAGCCGCACGACCCGAGCGGTGAGCTATAGGCATCGCAGTGGGGCCACAAAGGTCGATTTTCAAGGTACCGATTTGATGCCTGCTGCGGCGGGCGAGGCCAAAGTAGAAAGCAAGCGCGGGACGATGAAAATCGAAACCGAATTCTCTGGACTGGACAAGCCCACGAGCTTTGGCAACGAGTATCTGACTTATGTGCTGTGGGCGATTTCGCCGGAAGGCCGGCCAGTGAACATCGGCGAAGTATTGGTGGGCGATAACCACCGCAGCAAGCTGGACGTGACCACTGACCTTCAGGCTTTCGCGCTGATCGTAACAGCGGAGCCTTATTATGCCGTGCGTCGTCCCAGCAACCTCGTGGTCCTCGAGAACGCCATTCGCTCGGATACGGTCGGCGCCACCGAGGTCGTGGATGCCAAGTATGAATTGATCGACCGCGGCGGCTACATTCCCACGGGCTATAAGTTTGACCCCGTGGTCCTGAACGCCAAATTGCCGCTGGAGTTTTTTGAAGCACGCAATGCTCTGCGCATAGCACAATCTGCCGGCGCCGAGCGGTATGCGGCGGAAAGCTACGAAAAAAGCGTTCACCAGATGGCCGAGGCGGATGCGCTGGCTTCCGGGAAGCATGAGAACAAGAAATCGCTTATTTCGTTGTCGCGCGAAGTCGTGCAGACGTCGGAAGACGCGCGTGAAATCGCCGTGAAGCACATCGACGAAGAACGCGCCGAGGCCGAACGCAGCGCGGCAGCGGGCCGTGAAGCCGACGCCAGGGCCGCTGCAGATCGGGAAAAGCAACGCCGCGTCATCGCCGATATCGGAACCGCCGATGCCGATCGCCAGCGCAATGAAGCAAACCGCCAGAATCTGGAGGCGCAGGCCGCCGCTCAACGCGCCGCTGGCGCCCAAGCCGATGCCGAAAAAGCGCGGAACGACGCTCAGCAACAGCAACACGCTGCTGAAGCGGATTCCGACATCAATCGCGCCGCCGCAGCCACATCCGATGCGCAGCTTCAACAAGCCATGCGTGACCGCGAAGAACTTCGCGCCCGCCTCCTCCAACAGTTCAACCTGATCCTGGAAACTCGCGACACCGCGCGCGGCCTCGTCGTCAATATGTCGGACGTGCTTTTCGACACCGGCAAGTACACGCTCCGCCCGCTGGCCCGCGAGAAGCTGGCCAAGATATCGGGCATCGTGCTCGCTTATCCGTCGCTCAAGCTGGCTATCGAAGGCAACACCGATAGCGTCGGCACCGAAGCTTTCAATCAGGCGCTCTCAGAGAAGCGCGCGGAAGCTGTCCGGAACTATCTAACCCAGCAAGGCGTCCCGGAATCTTCGACCACCGCGACGGGCTTCGGCAAGACTAGACCCATCGCATCAAACGATACCTCGGAAGGCCGTCAGCAAAACCGCCGCGTCGAGTTGATCGTCTCGGGCGAAGTGATCGGTACCAAGATCGTTTCCCCTTAGCCTGCAGCCCGTCGCTGCCTCCATGTCTCCTTAGTAGTCCTACCCAACAAGAGAGCCGGCTCTTTGCCCCAAGCTGGCTCTTTTTTCTTTGTTCCTGCGTGTTCGCCTCTGGTCTCAAAGGCAACCAAAAGCCGTCTCACTAATTGCTATCGGGGATTAAGGTCGTTCTCTTGCTGGCTAACTCCTTCCATGAGGAGGCCGGTGTGAGTCAAGCCTGTTTTTTCTTTCTTCTGATTCAGTTGGTTCTTCTGAGCCGAGCCGCCTCTGTCGCCATCCTTCCATCCGCACTCTTTTGTTGAGCGATTTTCGCTCGGTGCCAGTTGGGCGTCCTCATTTCAGCAGGTGCTGCTGCCTGATAATCGACCTTGGCTCCCATCTGTTCGACGGGAGCTGGGCCAGGAGTTGGTCGCAGTCACCTGAACTCGGCGTTTGAGTTCGACTCTTCGGATCCAACTCTACGCTACTGCGCTTACCACTTTGTGGTTGTTCCGCAGTGGTTCATAGACCTCTCCGCTT
>DLMH01000209.1 GCA_002478115.1 Candidatus Acidiferrum typicum | reverse complement strand
GGGCTACCTCACGCCCGCCCAGGCTCGCCAGCAACTCCTTGCAATCGGAGCCGCGGCATGAATACACTCAATTCACTGTCCAATAAATCTGGCGCTAAACACCCTGGTTAATTTCGAAAGTGATATCTTGCCATAGTGAATCCCGAATTCGTCCTAAAGGCTGCGCCACCCGCCACCGGGCTAGCTA
This sequence comes from Candidatus Acidiferrum typicum, assembly GCA_002478115.1. Lineage (GTDB taxonomy): Bacteria > Acidobacteriota > Terriglobia > Acidiferrales > UBA7541 > Acidiferrum > Acidiferrum typicum. Next base: position 3,987 of record DLMH01000209.1, on the reverse strand, counting down.
GTTTTCACTTCCTTCGCTGCCATATCATGTTGAAACGTGCCCCGTTAGATTGGCTAGTGTTCCGCCCCGCGACGTTGAAGTGCTTCTCGGTTGGGTTATAGATGACCCGGTGGATACCTGTGTCGTCCTTATCGTTGTGCGAATAGAAACCCTCTCCTAACACCGCCGCTTCCTGATCCATGAAGATCTCCCCATGCCACTCCTGATGGCCATCTTTGTGAATTCCTTGGGTCAGGAATTTGGATCCACCACAGTATGAGACTCTGACCCGGCCACCAGTAGGAAATCCCTGCGCCTCAATGCGATGTTTTTCTTCGTAATCCCCATCAAGAAATGCGAACTTTGCTCTCAAGGAATTGGCTTTGCGACGAGCCACAAGCCACTCATAGCAAGCTGACGCAACAATTCCTGTGAATAACCCCATGAATACATCTCTACCTATCTGATACCAACAGTCCATAAGGAAGTCCTCCGCTAATCTAACGATAACCCCTCGGAGGGGCGGGCGTCCCACAGTCCGGTGGGCCAAGCAAACCGGCTCCCGCCGGATGCCGCAAAAGAAAAAATGTAACCTGCTGGCACTTCCGTCAGTAAGATCTAATAGAAGCCCCAGATGCTATTCGATGGCGACCTTGGCAGGGGCTTATACTTCGGGGCGATGGAGCTATTTATGACGAGCGGACATGACGCGGTTCTACAAGATAAGAATCATGGCTCGGATTGGCTGACAACTTTGGCTTCGCTGGTTGTGGGCGCGGCATTCCTTGGACTGTGGTTCTGGTTGCTGCCGTCCTGGCTGGGCTTTCGAGTTGACTTGACTAGCGCGGCGCGCTGGCGCTGGATTGCGGCAGTGCCGTCGGTGCTGGGCTTCGCGGTGGCCTTACGGTGCGTCTGGGATTTCGGACGGACGGGACACGGAACGCCCGCGCCCATTGCTCCCCCGCAAAGGCTGGTGGTGGTGGGATTCTACCGCTATGTGCGGAACCCGATGTATGTGGGATTTATCACAGGCTGGGTGGGTCTCTGGATAATCTTTGGGCGGGCCAACCTGGCGGCGCTCACGGTGGCGGCCGTCGCCGTGGTGGCAGTAGACCTCTTTGTGCGGTTCTACGAGGAGCCGACGCTGCGAAAGATGTTCGGCGCGGAGTATGAAGAATATTGCAGGAACGTCCGCCGCTGGCTGCCGCGGATGCACGCATGGGGCAGAAGTTAGAAGGCAGAAATTAGAAGATAGAAATTGGAAATTAGTCGTCAGTGGTCAGTTTTCAGTTGCGAGTTTCGGAGAAGAGGGAAGAAAAAGACGAAGAATTACGCAGAGATCGCCCCGACCGGGTCGGGGTAAACGCCGGAGCACAGAGTTCGCAGAGAAGAGAAGCGCAGGAACCATCCTCAAAACTACGAGGGTGTGCATCCAGAGTTAGCTGCGCATTGATCAGCGGGGCCGCCCGCCCTCAGCGGTTGACGCCTTTTTGCTTTGGCGCCGTTTGCAGCACAACTAAACGGGCTGCGGGAAAATCAAAAGACTTTCTTCAGGGGCTGAAGCCCCGGCCTCCTCAAGAAGAGACTTTCCCCGTAAGTTGTGAACTCGTGCCCTCCCAAGAACGTGGGCGATCACAGAGATTCTAAAGCCATTGAGTATAGGCACGTTACGCCTTCTTTCGCCCCTCTGCGTACTTTCTTCCCATCCCCCAGCATCGAACAGGTAGTCTGCTAAACTAACGAATACCCACATGGCTACAACCGTATCCACTCTCCCAACCACCGCCGAAGCCGTTCCTAAAAAGACGAAAAAGAAGCTCCACTGGCAATCCCTGCCCGAAATCTGGGCGCTGATCCATCCGCGCCGCGGCATCCTGCTTCTGGGACTCCTCCTGACGGCCATCAATTCGCTGTCGGGCTTCGTGCTCCCCCTCTCCAGCAAATATCTGTTTGACAATGTCATCACCAAACGCCAAGTGCAGTTCCTTCTGCCCATCGTCCTGTGTGTTATCGCGGCAACCATCGTCAAAGGCCTGACGTCTTTCACGCTCACGCAACTCCTCTCCAAATCCGCGCAGCGCATGATCACCGACCTGCGCAAACAGGTGCAGGCGCATATCGGGCGCCTCCCGGTAAGCTTCTACGACGCCAACAAAACGGGAGTGCTTGCCTCGCGCATCATGAGCGATGTCGAGGGAGTGAGAAACCTCATCGGCACGGGGCTGGTTGAATTCGTGGGCGGACTGCTGACAGCGGTTGTTGCCCTCGTCTACCTTCTCTTCGTCAATGCTTCCATGACGCTCCTCGCCTTTGGGATCCTGCTGGTCTTCGCGCTATTCCTGAACAAAGCGTTTTCCACCATTCGCCCGATTTTCCGCGCGCGCCCCAAAATCACCGCGGAGGTCACCGGCCGGCTCACCGAGTCGCTGGGCGGCGTGCGCGTGGTGAAGGGCTACCACGCCGAAGATCGCGAGGAACAGGTTTTCGCCGGCGGCGTGCAGCGGCTCCTTGACAACGTGCTGAAGACTCTCACCGCCACTTCCGTGATGAGCCTATCGGGCGCGACACTCATGGGGCTGGTCAGCGCGGTCATCATGTACCTTGGCGCGCGCCACATCGTCGCCGGCACCATGACCACTGGCCAACTTGTTTCTTACACCGCTTTTCTGGTTCTACTGATCGCCCCGGTGTTCCAGATCGTGGCCATCGGCACGCAGATCACCGAAGCCATCACCGGCCTGGAGCGCACCCGCGAAATCCTGAACGAAGCCAAGGAAGATCAGGATCCCCTGCGCAGCGTGACCCTCGAGCGCATCGAAGGCCGCGTTGCATTCGACGACGTGCATTTCTCTTACGAGCCCGGCAAGGAGGTGCTGCACGGCATTTCCTTTGTCGCGGAACCCGGCACGGTCACCGCGCTGGTGGGACCCTCCGGCTCCGGTAAGTCCACCATCATCGGCTTGATCTCCGCGTTTTATACGCCCGCCGGGGGCCGCATCCTGGTGGACGGCATCGACCTTTCCACCGTTCGCCTCAGCTCCTATCGCACGCAGTTGGGCGTGGTGCTGCAGGAAACGTTTCTGTTCGACGGCTCGATTCGTGAAAACGTCGCATACGCCCGGCCCAACGCCACCGAAGAAGAAATTCGCGCCGCCTGCCGCATCGCTCGTGTGGATGAGTTCGCGGAAACGTTCGAGAAGAAATACGGCACCGTCGTCGGCGAACGCGGGGTGAAGCTTTCCGGCGGCCAGAAGCAGCGCGTCTCCATCGCCCGCGCCATCCTCGCCGATCCGCGCATCCTAATTCTCGACGAAGCTACGTCCAGCCTCGATTCCGAATCGGAGGCGCTCATTCAGGAGGGTTTGCGCTACCTCATGCGCGGCCGCAGCACCTTCGTCATCGCGCACCGTCTTTCCACCATTCGCCGCGCCGAGCAAATCCTTGTCGTGCAGGATGGCCGCATCCTCGAGCGCGGCACACACCAAACTCTATTCGCCGCTCAGGGCCGCTACTTCGAGCTGTATACCCGCCAGCACGCCGTCGAGACGAATCTGTTCCTGGCGCCGGGTGAAGGCGACAAAATCGAGCCCGCTTCCGCGGACAACGCCGACGGCAGCGGCAACGCTTCCTCTTCCCTGCCCGAAGCCCTCCAGGCGCTGCGCAACCGCAATTCCTGACTCTGGTGAACATTTCGATTGGTTGTCATCCCGTCTATAACGGTTTTGGCGTTGTCAAGAGACACGTGTAGCGTAGCTCTTTGCTGGTTGTCTCTTTTCTTCCTTAAACCGAGTCTTTGTTTTGCGACCAAGGCTCGTTCCGTAATCTGCGGGTGGAACGCTTTTGGTTCCACCCGCCATCTATTCGATCACTTCCGCGACCCTGATTACTTCTTCAAACTCCCCCACTCTTTGGGGAGGCAGGAGGCCTACTCAAACGGACGGCCCTAACTGCGGCCACGGGATGACCCCGGCTCTCCTGCACACGGACCCTGGATGAGCTGCGCATAAT
>DLMH01000201.1 GCA_002478115.1 Candidatus Acidiferrum typicum | reverse complement strand
AGCTGTGAGAAATGTGGGTTAGGCCCATCTACAATCTCATCGTCGAGCTCCCGAACGTCAAAGTTCAGAGCAAGAAAAATGTTGTTCGTTGGCTGGCCGCCAAAGAACTCACTTCTGGGAACACCCGTGGCAAGTGAAAGTACCAACTTCGGCGGGTATCGCTTTCCATTTTCTTGAACGAACCATCCCCGTCCACTATCCTTTACGCCTGCTTTGCCTCGGTAGTCTTGGTCAAACTTTTTCATGCCTTCTAGTATTTGGTCTCGCGTAACTGTGCGCTTACCACTCTTGTATTTGAACGACGCCGTTTGCATGGCTCCGCCTCCGCTCGGTGCAGATGGTGGGGATTCTATCATGGCTACTTAATTGACGTTGTCGGGTGGCCCATTCGGAATTGCGTCGGTTGAGAGCTGGCGTTGGAGTGGTGCTTATCCCAGGAGCGCCAATCTCCCGATTGGCGGTGTGAAGGACACCAAAGAGCGCCAATCAGGAGATTGGCGTTCCCAGTCGTAGGTCCCGGGTTTCTCTTCGCCCTAAACTTACAACTGATAACTTAATACTTAGAACCTTAAGGGGCCGCCTCTTACGCCGCGTCGAGGTCATCGTCGGCTTCCACGGCGAGCTTGCCCTTGGTGCGCTTGGCCATGAGGTAGGAGCGGATGAAGGGATCGATGTCGCCATCGAGGACGCGATCCACGTCGCCAACGCTGAATTTGGTGCGATGGTCCTTGATGAGGCGGTAGGGCTGCATGACGTACGAGCGGATCTGGCTGCCAAAGGAAATATCCAGCTTGGATTCGTCCATGCGGTCGGTTTCGTCGCGGCGCTTCTGCAACTCCAGATCGTAAAGTTTCGAGCGCAACATCTTCATGGCCATCTCGCGGTTCTTGTGCTGACTGCGGCCCATCTGGCACGCCACGACGACGCCGGTGGGAAGATGCGTCAAGCGAACCGCGGTCTCCACCTTGTTGACGTTTTGCCCGCCCTTGCCGCCGGAACGAAACGTGTCGAGCTTGATGTCTTCGGGATTGATGTTGACTGCAATGCGGTCATCCACTTCCGGGATCACAAAAACAGAGGCAAACGAAGTGTGGCGCCGCGCCGCTTGATCGAAGGGCGAAATGCGCACCAGGCGGTGCACGCCCGTTTCGCCCGCCAGCAAACCGCAAGCGTTCTCTCCGCTGAATTGAATTGTGGCGTTTTTGATGCCCGCTTCTTCGCCGGGTGTTTCGTCCAGGAGATTCGCGGTGAACCCTCTGCGTTCCGCCCAGCGCAAGTACATGCGCAGCAGAATGGAAGCCCAATCCTGCGACTCCGTCCCTCCCGCGCCGGGCTTGATGGTCATGATGGCGTTGAGGTGATCGTTTTCGCCGGAAAGGAGCGTTTGCGTTTCCAGTTCGCCGATATACGAATCCGCCGCGGTCAACTCGCGGCTCAATTCATTCAGCAGCTCTTCGCGCTGCTGGGCGTTGGTTTCCGCTTGTGCGAGTTCGATATACGTTTCGATGTCGCCGTTGAGCTTGCCGAGCTTATCGTCGGCGTTGATCTGATCGTCGGCGAGCTTGCGCTGGCGCAGGACGTTCTGCGCTTCTTCCTGATTGTTCCAGAAATCGGGTGCGGCGATGCGCTCTTCGAGGGCTTTCAGGCGCGCGCGGTGCTGGGGCGCGTCAAAGATAACTCCGCACAAGAGAGATGCGTTGCTTCAATCCTTCGTACTGATGCTGCAGATCTTCAAGTATCATGCTGTTTTCGCGAAGCCCTGGGCCAACCGGGCTCACTTTGCCTTTCCCAATATAAGGATAACCAGAATAACGGAAACGCCGACGCACATCCAGGCGAACCAGTCGCCCCACTGAGAATAGAGCGTTTTGTCGGTGCGGAAATCGTAGGGAAGATCGGCGGCGTCCCGCGTGTCCCGCTTCATGACGCGCAGCATGTTGCCGTAGGGATCGATCGAAGCGGAGATGCCGCTGTTGGTGTCGCGCAGCAGCCAGCGGCGGTTTTCCACCGCACGAACGCGGGCCATGCGCAGATGCTGCTCCGCGGCTTGCGACGTGCCGAACCAGCCATCGTTCGAGATATTGATGAGCAACTGCGCGCCGCGCGCCGCAAATTCCCGCACTTCGCCGGGATAAATCGCTTCATAGCAGATGAACACGGAGAAGGTATTGCCATTCGAGAATTTGCCGACCGCGCGCTCCTTCCCTTTCCGGAAGCCGCCCACTTCCTCGGAGACGCTGGTGACCACATGGTGGATCAGCGGAAACGGCTCATATTCGCCGAACGGCACGAGGTGCATCTTGTCGTAGGAAAAGGTGCGCTGGCCCCATTCGTTCAACATCGCGGCGCTGTTGTAGGGAACGAGCGTGTCGTGCGGAACGCCATTCACGAGTTCCGTGCCGGGTTTCCACTCGATAATGCCGACCACAACCGGATGATGGAATTCCTGGGCGAGATGCGAGATGAACGGCCCGAAGTGCGGATCGCTAAAGGAAAACGGCGCCGGGGCTTCCGGCCAGATGAGGAGATCGGGCGATTGTCCCGCAGGCGCAGGGCGCAGGCTGAGCCGCTCGAGTTCTGCCATGTCGGCCTTGTGATCGGCGTACCAATCGCCCGCATATTCGAGATTTTCCGGAAAATTCGGCTGGACCACGCGCGCCACATGATGCGCTTCGGCCTTGGGCACAAACCGCGGCCCAATCCACGCGACCAGAAGCAGCGCAGCAGCCACAGCGGCGACTACTCCCCATCGCCGCTTCGTATTTTCTGGAGTGCGGGCCGAATCGCTCCACACCAGCAGCGCGTTGAACGCCGCCACCAAAAACGATACGCCGTAAATCCCGGTGAGGGTCGTCAACTGCACCAGCGCCGGATTGCCTGCGGCGGGATAGCCCAGCAAGGCCCAGGGAAAACTGATTTCCGGCAAATACGCGCGGGCGACCTCGGTCGAAATCCAGAGGAAGGGAGCGCCAGCGAGCGCCAGGGGCACGCTGCGCTTCGACAATCTCTGCACCACCAGCGCGAACAGCCCGATGATCGCGCCCCACACGGAGGCGATCAGAAGGAGCACGCCCCAGCCCGCGGCCATGGGCATGCCGCCGTGGACCGAGAGCACTTCCGCGATCCACGGGACACAAGTCAGAGGGAAAACCAGTCCATGCAGGAATCCGCAGGCAAACGCGATCCAACCGCGCGAGCCGAGGACGCAGGCCAGCAAAAGCGCCAAGCACACCCAGGAATACAAACTGGAAAAGCTGCCACGATAGGACAACGACAAGATGGCACCGCTCAGAATCGCCAGAACCAGCCGCATGGCGGCGGGAGTTTCCGGCGCTCGGTGAGGCCGCAGATAGGTATGCCAAGCCTGGGAAGACATCAGCGGTTTACGTAGAATGCCTTGAAGCCTTCGCCCTCCAGGCGTTTTTTCTCGGCCTCAGCGGCCTTCTTGTCTTTGAGCGGGCCGACTTGCACGCGGTAGAAGTTATCTTTTTGCGGCGTCTGGACGTAGGCCGCGAAATGTTTTTTCTGCAAGCTGCTGGCGATGGAGAGCGCATCATCCTGCCTGGTGAGCGCCGCCACTTGCAAGATCAGGGCGCCATTCGGGATGAGCGGCGCGGTCGTTACGGGCTTGCTGGTCTTCATGGCGGACGGCGCCGGCTCGACTTTGGGTTTTATGCTTACCGTTTTCGGCGCCGGTGGAGTTGCAGGCGCTTTCGGCACAGGCTCGAGATGCGGCTCGCCCTTGGGCGGCTTGCTGCTGCCGTAAAATTCCCAGTCGGAATTATTGCTGGAGGTTGCGGGGTCGGATTCGGTTGCTGCCGGGGGAGTTTCCGCGGTTGGCTTCGGCGCGTGTTCCGGCTTCGCGGGCACCACGGGCTCACGCTCAGGGGCACTCGATTTTGTGATCGCCGCGCTTACCTGGCCGTCGAACTGGTTACGTCCCATCACGTAGCCGAGCGTGAAGAACACGCCCGAAAACAGCAGCATCAGCAGAAACAGCCCAATGACGTGCTTGCTTTCGAGCACACGCTCGCCCGCTCCGCGCTTTCCCCCAGACGCCATATTTATTTCGACGCCCCCCCGAGCGCCTGTGTCCACTTATTAATAATATCGATCGGAAGTGGGAAAACAATCGTTGTGTTCTTTTCGACACCTATCTCGGTAAGGGTCTGGAGGTAGCGCAACTGGATGGCCGAGGACTGCGTCTCGAGAACCTTGGCGGCATCGGCAAGCTTTTGCGAAGCTTCAAACTCGCCCTGTGCGTGAATGACCTTGGCGCGGCGCTCGCGTTCGGCTTCGGCTTGCTTGGCAATGGCGCGTTGCATCTGCTCGGGAATGTCCACCTGCTTCACTTCGACCTTGCTGACCTTGATGCCCCAGGGCTCGGTGTCCTGGTCCAGGATGATTTGCAACTTGGCGTTGACTTTGTCGCGTTGCGAGAGGATTTCGTCGAGCTCGAATTGGCCGACGATGCTGCGAAGAGTGGTCTGCGCCAATTGAGAAGTGGCGTACTGATAATTCTGCACTTGAGACATGGCCAGGTTGGCGTCAACCACGCGGAAATAGCAGACGGCGTTTACTTTTACGGAGACGTTGTCGCGGGTGATGATGTCCTGGGGCGGAACGTCGAGCGTTTCCAGGCGCATGTTGATGCGATACAGGGTCTCAATGGGCCAGAACACCAAGTTTATACCGGCGCCCTTCGCGATGGGCAAGAGCCGCCCCAAGCGCAGGACAACTCCGCGCTCCCATTCCTTGATGATGTATATCGAATTGTAAATCCAGATTAGAAACAGGCCGATCACGATCAACGTGCCCAGTCCAAAGAACTGAAACATATCCCGCCTCCTGAACTTGAACGAACTCTATCTGCTTGTGGTGGCCGGCGTTTCCACCGGTTCCACAATCAATTTCAACCCATTAATTCGCACTACGCGAACGGGCTTGCCATCGGCAATCGATGCCGAGGAACGCGCGCGCCATAACTCGCCATGAATGCGGACCATTCCTTCGCCGCCCGCGGGGAGCGCGGAGGTGACGATGCCCTCTTCGCCGAGCAATTCCTCCTTGCCGGTGGAGACCTTCCAGCGCCGCGATCGGAGCACCAGGCGCATCAGGAATACGGCAAAAAAGGCAAAGGGGATGGTTACCGCCAGTGCCACGCCCACACTCACGCCGCCGGGCGTCAGGGGGGAACGAATTAGAAACATCGCACCGAGAAGCATGGACACAATTCCTCCTGCCAGCAAAACACCATGGCTGGCGAGCTTGGCTTCGAGGATAAACAACGCCAGCGCCAGCAAGATCAGCAGCACTCCCGCAAAATTCACCGGCAGCAGATGCATGGCGTAGAGCGCCAGGACGGCGCAAATTCCGCCGATGACACCGGGGGCGACCGCGCCGGGATGGGTAAATTCCGTGTACAGCCCGAGTACGCCGAGCAGGAGCAATATGAAGAAGATGTCCGGCTGGACAATGCGCGAGAGGAACTTCTGACGGGCAGAGGGCTCGAAGTCCACACGGGTGTAGCCTTCCAGGGATAACTTCTGGGTCTTGCCGTCAAAGCGAGTAATTTCGCGGCCGTTCAGTTGTTTCAAGAGATCGTCGCGGTCGTTGGCGATGAGGTCAATCATATGGCCGTCGAGAGCTTCTTTCTCTGTAAACGCGCGCTCATCGGTCACGGCGGTTTCCGCGAGTTTCGGATTGCGTCCGCGCTTTTCCGTGAAGCTGCGCAAAAAAGCCAAGGCGTCATTGTTGATCTTCTTGCGCATCACCTCGTCAACCGGAATGGAAAAGAAAGCGGGCATCAATACCGGCGTGGACGCCCCCGTATGCGTGCCGGGAGCCATGGCGGCCACATCGGCCGAGAGCAAAATATAAAAGCCTGCCGATGCGCCACGCGCGCCCACCGGCGCCACGTACACCACCACGGGCACGGAGGACTCCAGGATGTGGTGGATGATATCCGTCATGGAATCGCTGAGTCCGCCGGGCGTGTCCATGGTGATCAGGACGAGCGAGGCGTGGCGCTGCGCCGCGTCCGTCAGACCTTCGTCAATGTAGGTGGCCAGAATCGGCTCGACCATGTCGTTGAGTTTCAGTTCCAGCACCAGCGGCGCGCCATGGTCGTCCACGGTCGAAGTAGCGGGTACAGCAAGGCATAGTAAAGGCAGGATGGCCACGGCGGCGGAGCAGAGAACACTTGCCACATCGCCGCGCTTGCTGCTGCGAATCCAGTTCACGAGCCGTTCGAAGGTCGTCATGCCACGAGCGATCATTTTTTGCCTCCCGTGGGCTTGCTCTGTTGCAAGTGTTCGAGTAATTCTTTTGCGTCCGAGTAATTTGGCGCGAGCTTCACGGCCTTTTCCACTTCCGCGCGCGCCAGATCCGGTTTTTTCTGCTCCAGGTAGATGCGCGCCAGCGTCGTGCGCACTGCCGCCGAATCGCGCGCAGCCAGAGACATCTGCAACTCCTGGATGGCTTCCTCCAGTTTACCCCTCCGCCGGTAGATTTCGGCGATTTCCTGGTGTGCCGAGGCGTTGTTGGGTTCCGCCAGCAGCGCGGCGCGAAATTCCTTCTCCGCGGCGTCCAGGCGTCCCGCGGCCAGGTCTAGCCGGCCGACCCGGACGTGAGCGGCAGGCGTATCGGCTGGAGGCGCAGCTTCAGCACTGGGTGAAGGCAAAGAGTCCGGCCCGCGCAATTCGAGCCGCAACGTGGTCGTATCCAATTCTTGTTTGATCCGCTCGTACTTGGAGGCGGCTTCCTTTTTCGCTTCCAGTTTTATGATCGGCAAGCCGGCTGATCCCAAAGCTTCCAAGGCAGATTCGCGCTCTTCGGCCGCCTCTGACTTCTTTCCGGCTTTCTCCAGGGTATAGATCAGAAAGGCGCGATCTTCCGGATTGTCCGGTTCGCGATGGATGGCCTCGCGGAAGTGGGTTGCGGCGACGGCCAAATCCTTCGCACGAAGCGCCAGTAATCCCCGGTTGAAGGGATAATCGTCTTCATCCGGATCGATGTCAGCGGCACGGCTGAGTGCCGCTTGCGCCGCGGCGACATCACCCAGCCGGGCGCGTGCCAGGGCCAGATTGTTGAGTATCTCCGGCAGGTCGGCGCCGCTCACCAGGTTGTGGCGCAAATCCTCCTGCAGCGCAGCAAACACTTGTTCGGCTTTTTCCGGCTGGCCCAGCCGCAGGCGGCACACCCCGGCGGAGAAATTCGCCTCCACGCTGCGATCGTGCGTGGAAGGAACTTTGCCGAGCCACAGCAACGCGGAATAGCAGTCATTCCTGTGAAAATAGAACTGTCCCAAGGCAAACGCGGGATCGGGCCAGCCGGGTTCCAGGCGCGCCGCCTCCTTCAGATCACGCACTCGCACCTCATCATCATTCGCCACCAGCCCGCGGATGTACTGCTCAAAGGCCGCCAGTTGCAGCGGCCGCTGTAATTTAGCGAATTCCGGAAGACTGAGAGGAAACTTTGCGTCGCATGTTTCGAGCAGACGCCAAACCAGCCGCGTGTGCAAATCCATCAGCGAAGCAAGGGCGCCGCTCTCGTGGACCACTGGGAGGAGCGCCGTGGGGCTCACACGCAGCACACGGGCGTTCACCGTCAGGGCTTTTCCGTCGGAGGTGAAATTGCCATACACCACAAAATCCGCATCGAGATCCTGCGCGATGTGCAGCATGGTCGCCCGGCTCAGTTTTGCCGAAGCCGGCAAACCGTAACGGTCCATGTCGTCCAGGCGGCCTCTGCGAGAAAAGACTTGCTGGCCCGCGGCAGAAAGACGCTGGATCGTCAATTCCTCCAGACCCTCGCCAATCCAGTCGAGCCGCGCCTGGGCGGCCACATTCTCAAATGGGAATACCAGGTAAATGCCTTCCTGCGGGAGGGAATGCGCAGCGGGATGAGAAAGGGGAGCGACCTGCTGGGCAGCGATGGCGCTCGCCAAGAAAAAAAAGAGCATGGCGAGAACAAGCCGGGAGAGATGGCAGGATGCTGACTGCAGCGTCTTCATCTGGCCTGTATTCTAGCCCGGATTTCGCAGCAAGGCGCGGTAAAAGAAAAGATGGAAGCGCTCAAGCAGAAAGCGGCGGGCGGATGGAGGAATTGTGGTTTGTTGGCTGGCATGCAGCCGTAAAAGCGGCGGCGAGCCGCCGCACTCCAAAGGCAAACTTAAGCGCACAATCCCTACGAGGCTCAGGGTAAAAAGGAGGGCCTGCTCAGGGCTGCGCGGTTTGGCGGTGGCCCGGTCAGGAAAATCTTGGACGATTCTGTGTGCCCCACACTCGGTTTTTAAGGGTGGGCTCTTGGGTTGCGCTCGAGCATTCTACGCTGACGACCCTTCGAGGCGGGTGCCATTTTCCTGCCTCCGGGGGATCAAATCTTGCCCGTGCCCTTCTATTGCATCCACTGCCGATCCCCGATAGCATAACCACATGGCCAAGGCTAAGGAATTTGAGTTCGAAAAACCGGCTCCCGTGATCGAGGAAGAGGACGAAACCACCCTCGCCGCGATCGACGAGGGAATCCGAGACGCCAAAGCTGGCCGTACGGTAGCCCTGGAAAAAGTGCGGAAACTTCTGCCCAAGTGGATTACCGCCTCCTCATCACGCAAAGAGCGCTAGACGATCTCGCTGAGATCATCGGCCACATTGCAGAAGACGACAGTGATGCTGCCTCGCGCTTCGGGAATACGTTGCTCGATCACAAAGAATTGCTTAGTCGCTTTCCGCGCATGGGCAGCACCATCCGCGAGAGGTCGCAAGTGCGCAAACTCTCGCACAGCCCCATTGTGGTGTACTACCAAATCCGCAAGGACAAACACCTCGTGGAGATCCTCCACCTCCGGCACGCGTCGCGCAAAGAACCACAATTGTGAAGTTGCTGTGCAGGCTGGCCCAATCGCGAAAATCTTGAACGGTTTTGGGTGCCCCACTCTCGCTTCTTGAGGGTGGGCTCATGGGTTACGCTTGAGCAGTTTACACGTACGACCCTACGAAGCTCCCTTCGAAGCTCAGGGCAAGCAGGGTAAACCCTTCGAGGCTCAGGGTAAACAGGCGCGCCCGCTCAGGGCTGCGCGGTTGGCGGCGGCGCGGGCTCGAGTATTTCCTGGATGGCAGGGTCCTTCAAGACTCCCGCAAAGGCCGGATCGGATTTCGCGGCATCCATGTTCTTATAGCCTTCGTCGCGGGCTTTGCGGAGATAGATGACGCAGCGTTCCACATTGCCGGCTTGGGCGAAGGATTTTGCGAGCAGAAAATAGAAGAGTCCACGGTCCGCGCCGAGCGACCTGTCCTGTACGACTGTCCCAGTCCGGGAACTGGCCTGGTCAAACGCTTGCGGATCGAGTTGCAGGACCTTGTGGAAGGAAGCGATGGATTCTTCGTACTTCTTGTCTGCAAAGTAAGCGTACCCAAGGTTCATGTAGAAAGAGGCAAAATCATCCTTGATGCCGATAGCCCGTTTGTAGGCCCGGATGGCCTTGGAATACTTTTCCCGCTCGTACCACACGGTGCCGATATTGTTCACGGGATCGGCGTAGTGAGAGTCCAGCTTCGCCGACCTTGCGTAGCACTTCATCGCGGGGTCCAACTCCGCCTGGTTGTGCATTGTAATCCCAAGTTCATTCCAGTAGACCGCATTCTTTGGCTGCTCTTGGGTCAGCTTGCGAAACAACACTTCCGCGGCAGCAAACTCTTTGCGGATCAAATAGAGTTTGGCCAAATCTTCAGTGGAAACTGGGGCAGGCTGAGCGGGCTTAGCGGAGGTGCTGGGAGGGGGGGGCGGCGTGTCTGGAGTTGTTTGAGCAAGGGAAGGGGAAAGCAGCGAGCAGAACAGGAAAGTAATGCCTGGAATCGCCAAGAGAAACCGAGTCATGGCGAATCTCCTTTGTCCCGATCAGGTTTGTCGGGCTCTTTCTTCTTCTTGTCCCCAAAGATACCAAAAATCTTCTGCAAAGGGCCTTTTTTCTTCTCGGTGGCCTTGGTGTCGGTGGCGGGCGGCGTTCCGTCTTGCGCCGTGGCTTTTTTGTCCGGCTGATCCGAGGATGTGTTTGGATCGCCCGGGGATTGTGGAGGTTTTGACGAGCCGCCGCCAAACATATGCGAGAGGAAGGATCCCACGGCCGAGGCGGGCCCATGTCCGCCGTGAAGCTCACACAGTTGGGTGGGCGCGGAGCCGGTGATGTAAACCTCCTCGCGCGTCACCGGACAGTTTGGGGTGGCCAATTGGAGAGTGTCAGCATCAATGACCGCGGTTTCCACTCCCTCGGGCTTGTCAAAATCCTTGACGTCGCGATAGGCGGGCATGGAAGTCGCGTGAATCATGAAGTCCGCCCAGATCGGCGCGGCGGTTGCGCCGCCCGCCAGGCCGAGATCGTGATTATCGTCAAAGCCGATCCAGATGACGCAGACCAGATTGTTGGTGAAGCCCGCAAACCAGCCGTCTCGCGATGTGCCGGTTTTCCCGGCAGCGGGGAGTGTGAATCCCCTGGCGCGCACCGCCGCGCCCGTGCCTTTGTTCAGGACGTCCTGCAAAATGCTGTCCACCAGGTAGGCCACCCTGGGATCCAACACCAGCTTGTTCGTGGGCGCGTAGTTCTCCAGAGCAGTGCCGCCCGCACTGACCACACTTTTCAGGAAGAACGGATCGGCGCGCGTGCCCATGGTCGCGAAGGCCGTGTAGGCCCCCGCCACTTCCACGGGTGTCAATTCGTAAGCGCCCAGAGCCACCGCCGGCGTGGGCCGGATGTTGGAGGGAAGCCCCATCTGCCTGGCAATCTGCACGACGCGGCCGTAGCCGACAAGTTCCGCCACCTTCACGGTGGCGACGTTGAGGGAGTTGGTGAGCGCCTGTCGTAGGGTCACTTTGCCCATGAAGTGTTCGCCGTAATTGTTGGGAGTGTATTCCTGGCCGTCGAACTCGAAGACGGTGGGCTCATCATCCACGGTGGTCGCGGGCGTGACCACGGGCTGCGCGCCGTCCACGGCGTTGTTGAAGGCGGCCGCGTACACGAAGGGTTTGAACACCGAGCCCGGCTGGCGGTGGGCCAGCGCGTGGTTTAACTGGCTCTGGCCATAGTCTCGCCCGCCGATCAGCGCCTTGATCTCTCCCGTGCGGGGATCGAGGGCCACGAGGGCCACCTGTGCCTGCGGCACGGGCTCACTGGGGGCGTTTTTGCCCTTGGGCTTCTTCACCTTCTCGTACTTCTTGGCGATCAGCGCGTCCACGTTCTTCATGCCAATGTCAACCGCGGCGGCCGCGGCGCGCTGCAATTGCGGATCGAGAGTGGTGTAGACGCGATAGTTCTGGCTGAGGAGGTCCAGCTCGGAATAATTGTCCAGGAGATGGTCCTTGACCATATCCACGAAGTACGGTGCTTCGTTCCCCGCCACGGCGGTGCGCACGATTTTAGGGGGGACACGTTTGGCGTCCTGCACATCGGCTTCGTTGATGTACTTGTTTTCGAGCATCTGGGTGAGCACGCGGTCTCGCGCTTGACCCGCGCGTTCCGGATGGCGGTCGGAAGCGGAGTAGTAATTGGGCGCGCGAATGAGTCCCGCCAGGAAAGTGCACTCCGGCAGGGTCAACTGCCGCAGATCCTTCCCGAAGTAGGCCTCGCTGGCTTCCGCAAACCCGCGAATCCCGAAGCTGCCGCGGTTGCCGAGGTAAATTTCATTGGCGTAGAGCTCGAAAATCTGTTGCTTGTTGAAGCGCTGCTCGAGTTCAAAGGAGAGCATGGCCTCCGCCAGCTTGCGGCGCCAGGTGCGGTCGGTGGAGAGGAAGAAGGTGCGCGCCACCTGCATGGTGATGGTGCTGGCGCCCTGCAAGTGCTGGCTGTGGCGAACGTCCGCCCAGGCCGCGCCGAAGATGCGGATGAAGTCGAAGCCCGGATGCTCAAAGAAGCGCTTGTCTTCCGCGGAAAGGATGGCCTGCACAAGAAGGGGAGGCAGATCCTCATAGCGGACGGGCCGCCGCTTCTCTCGCGCGCTATCGAACAAATTGGTGATGAGCTCCGGCTCGAGTTCCGCACTGCCCAAATCCGCGCCACCGGCAAGCGGCCGAATGGAGCGCACTACCTTGCCGCTGAACTGCACGGCAATGGCGTTGGCCCCGCCGAAAAAGGACAACTTCGACGGGCGTATGTCCACCGTAGCGCCGTCAACCGTGTATTGTCCGAGCGAATTCTCATCCGTATCGGGACGATAGCCGGCACGCTGCAGGTACATGACCAGGTCGGCTACACCCCATGGCTGGCCATCGGAGATGCGTTCTGGCGCCGAGAAAATCTGCGTGCTGTTCTGCAGCACGTGCCCGGACAGCCGCGCATCAATCATCCGGGAATATTTGATGTAGAAGTAGGTGAAGACGCTGGCGGTGAGGAGAAAGCACAGGGCCACCACGGCCAGCAGTCCAAGACCAAATGCGGAAGTCCAGAAACCCTTTTGCAGGCGGAATCGCAATAGCTCACTCCCTTAGGGTGGACACTTTCATTGTGACGCATCTGCAGGCAGGAGGGAAGCCGAGGCGGTTCCCGTGCCTGGCGATTGCGGATTTACTTCATGATGTCCAGACCTTCGCTTTTGGGAGAAAAGGTGATGTCGGTCTTGTACACCAAGAAATCCACGGGAACGGTATAGCTGACGCTGATGGATACGCCGTGGTTGGTGCTGGCCATCTTGATGTCATCGCGTGTCGCCGGAATATCCAAGTCCTGGATGACTTTGAAGAGGATGTCGCGAATCTGGTCTTCCGAGTAACGGTTGACGACCGCGAACTTGGCCTGCTCATTCATCTTGTCCTGGAGTTGGTACTCCGCTACATAGGGCGGCACCAGCTTGATCGCCAGGAATACCGCAGTCACCAGGATGACCGTGTAGATAATCGCTCTTAATCTGCCTTCCCCGCGCTGGGAACGCTGGGAGGATTGCAATGGCAAGCTCACGAAGAAACGCTCCAATGGGCCGCCCCGTCACTTGCGGCGGCGCAGAATTATCCCTCTATTTGATGACGCTACCATCGGGGTAGGGCGGTGTCGAGACTCCCGCAAGTGCGGTGTGCTCTAGGCGCAACGCCCGCGGCTTAGTACGCGCGGGCAAAAATGGCCCGGTGGGCGGCCGGCTTGCCGCAGTAGACACAGGCGCCACTGCCGCTTGCTGAGCTGTGGCCCAGGACGGCGTCGGGGTCGAGAGGGATGCAACGCATGGTGGCCCGCGTCTCTTCCTTGATGCTGGCTTCGCAATCGCCACTGCCACACCAGAAAGCAAAGGCGAACCCCGTTTCTACGGCCTTCTTGAAGTCGTCGTAACGCAAGGTTTCGTGGGTGTTGGCGCGGCGGAAGGCCAAAGCCTTGTCAAAGAGGGATTGGTGAATCTCCGCCAGGAGCTTTTCGATGGTGGCGGGCAAATCGGCGAGGGAAGCGCTGAACTTCCCTTCCCTGCCCGGTTTGTCGCGGCGCGCCAGCATGGCCGCTTGTTTGGCCACATCCTTGGGTCCCAGCTCCACGCGCACGGGCACGCCGCGCATCTCCCAATCATTGAATTTCCAACCGGGGCTGAAGCCTTCGCGCTCGTCGAGCGCCACGCGGAGATTCGCTTTCACGAGCTGCGCCTTTAGTTCCTTCGCGGTTTGCAGCACGGAGGCCTTCTCTTCGTCGGTTTTGAAGATGGGAACGATCACCACCTGAGTGGGCGCCAGTTTTGGCGGCATGACTAAACCCTGATCATCACCATGCACCATGATGATGGCGCCGATGAAGCGCGTGGACAGACCCCAGGAGGTGGTCCAGCAGTGTTGGAGCTGGCCGTTCTGGTCGAGGTATTTCACATCGAAGGCTTGGGCAAAATTCTGGCCGAGGAAGTGGGAGGTGCCGGATTGCAGGGCCTTGCCGTCGCCCATGAGCGCTTCGATGGAATAAGTGACATCGGCGCCGGCGAATTTTTCGGCGTCGGACTTGGCGCCGGGAATCACCGGGATAGCGGCATCGTTAACGGCGAAATCGGTGTACACGTCGAGCATCTGCTTGGTTTCCTCGACGGCTTCTTCGCGTGTGGCGTGGGCCGTGTGGCCTTCCTGCCAGTAAAATTCGAGTGTGCGGAGAAAGAGCTTCGTGCGGAGTTCCCAGCGCACTACGCTGTTCCACTGATTCATGAGCACGGGGAGGTCGCGGTAGGACTGAATCCACTTGGACCACATGTGGCCGATGATGGTTTCCGAGGTCGGGCGGACGACGAGCGGCTCGGCCAGTATTTCGCCGCCGCCAATGGTGACGACCGCGAGTTCGGGGGAGAAGCCTTCGACGTGGTGCTTTTCTTTTTCGATGAAGCTTTTGGGAATGAGCAGCGGGAACGCGACGTTTTGGTGGCCGGTGGCTTTGAAGCGGCGGTCCAGCGCGCTTTGAATGTTTTCCCACAGCGCCCAACCATAAGGGCGCACAATCATGCAGCCGCGCACGGGGGCGTAGTCGGCGAGCTGCGCCTTCAATACTAGTTGGTTGTACCATTCGGAAAAATCCTGGGCCCGTGTTGGTAGCTTGTCTTCAGCCATGCTTCTCCCTGTCGGTTTGTGCACAATCAGCTAAACATTCGAGCGTAGCGGACACGCTTCCCCACTGTCAACGCAAGGTGCGAGCAACTTCTCTTTGCGTTGTGCAGTACGGGGAGTGCTGAGTTCCTTCGCGTTGCTGTTTTTAAGCAACTGGCTAGATTGAGCTGCCGAGAAACCAGTCTTCGTCGCTGCCGCGGGTGTGGCTGCGAATGAGCAGCTCCGGATCCTTGACGGTGACGCGGCTGTAGGGAGCGATCGAGTGCGTGAGCCAGACATTGCCGCCGATGATGCTGTGGTGGCCGATGCGCGTATCGCCGCCGAGAATCGTCGCGCCCGGATAGATGGTCACACTGTCTTCGATGTCGGGGTGGCGTTTGTTCGCCGGGCCACGCACCAAGTCACCGTCGGCATCGCGCTGGCTGGTGGGATTGAAGGCCCCGAGAGTCACGCCGTGATAGAGGGTCACGTGCTTGCCGATGGTGGCCGTCTCTCCAATCACCACGCCGGTGCCGTGATCGATGAAAAAGGATTCGTCGATGGCGGCGCCGGGATGAATGTCAATCCCCGTATGGCTGTGGGCAATTTCGGTCATGATGCGGGGCAGGTAGGGGACCTTTAGCTGGTACAACTCATGGGCCAGCCGCTGCACGGTGATGGCTTCAATCCCGGGATAGCTCAGGAGAATTTCTTCCAGGCCGCTTGCCGCCGGATCATTTTTTAGTGCCGCCTGCAGATCGGTGGCCTGCAAGTGCGCCAGCTTCGGCAGTGTTTCGCGAATCTTGCTGACAAGCTCTTCCGCCGTGCGCGCGAGATTCGCCGGAGTCTTCTTCCGGCGGCAACTGCAATCAAACCGGATGGCGCAGACAATCTGTTCCGCCAGCAGCAACTCGAGCTCTTCCACGAAGTGCGAAGCTTGCGGGCTGCTGGACACTTCGGGCGCGTGATGCAGCGGGAAAAGCGAATCGAGATAGCGCCGGCAAAACGTCGCTACATCTTCCTTCGACGGCAGCCGGTATTCCCCCGCGGGATCACCCGACAGGCGTGCCTCTAGCGCGGAGCGGAATTCGCGAGCCAAGCATTTCAACTCATCCATCTTTGTGCTCTTCCTTTTTTCCTGCCAAATGCGTGGCCGGTCGCCGAAAAACATCAAATAGGAGTTTCTTCAGGGGCTAAAGCCCAATCGTTCTACGGGCTTTACGCCGGGGCTGAAGCCCCGGCCTCCAAATGAAAAAGGCTTCTTCAGCAGTATGTTAGATGCACGCCGCGGGTGCAGGGGCGCAGCGTGCTGCGCCCCTTCCCGGAAAGTGTTGAGCCGCTGTTATGAAGTGCGTTCCGTTCTGACGGTTGCTGCGTCCCTCAGCCAATTCCTTCAAAGAGAATTGTCGAGAGGTAGCGCTCGCCGCCGTCGGGGAGAACCGTGACGATGGTTTTTCCCGCAAACTCCGGCAACTTGGCGAGCCGCACGGCTGCGGCGGTTGCGGCGCCACAGGAAATGCCGGAGAGGATACCCTCCTCGCGCGCCAAGCGACGTGCCATCTCCACGGATTCTTCGTTGGTTACCAGTTCCACGCGGTCGATTACGGTCAGGTCCAGATTCTTCGGCACGAATCCCGCGCCGATTCCCTGAATCTTGTGCGGTCCCGGCACGGGAGGCTGTCCCGCGCGGGTCTGTGTGATCACCGGGCTGACGGTCGGCTCCACGGCGACGGAAAGGATATTCTTCTTCTTCGTGTTCTTGATGTAGCGCGAAACGCCGGTAATCGTTCCTCCGGTGCCCACGCCGCTCACGAAGACGTCGACGGCGCCGTCGGTGTCGTTCCAGATTTCCGGCCCCGTGGTTTTCTCGTGAATATCCGGGTTGGCCGGATTATCGAACTGCTGCGGGAGAAAATAATGCTGCTTGTCCGAGTTGTAAATCTCGGTGGCTTTGTTGATCGCGCCCTTCATGCCTTCCGGTCCGGGAGTGAGGATGAGTTTTGCGCCAAAGGCCGCGAGGACGCGGCGGCGTTCCAGCGACATCGTTTCCGGCATGGTCAAGGTAATCGCGTAGCCGCGCGCGGCCGCAACGTAGGCCAGTGCAATCCCCGTATTTCCGCTGGTCGGCTCGACGATTTCAATTCCTGGCTTGAGCACACCGCGCTTCTCCGCATCCCAAATCATGGCAGCCCCGATACGACACTTCACCGAGTACGCTGGATTTCTCCCCTCGATCTTGGCGAGCACCGTGGCCTTCGCGCCATCGGTCACTCGATTGAGTTTGATCAGAGGGGTTCTGCCAATGCTTAAGGAATTATCCGCGTAAACGTTAGACATAGTGCACTCCTGTGAAGTGAATTTGCCGTATCGGGACGGCCCTTAAAGTATAGGTCGGCACCGCGGGAAAAGGGGAGAATCGCATGTATGCAAAACTCGAATCGCTGCGATTCATTTTGCTGATAACCTTATGGCGTTCCCCTGGGTGCCGCGGTATCCCGCATTGCGGTGATTCTCTTAGTCCGATAGAATCCGGCTCGGGAGGCTCCCATGACGGAACTCTCACCGAAGCCGCGGATTGCCCTGGGCGCCGATCATGCCGGCTATCACATTAAAGAAATCATCCGCCAATTCCTTGAAAATGCTGGCTATCCCGTGGACGACCTGGGAACGTGGTCGGAAGAGTCCGTGGACTACCCGGACTACGCCAAGGCGGTGGCTGATCGCGTGGCTGCGCATCAGGATGCCTATGGCATCGCCATGTGCGGCACGGGCATGGGCATGGCGATTGCCGCGAACAAGGTGCCGGGCATTCGCGCCGCGGTGGCGCACAACGTGGACACGGCGCGGTTGGCGCGGGAACACAACGACGCAAATGTGCTGACCATGGGCGGCCGGGTGGTCAACGGCGCCCAAGCCATCGAAATGGTGCAGACTTTCCTGAATACGACGTTCGCGGGTGGCCGCCATGGGCGGCGGGTGGAAAAGATCATACAAATCGAAGCCGCCGAGCGAGGTTAAAGCCCCGGCCTCCCAGAGAGAAAACCCTTTTTCAGCAGCCTCCTAAACAATCCACGAACCGAGAAATATTCGCCGACGTTACGTGGTTGAGTTTGCCCCGTCGGTACCGCTGAAGTACACTGAAAAAGCGCGTCTTACTAGGAAGAAAATCCATGCTGGTTGTCATGCAGTCTCACGCCACGGAAGAACAGGTTCGCGCCGTTTGCGAGCGCATCGAATCGCTCGGTCTGAAAGCGCATCCCATCCCTGGCTCCGGGCGCACCGCCATCGGGATCACGGGCAACAATGGCGCGGTCGATCTTGGCGTGCTCGAGTCCATGCCCGGGGTGATTGAGTGCATTCCGGTCACCAAGCCCTACAAGCTCGTTTCCCGGGACGTGAAAGAGGAGCCTACCATCGTTCGCATTCCCACTCCTTCTGGGGATGTGCTGGTTGGTGGGACGCATCTGGCCGTTGTGGCCGGGCCATGCGCGGTGGAAACGGAAGAGCAGTGCCTGGTGATCGCGGAGCGCCTGAAACCCACCGGCGTGCGGCTGTTTCGCGGGGGCGCGTACAAACCGCGCACTTCTCCTTACAGTTTCCAGGGACTCGGTCTGCCGGGGCTGAAGATTCTAGCGAAGGTCCGCGAGAACTATGGCTTTGGGATCGTCACGGAAGCGATTGACAACGAATCGCTCGATTTCGTGGAGGAGTGGGCGGACGTCATTCAGATCGGCGCGCGCAACATGCAGAATTTTTCACTGCTGAAGCGGGCCGGGCGGGCGAAAAAACCGGTGCTGCTGAAGCGCGGCATGAGCGCGACGCTGGACGAATTCCTGATGGCCGCGGAATACGTCATGAGCGAGGGCAATTACAACGTCATTTTGTGCGAGCGCGGCGTGCGGACATTCTCCGATTTTTCGCGCAATACGCTGGACCTGGCGGTCGTTCCCGCGGTGAAGAAACGCAGCCACCTGCCGATTCTTGTGGACCCCAGCCACGGCACCGGAAAGCGTCACAAGGTGCTACCGCTCTCGCGCGCTGCGATCGCTGTCGGAGCGGATGGCCTGCTGGTTGAAGTGCATCATCAGCCGGAAAAGGCGCTTTCCGACGGGATGCAGTCCATCCTGCCCGAGGAATTTGCGGAATTGCTCGCGGAAGTGCGCCAAATCGCCACCGTCGTCCACCGCCAGGTGAACTGACTTGCCCCAGTCTTCTCCGGGAAACCATCTCGGCGCTCATTTCTTCATGTAATATCAAAGCTCGCCAACATGCCGCGCGCCAAAAACTTTCGCGTCTACTTCATCCTGACCATTCTCGTCGTCTTCGGCATCACCCTGCTGCTGCGCGAGCACCGGCCCTCGTTCCTGCGGCCCGGGCTGCACTTGAATGCCTACGTGAGCACGGAGGACGGGAGCATTACGGTTGTGGACCTGATCGGCCTGCGAGCCATTGGCAAAATCTATGCGGGTCCCGCGCCCGGGGAAATCCTCGAACATCCCAAGCGCGACGAAGTGTGGGGCGTCAGCAGCACCGGGGGCTACGTTTGGGTCCTGGACACGCGCAGCAATCAAATCGCGGCGCGCATTGCCGTGGGCGGGTTTCCCTACTCCATCGAGTTTTCCTCGAAGGGCGATCGGGCTTACACCACCTCTTCCGGCGCGGACCAACTCATCGCCATCGATTGCGCCACCCGCGCCATCATCGGCCGAGCTAAGACTGGCGCGCAACCTGTTCAGGTGCGCATCACTCCCGACAACAAATTTCTGCTGGTCGTCAACTCCCGCAGCGCCACGCTTGGCATTCACGATGCCGCCACCCTGCAACAACGCGCCGAAATTCCTGTTATTCCCAATCCCGAGGAAGTCCTGGCCGTCCCCGACGGGAGCATCGCCTTCGTGATGAGCCGGTCTGAGAATCGCCTGTCTGTGGTGGACGTGCGCCGCGGCGTGCTGTTGACCAACCTGGCCCTCGCGGGCAAGCCGACGCAAATGATCCTGAAGCCCGACGGCGGCGAAGTGTATGTGATTTCACCGGAAACGCACGGCCTGCAAGCCATGAACACCTGGACGCATGAGATGGGCGACTACATGATGCTCGGCTCATTTCCCACGGATGGCATTATCGTATCCGACGCCAGCGAAATGTACGTTGCGGATCGCGCCGCCGGCCGCGTGATGCCCCTCGACATCGTCAACCGGCGGGTGAGCCGGCCCATCAATGTGGGGGCGCTTCCGGGCGTCATGCGCTTCGATCCCGCAGAACCCGGAGCGCAGCCGGCAATGCTCCTGGTGGTGAACAAAGGCTCCGGGGATCTCGCCGTGATCCGCACCCGGACGGACTCGCTGCTTACAATGATTCCCGTGGGTTCCCACCCGCAGCGGCTTGCGGTCAAGCTTTTCTGAGCGTTGTGGCAATAGAATGCGAGGCGGGCAAGCGGACCGACTGCCTCCCACGGCGGACAAGCCCTTCGAAGCTCAGGGTAAACAGAAGGCGGGCCCTACAAAAGCGAACCCAAGAGCACAGTCAGGAGTGACTGTGCCACTGGCCGGCTGATCAGGGAGTGAACCAGAACTTCACGGTCACGGTGACATGAGCAGCCACGGCTCGTCCGCCTTGCGTCGCGGGAGCGTATTCATACTGCCTTAGTGCGTCCATGGCCGCCTGGCGCAGCGGCACGGGTCCTCCCAGAATCTTCATGGCGCCGATGTGCCCGTCGGGTTCTACCAGTGCATCCACCCTCACATCTCCCGTAATGTACCCCAGCATCGCATCCGGCGGATAGACCGGGCTCGCCGACTTCAGCAGCTTCGGCGGCACCAGCGCTGCGTCGCTTGCTACCGGCGCGGGAGACGCGAGCTGTGCCGTTGGAGAGGGCGTGGCATCCGGCGCGCTTTTGCGAAGCGATCCGGCCGAGTTGCCTTTCTCCTTTGCGCTTGCGCGCCCGGGTGATGCCGTAGGCGCCACCGGTTTCTTCACGTTCAGAGCAGCAGCGGCCGGTGGCGCACTGGCCTCGGGCGTGGGCGCTTCCGTGTTTGGCACATCCGCAGCTTCAACGGTGCCGCCCACCGGCTGAGGTGAAGTCTCACCCACGGGCTCCGGCGTCACGGCATGGGCAACTCCACTCTCCACTTTCTTGGAGTTCGTAAGATGGATCATCTGCGCGATCCCGCCGAGCGATGGAACAGGCAGCCAGTTCATGTACCAGGCCCCGCAAAGCACAGCGGCGAGCAGCAACCCGATGAAAAGGGCCAGCCGAAATTTCCCGATCCCCACGCGTATGGGCCTGTAAATGTCGTACAGGGGCCGTCTTTCGTTCGCCGCTCCGGGTGCAGGCACTGCGGAGAAATCCAGATCCGGCTTCGGCAGCAGACAGTCCAGCGGGTCAACTTCCTCCGAGTCCTTCGCGCCGCCCTCCTCGGCAAGGGTCATCTTGGGCAACGCCATGCGAACCAGCGGCTTTGCCGCCACGTCCGGCGCCGCCCCGGCCCCTGCTTCTGGCGCTTTCTCATCCGATGGAGCTGACGCAACCGCGAGAGGATTTGGCGGTGGAACCGAGGGCGCGGCAGGGGGCGCGGATGGCACAGCCGCTGCTTTGATCCGAGACAGTTCCGCTGCCTCAGCTCTTTTGGTGGACTCTTGCAATGCCGCTTCCGCCTCCGCTTTTGCCGCCTCCGCCTTTGTTTGCAGCAATGACCGGATCTGTTCCCGCAGAGTTTCCACTTCCTGATTCAACTGCGCAACATCCTGCTCCGGGACCGCAGGGGCTTCCGGGGGCGCATCCTCCACAGTCGTCTCCGCGGACTCCACCCTCTGAGCGGTTTCCGCTTGGGAGGGTGATGCAGTCCTCGCGGGAATCTCCAAGCCCCAAAAGTTCGGCACAGGCTCCGTGAACTCGAGTTCGACGTAGCATTCCGTTGGCCGGAAAGTGCGCTTCCGGACCACCTGGCAAACCACTTCGCTGTTGGTTCTTTTATCCGTGAGGAAGAGCAACTGGCCGGTAACGACCGCCGCGGCCAGCCGGATGACCGCGCCATTTTCCGACACCAACACCGTCGCTGTGTCCTCGGAAAAAAGATCGCGCTGCCCCGAAGCCGAGGTTGGCCGCGCCCCCGCCACATTCACCGCGATTTCCAGCGCCAACGGATTTGCACCGCTGGCCAGCGGCTGCAGCTTCGCTACAGTCTCTTCGGACGGAGGGATAGTGTTGACTGCGGATTCCACGCGAGTTTTCCCTTGTGCCAGGACTTCCGCCGGGTGCACGGCCGCGCCATCGCGGGATGCACGGACACTCGTCCACGGTTAGCCCACGCCTTCTCATTTTTTCAAGGGAAGTATCCCGCGCGCCATAGTACCCCGGGCACTTCGGCGGGAAAGTTGCCCAATGAGTAGCGTCCCCCTATACGAAGGCAACCGCGGCACTGGATGGCTCTTTGTGAGTATTTAGTGGTGAGAAATGCGAGTCCGGCCTCTTTTCCACAAGTCCGATGGTGCTCTCACTCGGCGGTCTCGACAGCCCAGGCCGAATTCTCTTCTCCCAGATTTACTTCCAAAAAACCAACCGCCGGCATAACATCGATCGGCAAGCCCCCGTGCCACAGAGCTACGCCGATGGGGAATTTGCTCTTGCCCTTCAATTCCAAGTGTTCCTTCCGCACCGCGAGTTCCAGCGTGCGATCAAACGCTACAGCGGCAATGCTGGCGGGATTCAGCAAACAAACCCGCCCCTTTTCCACCGCGAACTCTTTCATTCGCCCGCGCTCCAAGTTCACCACGATGACGATTTCCTGTGCG
Organism: Candidatus Acidiferrum typicum; assembly: GCA_002478115.1. GTDB lineage: Bacteria > Acidobacteriota > Terriglobia > Acidiferrales > UBA7541 > Acidiferrum > Acidiferrum typicum. Next base: position 26,475 of record DLMH01000201.1, on the reverse strand, counting down.
GCGCCAATGGTGATGCGGAATTCGGGGTCCTCCAATTCCATGAGCCTGTCCGGGAAGCAGTCGACGCGGACCACAAAACGCTCCTCTTCAAAACCGTAGCGCAATTCCCTTAAGTAATAGGTGCGTCCGTGCATGGTACCGCCGCGGTGCTCCGGGGAAAAGACGCCCGCGCCCAACCACTCGAAGTAACTGGTGTCCCGCCCGTCCACTTTGACGTTTAGGAATGTGGAAGGCGTCAGTTGGTAGGCACGTTCCGGCTGGCGCTTGATGGGCTTGGCGAGTTCTTCTGGCGCCATTTGCCCGAGCGCGAGATAGATTCCCGTGAGGTGCTTGCGAAAGAGGGCATCAAACTCCGCGTCATTCGCGGTGCTGTGTTCCGGCCCAAACCACCAGCACCAGTCACTGCCCTCCGCGGCGAGCAAGGACTCCTGTGCTTCCGCCAGTCCCGCGTCAGTCACGGGGTCCGACCAGCCCTTGGCGCGGGCTTCGAGGGCGTGGGCATAGGCCTCGCGGGCGTCCCAGAGCAAATCCCAGGCAGTGACGTCTTCCTGGTGGCCGATCCACACGTCAAAATTGGCATTAATCCAGGAGGCGGGGAAGATGCCTCCGGTGGTGGGGACGTCACCGGCAGCGGCGATGGTCTCGCTAGCGGTGAGGGCGCGGAAATCCTGGTCATCGCTGATGCGGCGGTAAAATTCACGCAGAAACTCCCTGCCATTTCCGGGGTAGTACTCCCACGCATTTTCGCCATCCAGGAACAAGCAGACGGTCAGCGGGTTCAGGCCCTTGACCGTTTCGCCGATGTGCCGCAGTCTTCCGTGCAGATCGGCCGCCGCCGCATTGCTGTCCATGCGGCTATAGACAAAACCCACCAGGTCAGACAAATGGTGATCGCGGAAGAGTCCCGTAATTCCTGTGCCCGCCATCTGCAAGCGCCACGGCTGGTACAGTTTTTCCGCATTCGCCGGCATCCCCGAAGAATCCCGGAAGAAACCCACATTCAATGTGCGGCCGAGTACGCCTTCATCCGTGCCGAACCACTGGAAACCCTCATCCGCCGCAATGGCCAGGGCCTGGTCAGAAACCGATCCTTCCGAAGGCCACAGTCCCACCGGTTTTTTCCCGAATACGCGCTCGTGATACTCCTTCGCCCGGCGCAACTGCTCCCGTGCATCTTCCGGCCTGCGAAAGGCGCGGCGCGGGATGGGCGTGGCGGGATTAGCTACCCTGGCGATGTCGGAGTCGCAGAGTAGTGGCAGGATGGGGTGATAAAAGGGCGTGGTGCTGATCTCGATCTGCCCTCGCGCCGCCGCTTCGCGGTACGCCGGCAGGACCAGCGCGATTAATTCCAACTGCTTGGCCTTCAGCGCCTCTTTATCTTTTTCCGCGAAGTCCTTGCCGCGGTTTGCCAAGCGGCTCACCACCGGGTCCTTCGTGAACCACTCTTCTTCCATCCAGGCGAGTTGCGAAAGCACCTGCAAATCGCGCCAGTCCCTCGCCGTGAAGGTAATCAGCGCCTGTGCGCCTCCCGCGGGGCGCGACCATTCATACAGTTCCACAAAACGGGGCCAGCGCGACACCAGCCGCTCGTAATTTACCTGAAAGGCGCGTCCCAGCAGTTCGCTCTTATCGTCCCGGGTGAGGTTCTCGGTCTTCTTAAAGGCCAGCGCGAACCAGGGTTCATTGAACGTTCCGCTCGCGTACTCCTCCAGTTGCATGCACAACGAGGGCACCATGTTGAACGTGGCATGGAGAGAAGGAAATTCTTCAAACAGCTTGACCATGCCGTAGTAATCCTTCGTGGCGTGCAGCCGCGTCCAGGGCAACACATATAGCCCGGTCTCCGGGTCACGGTATTGCGGCTGGTGCATGTGCCACAGCACCGCCAGGTTCACTCGATTCATCCGTGGTCTCTTTCCGTCACCCTCGGTGCATACTCCGAGCGCAATCAAGGACTCGTGCGCTTAGGGGCGCTTCCTCACTAACGAGCCTCTTCTCAGCCTCGCCACCATGTTACACTCAGGCTTCCCGCCATGCGCATCCTGGACCGCTACATTGTTCACGAAGTCATACGTCATGCGCTCCTAGGACTTATCATCTTCACCTTCGTTCTGTTCGTTCCCAAGCTGGTCCGCCTGATGGAGCTGTTTGTCCGCCATTCCGGCTCCGGTTCGCAAGTCGCCGAACTCTTCCTTTGCATCATCCCCAACATCTTTGTCTTCACCATCCCCATGGCCGTCCTGATCGGCGTGCTCCTGGGCCTGGGCCGCATGTCCATGGACAGCGAAATCATCGCGCTGACGGCCCTGGGCATTAGCCGCAAGCGCATTCTTTGGCCCGTCGGAGTGCTCGCGGTGATCGGCGCCGCACTCACCCTGCTCATGACGCTGTGGCTCGCACCCTTGGCGATTCGGACCTTCCGCAGCATTGAAAGCGATTTGATCACTTCCCAAATCTCGTTTCAGGTACAGCCGCGCGTGTTCGACGAGCGCTTTCCTCACATGGTCCTTTACATCAACGATGTCTCCGCCAGCGGGACTCGTTGGAACGGCGTATTTCTTGCGGAAGCCGGAGGGGAAAGTGGCTCGCGCATCACCCTCGCGGAAAGTGCGATTGTAATTGCCGAGCCCAGACTGGGCAAGCTGGAGTTGCACCTCAACGGCGGTTCCACACACGAATTTTCCCGTGAAGATGCCGAGCACTACTCGGTCACCGCGTTCGGCCGGAGCGACTGGCCCGTTGAGGTGAGCGGCATGGCTCCCGCCAAGGAGCGCGAGCCCGGCAACCCGGAGCGCTCGCTGGGTGAACTTTGGGATGATCGCGGGAAGGGCTGGCGCGATGCGCGTGTGGAATTGCACCAGCGCTTTGCGTTTCCCGTGGCCTGCCTGGTTTTTGCGTTAATCGCGGTACCGCTGGGCGCACAGCCGCGTCGCGGCGGTCGCGCCGCGGGTTCGTTGCTCGCGGTCCTGGTGATTGCGTCGTACTATCTGCTGTTTATTGTGGGGGCGGGCCTGGCGCGCCAGGGCGTCGTGCCGCCTTCCGTGGGCATGTGGATCGCCAATATCGTTCTCGCTCTTACCGGTGTGGCGCTTCTTCCGCGCATGGAGAGCTACCGCAGCGAAACTCCGCGTCTCATGGCCGGGCCACGACTCGTTGCTTTCTGGCGCCTGTTGCGGCGGCAGAAAACCAAGGTCAAGGCCGCGGTGGTCCGCGCGGAAAATGGCTCGGCCCGCGGCGAAGCCGCTCTTCCCTCCTCTTCCAGCATCCCGCGCATCGTGGATATCTACGTGCTGCGCCGCTTTTTCTATTATTTCGCCGTCATCATGGGCGCCTTCATCCTGCTCTTTGAGACGTTCACGTTTTTCGAGCTTCTTGACGACATAGCGCGGCACCACGTTGCCTTTCTCGTGGTCGTCAATTATTTTCGCTACCTGATCCCCTATCTCCTCTACCAGCTTTCGCCGCTGGGCGCGCTGGTGGCCGTGCTGGTAACTCTTGGTGTGCTCAGCAAGAACAACGAAATCGTGGCCTTCAAAGCCAGCGGCATCAGCCTCTACCGCATCGCTTTGCCGCTCCTTATGGCCGGTGTTCTCCTCGCCGGCGTGCTGCTCATCATGGACGACACCTATCTCCCCTACGCGAACCAGCGGCAGGATGCCCTCCGCAACCAGATCAAAGGCCGCCCCGCGCAGACCTACACGCGCCCGCAACGCTGGATCTTTGGAGAAAACGACAAGGTCTACAATTACGATTTCTTCGACCCCACGCAAAAACTCTTTGGCGGCCTCAGCGTCATCGAACTGGACCCTGCCACCTTCCAGATGCGGCGGCGGGTTTACGCGACGCGCGCTCGTTGGCTGGATACGGAGAAAACGTGGGTGCTGGAATCCGGTTGGGTCCGCGATTTCGCCGACGGGACGGTCGTGAGGTACGATCCCTTCAAGGTCACCACACTCGCGGAACTCGTGGAGCCGCCCTCCTACTTCAATCGCGAGGTCATCCAGGCGTCGCAGATGAGCTGGCGGGACCTCCACCGGTACATCGAGGGGCTGCAGCGCGCCGGGTTCGACGTGTCTTCCCTCACCGTGCAGTGGCACAAAAAGCTGGCTTACCCGCTCATTGCTCCCATCAGCATGATGCTGGCAATTCCCTTTGCGCTGCTGGTGGGTAGCCGCGGCGCCGTTGGCGGCGTCGCACTGGGGGTCGGCATCGGCATCGTGTATTGGGCCATCTCCGCGCTGCTGGAAGCCATGGGCGGCATCGGCCAACTTCCACCACTTATGTCCGCATGGTCGCCTGACCTGATGTTCTTTTTTGTCGGGCTATACTTCTTCTTTAAGATGCCCACTTGATGCGGTTCCTGCTGTAGCCCGGCCTTTCCTGGAGGAAAGGGCGCGGGAAAAGCGGATGCTGCTCCCGCCTCACGGAATCGGAAAGAGAAGAAAGATTTGCCCTGCCATCATAGGGGTCGACGGACAGGCACATTCCGGATGAAGGACGTGCCTGCCAGACGTGCGCCAGTTTCCGGCTAGCCCGTTACTTAGCCGGTGAAGGCTTGCTAATTTTGATTCGCGTTCGAGTGATCCTTGCACTTGACACTTTAGTGACCACTGCTACATCCTTCCCGCGTTTGATACGCCGAGGGAACCAGATGCGCTCCGAAATTTGGCCTTTTCGCTTACAGTGTGTGCTTACCGGCCTAGTACTTCTGGCCAGCTGTTGTTCTGCCAATCAGACAGATTCAAAGAAGACCCGAGTTTTGCTAGCCGATTTACCGATTCAATTCGAGCCGAATTGTGGACAGGCCGAACCAAGCGTGCGCTTCCTCGCACACTCGCCCCAGCTTACCCTTCTACTGCGCGCACGTGAATTTAGTCTTCGCACAATGGCTCGCAATTCAGAATCTGCGAACCTCACCGTACGTTTCCTCAACTCCAATTTCACCACGAAACTGGCGGGTTCGCATTTGCAAACCAGCCAAACTAACTACCTGTTGGGTAGAGATTCTTCGCATTGGCACACGCACGTCCCGAATTTCGGGCGGGTTACTTACTCTGCCCTCTATCCTGGAATTGATGCTGTTTTCTACGGCACGGGCCAAGAGTTGGAACACGACTTCGTAGTTCAGCCAGGCGCTGACTATCGCGCCATCCGCATGCGCTTGCTGGGCTCGCAAAAAACTGTTTTGCAGCCCGATGGCCGAATCCGGATCCGCCTGGCCACAGGTGACCTGTTTTTCGCTAATCCCCGCGCTTACCAGATCGTCGGAGGTAAGAAGCACAGCCTGCCTGGGAGTTTCGTTGTTGTTGGCAAAGACGAGATTGCTTTCCAAATCGGCGACTATGATCACTCAAAGCCGTTGGTGATCGATCCGGTTCTGACCTACTCTACCTTTTTGGCCAACTCCTCGATCGCTGTGTCCGCGGTCGCCGTCGACTCCTCTGGAAGCGCCATTCTTACGGGAGATACAGGTTGGAGCTCTTTTCCGACCACACCCGGGGCATTTCAACCGGCTTGCCAATCTTGCCCCAACAGCAACGATGTCTTCATTACTAAGTTCACTCCGGACGGAACCGCTCTTGTCTATTCGACCCTTCTTGGAGGATCCGGCAACGACCAATCCTACGGAATTGCGGTAGACGGGAATGGCAACGCCATCGTCGTCGGATTGACGGGGTCAACTGATTTCCCCCTGAAAAACCCAATCAATTACGGATATGCTGGAGTCGGAAGTTCCTACGGATTCGTAACGTCATTGTCTGCCGACGGGTCGTCACTTAATTACTCGAGTATTTTAGGCGGTGTTGCACAGACGGGACAGTCATCTACATCAGGGACCAGCGCCGTTACCGTGGATGCAGATGGAAATGCTTACATCGCTGGGGGAACGAATTCTCCCATTTTCCCCGTTACGGCCGGCGCCTTGAATGTCGGGCAACCCGGATACCCGGCTACTACAGTATTCCTGATGAAATTTGCTTCGAACGGAAGCCTCACTTACAGCAGCCTGCCGGGCGTCATTTCGCCGCCGCCCGGTGTCAGCGGCGCCGGCAATACTACCGTTTCCGGAATCGCGGTCGACAACACCGGCAGTCTGTACCTCACGGGAAATGGTGGAAGCCTCTGGCCCACGACGCCGGGCGCCTATCAAACGCAAATTCTGGGCACTTCCCCCTTCTCAGCTACATTTGTGACCAAACTCGCCGCGGACGCCTCGCGACTGGTTTACTCGACTTTCATTGGTAGTGGAGAAGCCGCCACCGGCATCGCCGTGGACCCAAACGGGGAAGCCATCGCCGTCGGCTCGCAAGCTCCGAGCACCTTTCCCACCACCAGCAACGCTTATCAGCCAGTCATTCCAGCCGGCACGTGTTGCGCGGCGTACCTCAGCAAGTTGAGCGCAGATGGCTCTCAATTGCTTTACTCCACTTTCTTCTCCGGTGCTCTTACATCATTTGGACCGTGGACTAACATTTGGGGTGTGGCTCTTGATAATGCCGGAAATATCTGGATAGCTGGCAACACCAGCGATCCGCAGTTCCCTCTCGTGCAGCCGCTCCAATCCGTCCCGGGACCGCTCTGGTATCCGGCGGCCACCGGCTTTGTCTCGCAATTCGATTCCACAGGAACCAAGCTGGAGTTCTCCACGTACTTCGGAGGCTTGGGAGGCGGCGTATGGCCTGTGGGTCCGGTTCTGGATGGTCAAGGCAAAGTACACATTGCAGGAACTGCAAATTACTTGCTCTATGCTTCGCCGGGAGCTTACCTCGCAACGGTAACGGCAAATTCGGACTATGCGTACGGATTCGCGGCATCGATTGACCCCAGCGTTGCATCCCCCGCAATGTGCGTTGCGTACCCTGTGAACCAGGGCCTCTCCTTTGGCCCCATCCCGGCTGGGGCTTCTGCGAATTTGACTCTCCAGATTCGGAACTGCGGCTCGCTCCCGTTGTCGGTGAGTAGTTTTCAAACTTCGTCTCCAGTGTTCACGATACCGACCAGCGTAAACGGTTGCGCACAGCAAGTTGCTGTCAACTCATCCTGTACGTTGACGATCACCTTCACTCCGGCCACGTTCAACACTTCTTATTCCGGCACTTTGACGATTTCCGCGAATACCTCAATGCCTTTGATCATGCCTTTGGCCGGAGCAGGAGCGGCGAGCTTGGGACTCAGTGCTCCTGGGAGTTCGGGAACTGCAACGGTAGCGGCGGGAGGAACAGCCACCTATACGGTCAATATTGGTGGCGAAGGGATTGGAGGTACCGCGACGATCGCCTGTACGGGTGCTCCCGCGTATGCCGTTTGCTCCGCGCCAGCGACAGTCACAGCGGATGCCAATACCGTGTCGAACTTTTCCGTGACCGTGAGCACGGCGACCTCGAGCAAGTCCCAACTGGTCTTCCCGGGCTCCTCCGTGCACTGGTTGTGGGCAACTGCGATTTTTGGACTGTTCGTGACCCCGATGTCGCTCAGTCGGCGCAGATTCCGTCTCCTTCGTATAGATATAATCGTAGTGATCGCTGCATTGACTTTGTTTTCCTGTGGGGGCGGTTCCTCAGGATCGCCCGGCTCCGGAGGATCCGCGCCCGCGGGAACTCCGCCCGGAACATACACACTGACGCTAACAGCAACCGCAGGATCTTCCACCCAGTCATTACTATTGACCCTAAAGGTCCAGTAAAGGGCTTGGCCAACAGCATTGCACCGCCCATTTGCGATATGTGAATGCATTTACAGCACTGGCTGGAGAACGAAAAGGAGCTCTGGCTGAATGGCCGAATCGTCTCCAACTCGGTTCACCCTGCCAAGCACATGTGTTTGGTTTGGCCGAGAAAGACAAACGTTTGCGATGCCCAGGTATGAGGGCCCTTGCTCCCTCCACCTTCGCCCAACATAAAACCAGCATCAAGGTGAGGGCGCTCGGCCTGACCCCTTTGTATAAGTGGCGGCGTTCTCATGGTGGCCCTGTTGTCATCCCTAAGTTGAGCAACCACATGATAACTCCCGCGTTGTCGGTTACTCGGGAGCTAACCCGCCATCCAGCCCGCTGGCCGAATCGCGGCGCAACCTGATACAGTAATTCACTGCGCGTAAGGAGACCCTCATGACCACCGAAGCCAACGCCCGGATGCAGCGCCCTCTCGATGCTGTCGATCACCAAATCAGCGAATTGCTGCGCGAAGAAGCCGTCCGTCAGGCCACCGGGTTTGAACTCATCCCCTCCGAAAATCTGGTGTCGGAAGCCGTCCTGGAAGCCATGGGCTCCATCTTCACCAACAAGTATGCCGAGGGCTATCCCGGCAGGCGCTATTACGGCGGGTGCGAATTCGCCGACAAGGTGGAACAACTGGCCATCGATCGCGCCAAGGAACTCTTCGGCGCGGATCATGCAAATGTACAGGCTCACTCCGGCACTTCCGCGAATATCGCCGTGTACATGGCCACGCTGCGTCCGGGCGACACCGTCCTGGGCATGGCCCTGGCGCATGGCGGGCACCTGACGCACGGCCACCCCTTGAATTTCTCCGGCCGCATGTACAAGTTCGTCGAATACCACGTTCGCCGCGACACCGAACAGATCGATTACGACGAAATCGAGAACCTGGCGCACGAACACAAACCCAAGATGATCGTGGCGGGCGCCAGTGCGTATTCGCGGGTCATCGATTTCGAGCGCATCGCCAAAGTGGCAAAGGCGGTGGACGCACTTTTCTTCGTGGATATGGCGCACATTGCCGGCCTCGTCGCGGCAGGGATCCATCCAAGTCCCGTGCCTCACGCCGACATCGTATCCACCACGACGCACAAGACGCTTCGCGGGCCGCGCGGAGGACTGGTGTTGTGCAAATCGAGTTTTGCCAAGGAACTCGACAAGCTGACCTTCCCCGGCACACAAGGCGGCCCGCTGGTGCACACCATCGCGGCAAAGGCCGTGTGCCTGAAGGAAGCGATGGAGCCCGGCTTCCAGCAATACCAGCGTCAAGTGGTCGCCAACGCCAAGGCCCTGGCTAATGCCATCGCCAAAGCGGGCTTCCGCATCGTTACCGGCGGTACCGATAATCATCTCTTCCTGATCGAAGTGCATCCGCGCGGCATCACCGGGAGTGACGCAGAGAAAGCCCTGGATCGCGCGGGCATCACGGTCAACAAGAATTCCATTCCTTTCGATCCGCTACCCCCGATGAAGGCGGGCGGGATTCGCCTGGGCAGCCCTTCGATCACCACGCGGGGCATGAAGGAAGCCGAGATGGAGTTGATCGGCGGCTGGGTGGCCGAAATTCTCAGCCACATCGGGGACGCTACGGTTGAACAAAAAGTTCGCAAACAAGTGGCCGATTTGGCGGCGCGCTTCCCGATATATGAATCGCGGGTTGCCGGGGCCGCGGCGCACGCGCGAGCGTAGGCAGGATTTCTAATCGGTGCGCGGGAGGAAGAAAAAGCGCAGGGCTTTCAGGCTCACCTGCGCTGCAGAGGCAAACCCAAGAGCACAGTCAGGAGTGACTGTGCCACAGCACTACAGCTAGGAAGGGCAAGATAGTGATGTACCCTTCAGAGTTCAGTCCGACGAGCCGGATTCTTGTGAGGGATTGGGGTTCGCCGTACACTTTTGTGCGCACGGGGTAAGCCGGCGCAAAGCCGGTTCGCACATTCATGAAGCCAAACAAACACGAACTGCCCGACATCATCTACGCCACCGCTGACTTCGAAAAATGGGCCTCGCGGCACGTCAGACTCATCCGCTCCGACGTCGAACTCAAGCACCGCAACATGGCCCGCGCGGCCTTTCCCTTCCTGCGCGCCACCTTTTATCGCTGGGCCCAGTGGTGGCCTATCGTCTGCCCCGAACTCGCGCGCGCACCGCAAGTCCTTGCGGTTGGTGATCTGCACATCGAGAATTTCGGCACCTGGCGCGACCTCGAAGGCCGGCTCATCTGGGGTGTGAACGACTTCGATGAAGCGTGGGCCGCCGCCTACACCGTGGACCTGGTTCGACTGCTTGCCAGCGCCTATCTGGCCATTGAGGAACAGCATCTCTCCCTGAGCCGCAAGGAAGCCTCGCGCGCCATCGAACAGGGCTATCGCGATTCCCTGGCCAAGGGCGGCGGACCTTTCGTTCTTGCCGAGCATCACCGCTGGTTGCGCCTGCTGGCCCTCAATAAACTTCGTGACCCCGTCCGATTCTGGGAAAAAATGTGCGCCTGCCCGCGCTACAAGGGCACCCTCCCCATTGGCGTTGCGAAGCTGCTCAAGTCCACGCTGCCGTTTCGCGAGGAAAAGTACGAGCTAAGGAGCCGCATCGCCGGCCTGGGGAGTCTCGGCCATCCTCGCATCCTCGCCCTGGCCACCTGGCATGGCGCGCACATCGCCCGTGAAGCCAAGCAGCTCACGCCCTCCGCGTGGATCTGGGCACGTCACCTGGACACTACGGAAATTCTTTCGCGTGAACTGGTGAAGTGCGCGGTGCGCATTCAAGATCCGCACGTACACTTCGCGGAGCACTGGATTGTCCGCCGCCTGGCGCCCGATTGCTGCCACATCGAAATCAATACCCTGCCCACCGAACGCGATGAGGAGAAACTCCTCTATTGCATGGGCTGGGAAACCGCGAACATCCACCTCGGCTCGCCGAAAGCCATTCCCGCCGTGATACGCGACCTTGCCGCTCGCAAGGAGCGCTGCCTGCATAAGGCCGCCAAAGCCATGCTCAAGGCCACCCTCAACGACTGGAAAGTGTGGCGCCGCAAGTGGGACGGCGCTGCCCTGGCAAGCTAAGGCTGCCGTCGGCCATCTGGCGGGGGTTTGATTCTCTAGAACTTTCAGTCCTTGCACCACGACTGTCCCACGGGTCAGTAGATTCCCGATGCATTCCACCGTAGCGTAGCTCAGGAGCGGTGAGTGCTAACTCCTGAGAAAACTTCGTTCTTCCAATTCAGCCTGTCGGCTTGTGTGGCTCTCCCGCTCTGCCTTGAAGCAGGCTGCGAAGGTTGCGCGCGCGCTGCTGCCGCTTCGGCCCCTCAGGTTACTCGCAGCCTTCCGAAGTGGGTGCTTCCCGGGGAATCCTCCAAACGTGACGAGGTGGTACGATGATGGATACTGAAGCCTTCCGTGAATTCAAGACGGGCCTGGCGCTGCTTCGAGATAACTACTCGGCGAAAGCCCTGCAGCACATCCAGCGCGCCGCTGAACTCGAAAAAAGCAATCCTTATTATATGTCCTACCTCGGTGTGGCACTTGCGCGCACGGAACGAAAATGGGCTGATGCGGAGCGCATGTGCGACACCGCCGTACATATGAAGCGCAATCAGGCGCAGCTTTATCTGAATCTCGCGGAAGTCTACATGGCCGCGGGGCGCAAGGAAGACGCGCGGGAAGCCCTCATCTCCGGGATGAAATATGCGCGCCGGGATATCCGCTTGAACATCGCCATGGCCAAGCTGACGCCGCGGCGCTCACTGATTTTCTCGTTCCTGGGACGCAAGCATCCGTTGAATCGCCACTTCGGAATGCTGCGCCACAGGACGCTGCAGGCCATTGGCAGGACCTGAGAGCCGCAGGACGCCGCGATCTTCCCTAACCCCCAAACGCAGGAAGGGCGGGTGGCCACAAGCCATCCGCCCTTCTTGTTTCTCACCCCTGATTGCTTATAACTGCGGTGCCGCTCCCCGTGGGATTCTTGGGAAGGGCCTCCTGGAAGGTCCTGACGAACCGGTCTATTTACGTTGATGGGCGCGGCCGAAACTGTAGCCGCCCTGCAGCCCCATTTCCATCAAAATCTTGAATCCGATTCCAATGAGGCCGTTGGGCAGCGGGTCGCGCCGCACGATTTCCGCCAGGTACTCGTGGCTCATCGAACTGGGGTCCTTGGAGTACGGCATGGTCACGAACAGCCGCATGCCTAGCTCGTATTTCTCCTCGCTGGACTGGAAAAACACGCCGCTGCGGGAAACGCTCAACGACCCGCGGATATCATCGAACGGATCCTTCTCCGGGTCCGACGGCCGCAGATGCATCAACTGGGTGATCCTGCAACGCCGGCTGCCGCGGCGTTCCGGCTGCGAAGGCCGTGCTGGCAAACCGCTATTAATGGATCCTGTTTTCATTATGAACTCGCCCGGGGACGCCATAAGTGGCCACATCTCCTCATACAGATCTCGTATGGAGAAGAGTTTAAAGCCACATGGGCACAAAACCTATAGGGAAACGGTACTTGGCAAGAAGTAGTCCGTCCCGCAGTCATCGTAGTACGAAAGTACGGCCCTCGGCAAATCGGCCTTCACCCTCTCTTCGCCCGCCATCTTCCGTCCGCGTGACTTCCGCCCCGCACTTGTGCGATTCTCTAGCTGAAATTTCCACCCTGACGAAGGAACCCATGCTCAAGCGATTCAAAGATTTGTCGGAGAAAGAGATTCTCGCTCTCGCCATTACCAGCGAAGAAGAAGACGGCCGCATCTATGGGGCATTTGCCGACGCCTTGCGCGAATCCTATCCCGCCACCGCGGAGATGTTTGAAGAGATGCGCACGGAAGAGTCCGGCCATCGCGATCGCCTCCTGGCCCTGTTCCGCCAGCGCTTCGGCGATCACATTCCGCCGATTCGCCGCGAAGACGTCCGGGGCTTCCTGCAGCGGCGTCCGGTTTGGATGATGCGCCCGCTTGGCGTGAAGGTCGCTCGCCGGCAAGCGGAAATCATGGAGATGGAAGCCAGCCGCTTCTATTCCCGCGCTGCCAGCCTTACCTCTGACCTGCCCATGCGGGAACTGCTGAACATGCTGGCCGATGAAGAGCGCAAGCACCAGCGGGCCGCTGGGGAGTACGAAGAAAAGTACCTCACGGAAACCGCCAAATCCCAGGAAGAGGAATCGCATCACCGGCTGTTTATGCTGCAATTCGTGCAGCCCGGGCTGGCCGGGCTGATGGATGGTTCCGTATCCACGCTGGCGCCGCTTTTTGCCGCGGCCTTCGCGACGCACAAAAGCTGGGACGCCTTCCTAGTCGGAATGGCCGCCAGCATCGGCGCCGGCATATCCATGGGCTTCGCGGAGTCGCTCTCTGACGATGGCTCGCTCACCGGGCGCGGGTCCCCTTGGATTCGCGGCACGGTGACCGGCCTGATGACCAGCGCCGGAGGGCTCGGCCACACGCTGCCCTTCCTCATCCCCGATTTCCGGCTGGCCATCGCCATAGCGGTCGTCGTCGTGGCCATCGAGCTCGGCGTTATCAGTTATATCCGGCATCGCTACATGGACACGCCCTTTTTGCAGGCGGCGTTTCTGGTGATTGTCGGCGGAGTCCTGGTGTTTCTCACCGGCTGGCTGATTGGGAGTTCCTAACTCCGATCTTTCTTGGCACTTGCGAAAGACAGGAAGGGTTCCATCCATGGCGATGCGCATGAAGAGAATCGCTGTTTGCTTCCTGGCTGTGAGCGCGCTCCTTTTTGTTGCTTGCCGCGCCAACGGTGCTGCTCGCGGATCTGCAAAACAGGCCGACCGAATCGTCATTGAAAAGAGCAAGCGCACGATGACGCTGATGAGTGGCAGTACGGTGCTAAAAACCTACAAGGTCGCGCTCGGCGGGCAGCCCGTCGGAGCCAAACAGCGCGTCGGTGACCACAAAACACCAGAAGGACTCTACATCGTTGATCAGAAGAAAGCCGCCAGCCAGTTCCACCGCGCGCTGCATATTTCTTATCCCAACGCGCGCGACAAGGAAAACGCCCGCAAACTCGGCGTGAGTCCCGGCGGTGACGTCGAAATCCACGGGCTTGGCGCCAAGTATGGCTGGGTTGGCGCGGCACACCGTCAAATGGATTGGACCGACGGCTGCATCGCGGTTACCAACGAGGAGATCGACGAGATCTGGCCGCTGGTTGCCGTTGGCACGCCCGTGGAGATCAAACCGTGAAGGCAAGCCCACTCAGGCTACGGCCCGGCGCACCCATCACAAGACCGGGTGACCTGAGCCACTGCGGATGACTTGCCGGCTATGGTATCCGTAGATGGAGGGTAGAGTATGCTAAAAGCAGTCCCCTGCAGAAAAGCCACCCTGCTGGCCTTGTTGTTATGCTCGGCATCCATCTGCTGCCATGCTGCGCTGTTTGGCGATGGAGCAGCGAACCCGGTCGCTCACTTCTATTTCTCCATTCATACGAATCCCGATTCCGGGCAGGAAATGTATGCGCAGTATTGCGCCGGGTGTCATGGCAGCGGCGGTCAAGGCCATGGCCCTGCCGCACACTACTGCACTGTGTCACCCGCCAACCTAGCTTTGCTCGCAAAGAAGAACCACGGGGTATTCCCAGCGAACCGTGTCTCCCAGGTCCTGCATTCCGGCACCGGCAAGACACCGCAGGGCCAAGGTTACATGCCGGTTTGGGAGCCGCTTCTGCAGACGATGAACGCGGATAAGCCTGGAACCACGGAAATCCGGATTGCGAACCTCACTGAATATGTGAGGGCACTGCAGGAACGTCCGGCAACTCCCCAAAGAGGGCATGTCACCCCTTGATGGCATTTGGCAAAGGGAAACTGGCAGCAGGCCCCCTGGCTCAAATTTCTCACGAGGGCGCAGCAAGAGAAAAGCCGCAGGGCTCCCGCCAGAAAACGGCGGGCCTGTGAAGTGCGCAGAGCTGTCCTGCGCTACAGTTGGCTAGCCGCACACCGCGGATGGGGAGTCGCAATTCCTGCACTGAGGATGTCGTAAATCGGCGGTGCGCAAACCCGTGGGGCGTCGTACACTAACGGGCGACGCAGTCAAGCATTGGGCCGATCGGAACCACTTCAAATTCAAGGGGAAACGCAATGTTGAAGGGAGTCGTGTTGGGGATCGTGCTGGGAGTTCTGCTGGTGGTGGCCGGAGTCTACTTTTATTTTTCTTCCGGGCACGTGCCCGTAGCTACGAATTCACCGGAGATGCCACTGGAGAGGAAATTCGCGGCGGCGGCGCTGCACGCGTACCTCGACCAGCAACCGCACCCGAATCCGCAGGTGGCGGCGGATGAGCCGAATCTTCTGGCTGGCGCAAAAGTTTACAAGGAGCAGTGCGCCGTTTGCCACGGTCTGCCCGGCGAGCCGAAGACCTTCATGGCCGATGGGATGTTTCCCAAGCCGCCGCAGTTGTTTCGCGGCGTGGGCGTGACCGACGATGAGCCGTGGGAGACATTCGTCAAAGTCGAAAGCGGCATCCGCATGACGGGCATGCCGGGATTCAAGGAGCATCTGAGCGATCGCCAGATGTGGCAGGTGAGCGTGCTATTAAAGCATGCGGACGGGCTTCCGCCAACCGTGAAGGATTTTCTGACCGGTGAGACTCCCGCTCCGGTAGCCGTGACCTCGGGAGCGCCCGCGACGCCAGCGCCGAGCATTGCGACAGCGCCGCCGGCGGGAGCTGCCAAGAAGTAAACCGGATTTTTCAGCCACGCGCAAAAGAAAAGCCGCAGGACTCGAAAACTCGCCGCGCACTACAGAGCTGTCTCCCAGTTTGCTTAACAACACCAAAATAAGTCATTCCGAAGGCGGGGTTCGCCCGAGGAATCTGCTTTTTCTTGGATTGTCGCAGGAAGCAGATTCCTCGCTCCGCTCGGAATGATAATTTACGCCAATATTTTAGAAGTCTGCCACAACATGGATTGTCGCTGCACCTTCGGGATATCAGACAACAGCGATCAGCAATCAGGAAGCGAAGAGGAAGAGTAAGGCTAACGCCCCGACCCGGTCGGCGTAGCCGCCGGCCCGTCTTCTGTTCTCCGTCATCCTCTGGCAGCGCCCACTCTTATTTCGCCTCCTGCCCAGCCCTGTCATCCCGACCGGAGCGGCCCGATCTTTTCTTCCGCGCCGCATTTTGGCGCGTCGGGCCGCGCAGTGGAGGGATCTGCTCTTTCCGCTCTTCTCCTAGGTTCGTCTTTTCCGGCTTTGTCATCCCGACCGGAGTGCCGCGACTTTTGCGGCACGTAGCGGAGGGATCGCGGCACCATCCCGCCCGTCCACCCAACTCCGTCATTCCGAACGGAGTCTTCGAAGTGAGGTACGCTTTTGCATCGCACGCTTTTTGTGCGATGAATCTCTCTTCCTCTTGGGTTTGTCTTTACTCTTCTCTCTGCGAATCTCTGCGTCGGCGTTCACCCTGGCTCGGCAGGGGCGTTATCTTTCGTTTTTTCTACGCCCAACATTCCCTAACAAATGTCTTAACACTCTAATAACTATCTGCCATACTCCTCCACGTTGGAAAGTGTGCCCCGCGTCTTTTTCCATCGCGGATTTCCCCTCATTCTGATTTCAATTGTCTATCAGGAAATTTTGCTCTCCTGGATGCGCTCCTATGCCCGCTCGTCCCCTCCGCCTTTGCCAAATCCGCAAAGGGTGGGCTGGGGCTTATGGCAATCAAGATTGTTCTGGAACAAGAGGAAGGAAGAGAACCCCAAGACACAGCCTCTCACCACAAGGCTAGGGCACCCAGAATTTGCTTCGCATTTATCGTCCGGGCCACGAACCCTCCCGTCAATGAGCGGCGGGCGAGAGTGATTCCGCGGCGTGTTGATGTTCTTTGGCCCTCTGCAATGCGATACCCGCGGCGCGGTGGTAATAGTCCGCGAGACCCTTGTGATTCTGGTTGGGCGTCGGATAGATCTTGCCGTACATACTGGGATGCGTCGCGAAGTAATCTGCGAGTTCTTGCTCTTCCTTTTCCTTTTGCTGCAATTCTTGCGCCTTCTCTTCATAGTACGCAGCAATCCGCCGGTGATCGTCCGATGTCTTTGCATTTTTAAGCGCCACGTTCAGTTCTTTGTCATTTGAGATAGCCTGCGGCGCGGCATGAGCGGAACCATTGCCCAGCGGTAAGCACACCAGAAAAACCGCGGCAAACAATGCGTTCCTGAGATTTTGGTGGAAACCCTTTGTCAGCATGGGAGACCCCTCCTGGATCAATTGCTAGGTTTTGTACACCGCGGACTCCATGACTGGATTCACGCTTACAAAATCACCCTACAAAATCATTCATAAAGAAGGCCGGAAGAGTTCATAAGGATTTGCTGAGTGACTGGGGTTTTGCCGGTTAGGCCAGATGGTGTGGTGTGCTGTTCTGCTGGGGAGGAGTTCCGCCATTCACCGAAACCCTATGCTTTTTTAGTTTATTCATTATGGCCTTCTTACGCATTGCTTACGCGCGCTCCCGCAGGCTTAGGCGAGATAGGGAACGCGCACGGTCAGATGACTCGGTCATTGTTGCTGCAGCCTGGCGACAATCTCCCGAATCAAGCCCCAAGACCGTGCGCATTGGTGTCGCTTCTCTTTCCGCACGCACAGGTGATCGGCTTAGAGCGCCGGAGACGGCAGCGTTCGCGACTCTGATGACAGTTCTGATTAGCACCGCCGCGTTCTATGGAAGCCCAAAGTTGGGTGCGGGACGCGGGGACGATTTCAGGGCCGGGCACGGTTTCGTGGCCGGCCAGACAACAGGAGAGTGAGATGCGAGCATTCAACAATGATTGTAGGATTTCTTGGCTGCTGTTGATTGTCTTGGTGAGTACAATCGCGGTTCCCGTCTGTTCCTTCGCGGACGATGACAACACAGGCAAGAAGGCGAGTGATCCTCCCGCAAAACCGGCTGCGGCAAAGATCGAATCGCCCGCGCCCCTGACCGAGCGCGAGCGATACCTCCTCGATCAGTTGGAGGAACTCAAAAGGCGCGTCGCGGAACTCGAGTCCAAGGCCAGTTCGTCTGTGGTCCCCGCAGCCGCAACGCCGGCCCCGCAGCCTGCTTCATCAAGTCTTACCTCTCCCTCCGCTGCTACGAGCAACATCGGCCCCGCATCTGCACCCACGGTTCAAGCTGCTGTGACGCAATCGCCGAGCGTTTCCACGGCCGCCACGCCTGCACAAAAGACAAAGATCGATCCTTTCTCGGACTGGGACTGGACCTGGCTCAACGGCAACCCGCGCAACAAAGATGTAGCCTTCGATTCAAAATTCTTCACGCCGGAAATCCGGGCTGATGTTACCTATACTTACGATTTCAACAAACCGATAGACGACTCGATGGGCGGGTCGAGCGAGCTGTTTCGCTCGAACGAAATCCAATTGGAGCAACTTGGCATCGGGGGCGACTTCCACTACGACAACGTGCGCGCCAGATTCATGACGCAATTTGGCATGTATTCCACAACCACGGCCCGCAATGACCCCAGCTACGCCAAGGGGCAATGGAATATCAACGATGCGGACCGCTACCTGGCAGAGGCATATGGTGGCTACCACCTGAACGTGTTGAACGGGATCAACATTGACGCGGGAATCTTCATGTCGTACGTCGGCCTGTTCAGCTATTACAACTTCGACAACTGGGCCTACCAGCCCTCGTACGTTTCTTCCAACACGCCATGGTTTTTCCAGGGCTTGCGAGTGCAGATCTTCCCTACGGCCCATTTGAAGATTGAGCCGTGGTTCATCAATGGATGGCAATCGTACGCCTCGTCCAACTCGAGGAAGGGTGTGGGCGGACAGATCAAGTGGACTCCGAAACCCTGGTTAAACATCATATCTAACAACTACGGTCTCGGCCATGACGACCTGTACATACCGAAGCGCGGCCGCATTCACACTGACGACAGCGTTGAAGTCAGATACTTCAATCACCCGGAGAATCCTGGCTTGGACAAAATGGCGTTCTCCTTCACCGGCGATATGGGTTGTGAGTTTGGGGGCGGCGTGAGCTGCTACGGCGATAAAGCGGGTGGCCCCAAGCAGAGCTTCCTCGGCTACATGCTTTACAACCGCTTCTGGTTCCACAGGGATATGTTCGGGGTAACGGTCGGCGGCGGCCGAATTAACAATCCAGGACGCTATCTGGTCCTAATCCCGCCCATCAATGGTGAAACGGCATCCTCCGCGGCGATCAACTCACCTTACTTTACCGGGAATCCCGGGGACCCATTCAAGGCCTGGGATTCGTCGTTGACGTTTGACTACATGCCCAGGCAGTGGCTCACTTTCCGCTGGGAGTACGACTACCGCCACGCGAGTGTTCCGTATTGGTCTGGTCGCGGCGGAATAACGCCGTCTGGTTCGGGAGGAGTGCCTTATACCAACAATGGATATCCCCAATTCTATGCTTGCAACAACGGAAATTCGTCCATGCAACTAACCGAACCCGCAGCGGCAACTGCCTGCGGAGCACTGGGCAGCACCGTATGGTTCCCCGATCTGCGCAAAGACGAGCAACTCATCGACATCGACATCATGGTCAAGTTCTAGTGTTGAGTTCGGGATTCCTTGGAGCGGAAAACCTGAAGGCTGGTGGCCCAGGCGCTGGTGGTTGGTTCGCTTTTCCCCTTGCGGGGGCCATCGTCCGGCGAAGTACACCATTGTTATAGATAAACGAAGGGCTACGATGCCGTCGGTGCCCCACGTGTCGGTTTTACGCGTGGGGGTTTTGGGGCACCCTCGTCAGATAGTTTTCAGCGCAGCACGGCAGTGATTGGCTTTGCAGTGGTTCGATAACGATAGTGGAAAGCAGGTCAATTCAGCGCGTCATCCTACTCGGAAGGTAGCCCAAGAGCGCAGTCCCTTCGCAGCTTAGAGTAAACCCTTCGAAGCTCAGGGTAAACAGGAGTGACTGTGTCACCCGCCAGGCGACGCCGGTGTTGGTGCGGATGCGGCGGTTTCTTCCACGCGCTGTGCTCTACACTGGCAAACTGGGTATGGGGTATTGACCGTAAAAGCGGCGCCGAGGCGCCGCGGTCCAAAGGGGATCAGGCACTGAGCTGCTCCAGCGGGGTAATTTCTTCCGCGGACTGGCTTGCAAATTCTTTGCGATCGTTTGCGGTGGCCTGGCGGAAACAAAGGTAGACGACTGAGGCGTGCACGGCGAAGCCTGAAGCGAGGCTGATGGCGGCGCCGGCGAGACCCCAGAGCGGGATGAAAAGAAATGCGGTTTGCACGGAGACTGCGGCGGCGATGCGGTTGGCGAGGAGATCGTAATGCGGGCGCTGCATCGCGCGGAGCGCCATGGAATAGCCGCTGGCAAGACTCGCAGAGAGCGGGATGATCATGAACACTGGGATAAGCCAGGCATCGCTGGCAAACTTGCCGCCAAAGAGGAGGCGCTCGAGCGGTGCGGCGATGAAGTAGAGAAGCGCGGCGAATAGCAGCGATGCTCCCGCGAGACTCAGGCTGACGCGATGGGCGAGTTGCCGCAGGCGTTTGCTGCTGCCAGTGAGGGACTCGCGGGCAAAGCTCGGGAGCAGAAACATCGCGGCCGCCGCGCTGCACTGCAGCATCAGGAGCGCGGGGATCTGCATCGCGAACATTTTTCCGGTTGCGGCGAGGCCGAGAAAAACCGGCGCCAGAAGCACCGGCGTTTGACTAAGCGATGCGAAGCACACTGCGCCGCCCAGCAGCCACCGGCCATAACGCCAGTTCTCCGCGGCAGCGGAAAGCCAGTTGACGCTGCAGGGGCGCGTTTCGTCCAGGCCGATCTGCAGGTCGTGAAAAATCAGCAGGGCTGCGCACAAGCCGGCAAATCCGAGGAACAAGAACACCAGGAAGAGTGTGGTTTTGTGAGTGGCCTGCAGAGCGAGCAGCCCGCAAAGGAGCAGCACCAGGCTGCAGACGCTTCCGGGCATTGCGCTGACGGGCCGTTCGAGGATGCAGCACATGCGGCGCGCCAGCCACAGCAGAAGGATAAATGGCAGCGCGAGGCCGGCACCGAGAAGGGCGCCCGGCAGAGGGCCACCGTAGCCGAACAAGGCGAGTAGCGCGGCGGCGAGAAGCAGAGGAGTGGCAAGCACCGCGGTGAAAGCGAGGTGCACCCAGATTTGCGCCTCAAAGTAATCCGCGAGGCTGCGCTGATAGTTGGCTGGCCCGAGGACGCTCATGGGCTCGAGAAGCAGCGCGTTGTGAAAGCCGGCGAGGAAGAGGAACAGCGCAAAGACCAGAGCAAAGGCGCCGTACTGCTGCGGCGGAAGCCAGCGCGCGAGGAGTAGATTGACGAGCAGGCCTGCACTCACTGCCGCGCCCGGATCGACCAGGGAAAAGGACCATCGGATTCCCCAGAGTCTCCAGTTCGGAATGAGCGGGGCGCTCGACTGGGGCAAAGCTGCGATGCGCGTTCGGTTTTCCGTTTGCGTCTTGACGGCGATCATTGCCATGGGTCAGTTGCCTATTCGCGAACAGCGCGAGAGTTGTCTGCGAGAGAAACCTGCCAACTGGGGAGCAATTCGCTCTCCAATACCCAGCATCGCGGCCGGATGCATTGACCGCTGGTTTGCCGCGTATTTCCGCGAATGCGCGCTGCGATTCACCAGAGAAAAAGCGAAGGTGAGGAGTCGTGAAGACTCAAAGTGGAACATCGTCTGCAGGGAGTCCCAATTCGGGAAGCTGGTTGAAGAAGAGGAAAGAGCCTCGATCAATTGGCGGGCGATCCTGAAAGCCGGATTGTCCGGCTGGCTGACCGCGGCTCGCTGGCAATCAAGAAGCGAGAATTTCAAATGACATTGGGCTTGGCGCGTTGAGCAGGTTTTGTGGCAAAGTAATGTTAGGGTCGCCGATGTGCCGGGATGATTCGCGTTTCGCGCCCGCGGCTTGTGACGATCGCCTTCTTATGAACAATCCTTTCGCCGAGCGTTGTGTATTGCTGACCGGAGCGGGCGGCTCGATCGGATCCGCGCTGGCAAAGGCGATCATCCAGCACAACCCCCGGTCTCTCATACTTCTGGATCACTCGGAAAGCCATCTCCATCAGATTGACTTTGATCTGAGTTCCCTTCCCGGGGGCCATGTGCGCTCGCCCGTTTTGGGAGACTTCGGCGATAGCGCCCTGCTTACCGAACTATTTGAAGAACGAAAACCCGAAGTGGTGATCCATGCGGCAGCCTTCAAACAGGTGCCGCTGATGGAAAGGAATCCGATTGCGGCGGTGCAGAACAATGCGATCGGGACAAACCTGCTGGCGCAGACTGCCCAACGCTACGAAGTCGCCACGTTCGTCATGGTGTCTACGGATAAAGCGGTAAACCCCCGCAGTGTAATGGGCGCATCGAAAAGAGTGGCGGAGCTTGCGTTATTGCGATGGAGCAGCTCACGGAGTCCCATGAGGGCTGTGCGGCTGGGAAATGTTTACGGCTCGCAAGGAAGCGTGGTTCCGGCATTCCTGCAGCAGATCTCCACGGCAGGGCCTGTAACCGTGACCCATCCCGGCGTGAATCGCTACTTCCTGAGCATGGACGAGGCCGTCGAGCTGGTGCTTTTGGCAACAAGGCTGCCTGGTGGAGGTGGCATATTCATCTCTGATCTTGGTGAACCAGTGCGGATTCTGGATCTCGCGCGGCAACTCATCAAGGAAGCTGGATATCAGCCCGGAAACGAGATCCCGATTGTGATGACGGGGCTGCGACCGGGCGACAAAATGGCCGAGCAGTTCGTTTCGGATCTCGAATCGGTCGATCCCGCGGACAATGCCACGCTGCGATTGATCAAAACTCCTCAGCCATCTCACCAACAATTCGACACCGCAATGGCGGCGCTGAAGGAAAGTGCCGCGCGGCGCGACGTTGCGGGCGTCCTCGAGCAGTTGTGCCAGCTCGTGCCCGAATATCGCCCCAGCGAAGTGGTTATTGCATCCGCGCGTGCGGCGCAACCGAGTGCCTTATGAAGCAGCGGACCATCGCCGTTGTCACTTCCTCCCGAGCCGACTACAGCCATCTTTACTGGCCGCTGCGCGATCTGTCGCAAGCCGGCTCGGTGGATTTGAGAATCGTCGCCCTCGGGCCGCACCTTTCGCCGGAGTTTGGTCACACTTTCCAGGAGATCGAAAAAGACGGCTTCCCCATCGACGCGCGCATCGAATGCCTGCTCAGCTCCGACAGCGACATCGGAATGGCCAAGACCATTGGCGTTGCCGTGCTCGGGCTGGCCGATTTATTTGGACGGATGCGGCCAGACCTGCTTCTCTTGATCGCGGACCGCTACGAGATGCTGGCCCCAGCTTCCGTGGCTCTCGCTTTGCGCATTCCCATCGCGCACATCGAGGGCGGCGAAATCAGCGAAGGCGCGATTGACGATGCCGTACGCAACGCCTTGACGAAGATGAGTCACATTCATTTCACTTCCACCCAGGCTGCCCGGCAAAGAGTAATCTCCATGGGCGAGGAAGAATGGCGCGTGCACCGGGCAGGCGCGCCGTCTTTGGATCATCTGCGTCGGGGAGCACTTCTTACACGGGAGCAACTCGAATCCAAGTTACAGAGGGATCTCGCGGCCCCGCCCCTGCTTGTCGCCTATCATCCCGTGACCCTCGCTCCAGACACACTTACGGAGGCGGACGCATTGTTTGGCGCGCTTGAGGCCCTTCCCGACGACATCCTGTTTTGCTATCCGAATGCCGACGCCGGAAGCCGCGCCCTGATTGACAGAAGCAAAGCTTTCCTGGCGTCTCGCGGCCGCGGAGCCATATTCACAAACCTTGACGCCGTTACCTATTGGAGTCTGCTGCCGCACGTCAAAATGCTCATCGGGAATTCCAGCAGCGGAATTATGGAAACGGCATCCTTTCAGCTTCCCACGGTCAATATTGGCATGCGGCAACAAGGCCGCGAACGCGCCAGGAATGTCCTGGACGCTGCCGCAGACAAGACCTCCATCCTCAAGACAATCGCCATCGCCAGAACGGCGGAATTCCGCCAATCGCTCGCGGACCTGGCAAACCCCTATGGTGACGGCCACGCTTCCGAAAAGATTGTGCAAGTGTTGACGACCGTGCCATTGACCCCGGACCTCCTGGTGAAGCGCCATAGTTCGCTGATGAGCTCCGCGGATTGCGCTGTAAGAACAAGTGGCTCATGAGAATCCCTCTCTCTGCTCCTGACGTACAGCAGGAGGACATCGACGCCGTTGCCGGCGTGCTGCGCACTCCGCGTCTAAGCTTGGGCCCCAAGCTGGAGGAGTTTGAACACGCGATCGCCGGCTATGCCGGCGCTGCACATGCCATAGGCGTAAGCTCCGGCACGGCAGGCTTGCATCTGTGCATACGCGCGCTTGGCATCGGCGAGGGAGACGAAGTGATTGTGCCTTCCTTTGCCTTCATCGCCGTGGCCAACGTCCTGCGCTACGAAAAAGCGATTCCCGTGTTTGTTGATATCGAACCCGGTTCGCTCAATCTTGACCCCTCTCGAATTGAAGCTGCCATCACGAACAGGGCCAAAGCCATCCTGCTTGTCCATACTTTCGGGTGCCCCGCGGAACTACCGGCCATCCTGGAGATCGCCCGGCAACATCATCTCTGCGTAATTGAGGATGCCTGCGAGGCCATTGGCGCGGAATTCGATGGGCGGAAAGTCGGCGGCTGGGGAGATGCCGGCGTCTTCGCTTTCTATCCCAATAAGCAGATCACAACAGGCGAAGGCGGAGCCGTCGTTACCGAGAATCCGCGCATCGCTTCCATGCTCCGGGCACTGCGCAATCAAGGCCGGACGGACTCCAACGACTGGTTCCAACATTCCGAGCTTGGATACAACTACCGCTTGGCGGAAATGAATTGTGCGTTGGGAATCAGCCAGTTGAAAAGGATAGATGCAATACTGTCGCGGCGCGAGGAAATCGCCGGAAAGTATAATGAGAAATTAAGGGGAATTGAAAACCTCAGGCTGCCCGCACTGGAATTGCCGCGGCGCAAATTGAGTTGGTTCGTCTACGTCGTGCGGCTCTCGGGAGCGTTGACGCAAATTCATCGCGACTGGATCATGAACGAGATGCATCGCCGCGGGATCGGCTGTGGCAGGTATTTTGCGCCGGTTCATATGCAGCCGGCCTACCGGTCCGCGTGCGGGCCCAGGGCAGACTTGCGTGTGACGGAGTTTGAGGCCTCGCGCTGCCTGGCATTGCCGTTTTTCAATCGATTGCAGGACGAGCAAATTGCTGAGGTTTGTGAAAATTTAGGCGAGTTGCTTCCTTTGGCCGGTAACCGGGCAAGCGAAGAGCTTTCGGCAAACTCCGCGGCAGCCTTCCTGGCGGGCAATTCCTCGAATTGAAAACTGGCGGATGGACCTGTAAGCGGGATTTTCCGGGCTTTATCGCAGACGCACGACTTGTCTGGAATCAAGCGCCCAGAATTGCAAATGATGCCAACCCTGGCGGTGTTGGCAGGTTTTGCGGCACGCCGGCGTCACAATTTTTCGTACCTGAACTATTTCAGCTTCGCGTACTCCGCTTTCGCAGCGATGAGGATGGGAATGTCCGGGTCGGCGTCTTTCCAGAGCGTGAGGAAGTCTTTGTAGGCGGCGAGCGCCCGAGTGCGGGCGGCATCGGCATCCGAGCCCTGCGAGGTTCTCGCCTGCAATGCGTTCCCACGTGCCACTCCTAGATGCGCCAAGGCTCCAGTCCAGCAGTTCACGACGATGCCGCTGTGGTCGAGGATTTTCTGAAACTCGGCGGCAGCAGCACTGCCCTGTCCGGCTGCCAAGTATGCCTCTCCGCGTACATACACCGAATGGAGGCAGGAACCGGCCAACTCGATGCGTGTAGCAGCTTGTAACGCATTCAAGGCGGAAGCCGGGTTCTTTCTGTCCAGCGCCATTTGCGCCTGAATCGTTGGCAGCGAAAGCGACTGCATTTGCGTGTCCAGCGGAAAGCGTTTCCCTAAGTCCAGCGCCAAGGACTCGGCTCTTGCCGTATCGCCCGCCATGGCAAACGCAAGCGCGGCTTCGCTCTCGGCACCCTGACTCGCGGGAGCAAGCTTCAAAGCCTCTGCCGCTGATCGCCGCGCTTCCACAGCATTGCCGTAAGCTGCTTCCCGCTGAGCAGCAACCGCCAGATAGGTCGCCCCATTTTCTTTTTGGTCAGTCCGTACGGCGGAGTCCACTGCCCGCTTGGTCAGTTCCCGCGCCTTGCGCAGATGACCGCCATACGCCTCGGTGTCGGATGCCAGCGCCAGTCCAGCGTTCTCATACTCGGGCTTGTTCAAAAACCATTGTTGCTCCTCTGCCATCGCCACGGAGTCCCCGTCGAGGAAGGCCAGAGCATAAAGACTAGTGTGTAGTGCTGAACCGTCTAGTTTTCGCGCCTTTGCCTCGTGAATGATCTGCCTCGTTTCGTCTAGACGCTGTAAGGCAAGGGTGTAGGTGGCGAGAAACTGGTACCAATCCAGCACATCCGGTGCAAGGCGCACGGCTTGCCTCTCGACCTCCGAGGCTTTTTCATACTGCCCCTGTGATGCGAGCACGGTGCCCAAAATGGCGTATGTCATGGCCTCCCGTGGGTAGCTATCCATCATCTCCTGATATATCTGGGCCGCTTTATCCAGTTCCCCAGTTACAACTTGGTAGTAGACAGTAGTGTCCGGTTAAAAGGTGAACATTTGCAATTGTTTAGCGACATCGGGTGCCTCGGGTTTCAGAGCGGTTTGCGTAAGCACTTGAATCAAGGGGATTTTCTCGAACAGGGAGACGCTCAGAATTTGCAGCATGGCATGGAGTTCCAAGTCCAGT
>DLMH01000110.1:4327-6683 GCA_002478115.1 Candidatus Acidiferrum typicum | reverse complement strand
TCGCTTTTCTGAGGCAGAATCACAATCCCAGCGACCAGCAGATCGACGAGGCAATGTCGGGCAATCTCTGCCGCTGCGGAACCTACCAGCGCATTCGAGCGGCGATTCACCAGGCTGCGAAGGAGATGGCATGAACAACATCCAGAATGTCAGCCGCCGCGGATTTCTGAAGGGCGCCGTCGCAGCTGGGACGTTTGTGCTGGGTGCACGCCTCGTACCCGAACCGCTTTGGGCCGACATACTCAATGATGCCCCAGACCTTTTTCAGCCAGGTATCTTCCTCAGTATCGCAAGTGACGGCACCATCACCATCGTTGCTCATCGCTCCGAGATGGGTTGTGGCAGCCGCACAGCGCTGCCCCTGGTCGTAGCCGACGAACTCGATGCCGATTGGTCGAAGGTCAAGATTGACCAAGCCATCGGCGACGCCAAGTATGGCGATCAGGATACCGACGGCTCACACTCGGTTCGCAGTTTCTTCGACCAGATGCGCCAGGTCGGCGCTACCGGCCGCGTCATGCTGATCACCGCGGCCGCCAGGAAATGGCGTGTAGCGGAGAAAGAGTGCACTACCGAGCCGGGCTTCGTCGTGCACAAGGCAAGCGCCCGCAAGCTTAGTTACGGCGAACTGTCGGCCGCCGCCGCCAAACTGCGTGTTCCCAGGAAGGAAGATGTTCCGCTCAAGAGCCGGTCGGAGTGGCGCTACATCGGCAAAGACAACGCCCTGTTCGATCTCCCGGATATCGTCACTGGCAAAGCCACGTTCGGCATGGATGCCAAGATGCCCGGCATGGTATATGCCTCCATCGAGCATCCGCCCGTCCTCGGACAGAAGATTAAGTCCTATGACGACAAGGCGGCTCTGAAGGTGCGCGGCGTGAAGCAGACGCTGACCATCGAGACGTTCAAACCGCCGCACCACTTCCAACCACTGGGCGGGGTCGCCGTCATCGCCGATGACACCTGGGCTGCCTTTCAAGGGCGCAAGGCTTTGAAGGTCAATTGGGACACCAGTCCCAACGCGGTCTACAACTCCGATCAGTTCCGCAAGACACTTGAATCCACGGCCCGTCAGCCGGGCAAAGTAGTCCGCAACGTGGGCGACGTGGACGCGGAATTTGCCAAGGGCGGCAAGATCATCGAGGCGGAATTTTACGCTCCGCATCTCGCGCATGCCTCGATGGAGCCACCGGTCGCCGTCGCCGAATACCGCGATGGCAAGGTTCTGGCATGGGCCCCGACTCAGAGCCCGCAAGCCGTGCAGGAAACGATTGCCAGTGTATTGGGCGTTAAGAAAGAGGACGTCACCTGCCACGTCACCCTGCTCGGCGGAGCCTTCGGCCGGAAATCAAAACCCGACCAGGTCGCGGAAGCAGCCGTTCTCTCGAAACAGCTCGGCAAGCCAGTGAAGGTTGTCTGGACCCGTGAAGACGACATCCAATTCGACTTCTTCCACTCGGTCGCCGCCATGTATATGAAGGCGGCGGTTGGACCGGACGGCAAGCCGACGGCCTGGCTGCAGCGCACCGCCTATCCTCCGATCGGCTCCACCTTCGATGTGAACGCCAAGTACGCTGATGATGAAATGGGCCTGGGCTGGAACAACCTGCCATTCGACATTCCTAATCATCGCGCCGAGAATGGACCCGCCGACGCCCATGTACGCATCGGTTGGTTGCGCAGCGTTGCCAACATCTATCACGCGTTTGCCATTCACTCTTTCGCCGACGAACTGGCCAACGCCGCCAACAAGGACTCCGTGCAATACCTGCTTGAGCTGATTGGCCCCCCACGCATCGTCCCGCTGAAGGCCGAGCCAGACGAGCAGGAAGAACAGAAGCGCTATCCGCTCGATACAGCCCGCCTGCGTCGCGTAGTGGAAATGGTGGCGGAAAAGTCAGGCTGGGGAAAAAGTCCTAGTGGGAAAGGACATGGCTTCGGTGTCGCCGCACACCGCGCCTTCCTGACTTACGTGGCTACGGTGGTGGAAGTCGAAGTAGACGAAAAGGGTCAGGTGCAAATCCCCAATGTCTGGACAGCGGTCGATACTGGGACGGTCGTCGCGCCCGACAACGTCCGCAACCAGATCGAGGGAGCTGCCAACTTCGGCGCAAGTCTCGCCCTCCTTAGCGAGATCACTGTCACCAATGGGGTAGTGAACCAGAGCAACTTTAACGACTATGAGCTCGTTCGCATGAACAGCGCTCCGAAACACACCAGCGTTTACATCGTCGAGAGCGATGCTCCTCCTGCTGGCGTGGGAGAGCCCGGAGTGCCGCCGTTTGCTCCGGCTTTTTACAACGCCATCCATGCAGCAACCGGCAAACGCATCCGCGAAATGCCGCTCTCGAAGACG
>DLMH01000110.1:0-4197 GCA_002478115.1 Candidatus Acidiferrum typicum | reverse complement strand
GCGTCGTTCGTTTTTGACTACATTCCTGACTTCACAACAAGTTCGTCGCCACCCATCCTCCGAGCGCACAGTAGCAGCAGAACCATTTCGCATGCGACCATGATCCAAAGACCGCCTCCCGCGGCCCATTCGAAACCTATCGTCGGACACGGCAGATTGGCAGAGTCAGCAAATCGGCTTGTTGAACACAGAGCACCTGTTGGCTTTGTTTCGCAAGGAGCCCCTTATGAGAGCGTGCAATTTCGCCTTGTTCCTTATTATTAGCAGCCCAGCCGACGAAATCCGTGAAGTGGACACCCAGCATTCATCTCCGCCTCAAATTCCTGTGGTTTGTCCGGATCGGCCACTATCACCTCGCGGCAGTTACAGCGAAGGTTGCGCAGCTGCTGTCGCTTTGCGAATTCGGTCAGACTCCGCTCTACTCGCGCCAATCGCTTGCGCAGACTGAGAAGGATTCTTGACATCGATTCCATCCTGCCAAGGTTTTTCAGCACTTGGCGCAAATTCCGGCCTCTTGAATCATTCGGACACTTCCCTGAGAGAACCCATGACAGAGGAGAGGCTCCGAGACATGTTCCGACATCATTAGATGCCACGTTGAAGCAGATGTTAACGTTACCGTGAGAGCCTTTTGGGGCACGCACCTTGGTGCGCAGGCGACGGTACTTGGCTCCAACGAAACCTTATTTCTCCGGCAATCCGTGGAAAGGTTGGGAGCATCCCTACGGGGCCAGCCCCCATAAGCGCTAACTTAAGAGGCAAGTTGTCCGCTCTTGCGACTATTCTCGGGACATGGCTATCGCAAGAGAAAACCGGAAAATACTTGCTACGCTGTTACCTCCCGACCTCCAGATTGGCAACAAACAGCGCGTCCATCGGGAACAATTGAGCGTTTGCGGGATTCCGGTCCCCGGAGGAGCTGCTGCGTCCGCTATTGCTCCGTGTTGCTTACTCGCTGCGGGGAAACGGCGTTTCACGTTAGGTTGGTTGACTGGGCAGCGCGCACGGATTTGTCTACGAGCGCACACGTTGTTGGCGATTATCTGATCCTGCCGCCCAGGCCCTGTTTTCGTGGGACAGCGCGCTACAGCGCTGCGAGGCGGGTCGAGGATAAGAGGTGTTTTGAGAACGGAGTGGCGGCGGCGATCAGGGCTACAAGTGAGCCGGTCTTGGAGCCAGGCGGATCGGGTCTACGTTCAGCAAGATTAAAGCCAGGATCCGAGAGCACAGGGCCTAATTGAGCTTTCTCGACAGCCAGCCTATACGTGTTAGGTATTGCATCGCCCAACTGCCTCGACGAGGACCTTAAAGTTATGTTCCAGGCAATGTTCTGATTTCTCAAAGTACTTGGCTGCCCCCGCATTTAGTAGCTTGTCCTCGTTCTTTTGTGAGAGGCCGGTGAGGACGAATATTGTATCCTTCGTACACCCCATCTTCAGTGCTAAGAGTACCTCGATTCCCGACATTATCAGTAGCATCATATCAAGTAAGATCAGGTCGGGAAGTGTCTGACGACCGGCGATCAGCCCTTCCTTACCATCACCGGCCAAAGTCACTTCATGTCCTGCACTAAACTAGAGCTCTTTTCATGCCAGCTTGAATGATTCTGCTATCGTCAATGACAAGAATTCTCATAAGCCGTACTACTCTAGCTCGGAAGAAACGGTCGCTCTTTGAGCAGCGTTACACTACAGAAACTCGGTTTCTTCCTCCATTCTTAGCCTCATACAACGCTTTATCCGCCGCCAGAAGCATTTCTTTCTCCGAAGCAGCGGCGGCTCCTGCTAAAACCGTGGCGCCGATGCTAGCGGTCACTGGAATCTCAGAACTCGCAGTAAGGATCGGTGCGGATGCAATTGCCAACCGAATTCTGTTTGCGCTTTGCTCAACTTCAACTTCGTTGCAAGCGGGGAGCACTACTAAGAATTCTTCCCCTCCATAACGCCCAACCAGGTCATAGGAGCGGACACTGTGGACAATACGGTTTGCAACCTCCCGAAGAACAACATCGCCAGTTAAATGTCCGAAGGTGTCATTGATCTTCTTGAAGTGGTCCAGATCGAGCATCAGGACCGATGTCGACGTCTTTGCTCGTGCGGCACGCTCCAGTTCTCGATGCAGCAGGTCCAAAACTGCTCCCCGATTCCAGATACCGGTGAGCACATCATGCGTCGCTTGAAATCGAAGTTCGTCGCGAGCATTGATCAAATCCTGCTGCAGCGTGAGAATGCGCCGACCGACCCGCAATCGGGCTCGTAATTCATTCCGGTCAAATGGCTTGGTCAGATAATCGTCAGCTCCCGCCTCCAGCCCCATCACCACGTCTCGTTTGTCGTCCTTCCCGGTCGCCAACAAGATGTACTGATAGGGGGACCTCTGCCGTTCGCGAATCCTGCGGCACAGCTCCGTGCCGTCAATCCCAGGCATTACCCAATCAAGGATTAGCAACTCGGGTGGATGCTCGTGCTGCAGGATGCTCCAGGCTTGGGCGCCGTCTTTCGCAATAATCACGCGATAACCCCAGCTCTCCAACCAGGTCTGAAGTATTCTGCGGAACATAGCGTCATCGTCGGCGATGAGCACATGGCCACTCGGACTATCCCCCGCTGGTTCCAGAGAATGGAGCGTCGTCAGCTGACCAGTACTCATTGTCCAGCCCCTGAGGACGCCGCCAAAATCTTTCCCGATTTCGGCTCGCGCATCGCTGCAATGATGGCAGAAATCTCAGGTTCGAAGGAGACGAATACCCGGGCTGCCTGCTCAAGGTTATGTCTCCGGCCCAGTTCCTCCAGTTCGCGAGCCTTCTGGGTCACGTCCGTGATCCCTAGATACCCCAATTCTCCTTTCATGCTGTGCGCTGTTTTCTCTACCGAATCGGCATCTCCTTGAGCTAAAGCGCGACGCAATGTCTCCATATGCGTGGGAGCCTGATCGACGAATATCTCGATCACTTCATGAAGGAGCTTTTCGTCGCCCCCGAGCCGCTCGAGCATTTGATTGAAATCTAAGGTCACCGACTTCGCCGATTGCGCTTCCCGGCGGACTTTCGTGTTCGTCAAACCAATGTCGGTGCTGGGTGAACCCATTGCCTTAGCGATTGCCAATTCCAGCTCTCTGCTATTGATCGGTTTCGACACGTATCCGTCCATCCCTGCCTCCAGGCAGCGCTCCCGGTCTCCTTTCACGGCATGGGCCGTGATGGCAATGATCGGCAAATGAAAGCGCGTGGTCGTCTCCTGCAGGCGAAGACTCTTGGTGGCAGTGAGGCCGTCCATTTGTGGCATCTGGATGTCCATCAGCACCAGATCGAAGGAATGAGCTGCCAGCAGCACCAGTGCCTCGGCCCCATTGTTTGCTACGGTAATCGCGTGCCCCATTTTTTCCAGCATCCGGGTGGCCACAACTTGATTCACCCGGTTGTCCTCTGCCAGCAGAATGTTAAGAAGCTTGCCTTGCGGCGGTTTCGACAGAGTTGTTGTCGTCGGTTGCGAGATCGCACGGTTCTGTCCCAGCACCGTCAAGATCGCTGACAACAGTTCCGCTTTTCGAATTGGTTTGAAAAGGTAGGACGTGATGCCCAATGCGCGGCAACGCTCGGCGTCTCCACGATGTCCCGCCGAGGTGAGCATCATAATCGCCATCATGCCGAACCCGGGCCGATGTCGAATTTCCTCGACCAGGGCGAAGCCGTCCATCTTCGGCATATGCATATCCGTCAGAATCAGCTGATATGGCTGTCCCCCTTGCTGAGCTGACATCAGTTCAGTCAGGGCCTGTTCGCCGCCCTCGACGCCTGTGCTTTCCACTTCCCAGCGTTTCAAAATCTCCTGTAAGATTCGCCGATTCGTGAAGTTGTCATCAACCACCAGGACCCTGAGGCTGCGCAGACGGTCGGTAGGAACAATCGTCTCAAGGTCAGGATCACTGTGAACAGCTCGTAGCTGGACAGTGAAGTGGAACTGGCTTCCCCGATCTACTTCACTCTCCAACCAGATTTTGCCGCCCATCATCGAGATGAGGCGGGCAGAGATGGTCAATCCCAAACCTGTGCCGCCATAGTTGCGCGTTGTGGATGTGTCCGCCTGGGTAAAAGGGTCGAATATGAATTTCTGCTTCTCGGGGGGAATTCCAATTCCAGTATCCGCCACTGTAATCCGCAGGATTCGCGTGCCGGCGGTATCAGCTTCGGCCTTGACT
>DLMH01000042.1 GCA_002478115.1 Candidatus Acidiferrum typicum | reverse complement strand
GAAACAACCGGATAAGCATGAGTTGACTAACTACAGGCGAGGGCATTTTGTTTTGTTTCAATCGATTGTCGTGGTGAGTCCAACTTCGCCGAAGCAGGATTCTCCCACATCACCCGTCACCCAAAATCTGTCATTTCGGCCGGAGGGGCGGCGGTTTCTTGCCGTCCCGGAGCGGAGAAATCTCTCTTCAACTTCGGCTCTCAGGCTTATTTTGATGATTGAATGTACTTTGTGAGCCCCCGGAATTCTTGCCGCTAGCCGGGCTTTCTCACCAGCTGTAATTCTGATGCTATTCAAATGGCGCAGCACCCTGTCATCTTGAGGGGCGCGCCGTTTGCGCCCCGAAAGATCTCAACTGACACACCGTGCACAGTTTTGAGGTCCTTCTGCAAACCCCATCGGATCGCCTCACGATGAACATGACTTGTTGAACTTGGACATCGGATGAATCGTCGATTGGGAGAAATCAGGTCTAGCGAAGCTTCCCCGGATCGATCCCATTCTTTCGTGCTTCGTTTTCTAGGTCGTCGATTTGCCCCTGCAGCTTTTTCTTTTTCGCTTCCAACTGCTTGATCTGCTCCTCCACGGGCACCATGTTGTATCCCTTGTTCGGATTGATTCCACCCGTGGGGCTGGCATTTTCCCCTTTGAAGTTTTTCAGCTCGGCGATGCGCTGGTCCACAGCATCAATCTGGTTGTGGAGCTCGCTGATTTGTTGGCGGTAACTGTCGATCTGACTTTCTTGGCCATTGCCCTTGTCGGATGACGAACCCTCTTCCGTTTCCCGTCTGTACTCCACTCTTTGATTCGGCTGGCCCACGACGGAAACCTGGCCCGGCAAGGTCGCAACCTCGTCGTTCGTCCACACCTTTTTGGGCTTCTTTTTCTCCGGCGTCGCTTGGGCATCTTGCTTCGGCGCACTCTTGTCTGCGGGCGCGGCGGGCTTGGCGCCACTCGAGTCCTTATTCGCTGTGTCCTGCGTTTGCGCGGAATAAACAACAGCCAGCGCCAGCAAGAAAAAACCGAGACTCAAACTTCTGTGCTTCATTGTGTCGCTCCGTCTAACGCAACTGCCCCGGGTCGATCCCCTTTTTCCGGGCCTCGTCGAGCTGCTCATCAATCTGCGTTTCCAAATCCTTTTTCTTTTTTTCCAACATGATCATCTGCTGCTCCACGGGAATCCGGCCGTACCCCTTGTCGACCTGGTACCCGCTCGTGGAAACCGCCTCGCCCTCCTGAAATTCCTTGTAACTCGCCAGTTGCTTCTTGATATCTTCCACTTGTCCTTGGAGTTTCTGCAGGTTCTTGCGGATTCTCTCGACCGTCGCTGGATCCGCCGTTTTTGTGGGCGTCATGGGATATTTTTGATTGCCCTTGTCGCCCACGACCGATATCTTCCTGCTCGCGTCGGAGAGATTGTCGTTCGTCCACACTTTTTTCGGGGCACTTGGGGAAGGATTGCCCGCGGATTCCGGGGCGACCGCATTGCTTGGCCTCTGTCCGGACGAATTCGCGTCACTCGTTTGCGCCGCGCTCGGCAGCGCCCAACTGACCAGCAGCAGAACCAGGGTTAGGAGCCAGCGGATCATGGATCCTCCAGACCGGCCGGGGTAGGACTAGTACTATCTAACCCATTCTATCCCTTAAAGTTTCAAGGTCCCCCCGTCTCACCAACAGCCTTGCCCAATTCGCCACGCACCACCTCCAGCGCCTCCTTCGGCGGCCCCACCCGGCGGTAATTCGTGTACAACGTCCGCTCGTGGATTGAAAACGGCAGCAGGAATTTCCTCCCGTCGAAATCATATTGCTGGAAGGTCGGCAGCCAGATGCCCGGCGCCATCTCGTAGCGTTCCTGCATGAAGTGGCTGCCCTTATAAATCTTGGCCAGGAATAGGGAAAGAGAAATGTCCTGGCTCACCTCGCCCTCCACCTTTGCCAACTCCGCGGACTCCTCATCGATCCAGATGAACCCACTGACTCTCGTGAACAGCGCGGCGTTCCGTGAAGTTGGTTTGTATTTCGGGTTCGGCACCATGCTGTATTTCGCCAGGCTGCGGTCGCCGCGCATTTCGTGTCCCGCCAAAGTGAAAATAAACGCGGCGTGTGTTGCTTCAATCAGATCGTTTCGCTCTTTCCGTTTGCGCGCCAGTTTAGCCAGCGCCTCATCCTGTCCCGGTCCCTGCTGCATGGCCCACACCAGCAGCTTCTCGAGCTTCTGCAACTCCGCACCGTAACTTTCCGCGCTGATGGGTTTGCCTTCCGCCGAAAGAGGAATCCTGTCATTGGCCACGCCGGCGGGGAAAACCCGCCAGGCTTTTACTTCCGCGGGTTTCGGATCACTCCCTGTCTTGCGGATTTCCGTGCGCTCAATCCGCTCGAAAAGATCCAGCTCCTGATCGGTGCGCTTCTGGTTGGCGATAACCCGCTGGAATAGTTCGCTTCCTTTAGACTCGGATGCTGTTGGTGTAGGATTCTGGGCGGCACACGCCAATCCCAGAAAAAGGCTCCCGCACAGCACCAGTCCTCCGGTCAGCGCGCTCCATCGTGGCCATCGGGTCTCTCTGGATAGTCTGCAACTCATAGATAAACCAGCACCGTAGTCCCCATTCCGCCGCTTCCGTTTCCCCGCGCCGCGTAAGCGGGTAGAATAGGATCGCATCGAGATTATACGTAGTTTTCGTGAAATAAAAGTTGCCTCCGCAGCGTCTATATAGGGTGGTTGAGGAACGATTCAGCACCCTCCTGCGTATCCTTATGAGATGAGGAATTCGCTTTGGCTGTAACCCCCATGGATGGGTTGACGCGTGTCCCGCCTACAGCGGGGGGCGCTGTGGTGTCCAAAGCCCGCTCCAGGGGTCTCCGCGCGGCTTTCGTTACTTTCAGCGAAACCCTGAAATTGGCCTTGAGCGCCCTGCGTGCTCACAAACTCCGCAGCTTCCTCACGCTCTTGGGTGTGATTCTCGCCGTTACCACCCTTGTCCTCGTTATGAGCGTTATCGACGGCCTCAATCTGTACGTGGCTGACCGCATTGCCAATCTCGGCGCCAACGTTTTCCTTGTCCACCGTTTCGGCATCATTACCAGTGAAGATGAATGGATCAAAGCGCAGAAGCGCCCGTTGATTAACTATGACGACTATGCGCGCCTCCGCGACAATATGAAACTCGCCTCGGCCGTGGCTGCGGAGGAGGATCACTTCGTTGAAGTGAAAAGCGGCAATTTGACCATGGAAAACGTCCAGATGTTTGGCACCACTCCGAACTTTGCCGAAGTCCGGAACCTGAACGTCGCCCAGGGACGCTTCATCACCCCGGCGGATGAGGAACACCATTCCGAAGTCGTGTTCATCGGTCCGGATCTGACCGCCAAGTTCTTCCCCAATCTGGATCCTCTCGGAAAAACCCTTCGTGTGCAGACGCACAACTACGAAGTGATTGGAGTTGCCGAAGCGCTGGGCAGCGCTTTCGGGCAGTCGCAGGACAACTACATGATCATGCCGCTCAGCGCCTGGCGCAAAGGGTGGCATACCAATCAGGATTGGTTAACCATTTTCGTGCAGGCTCCCAGCCAGGAACTCATGGCCGCCAGCGAGGACGAAGCGCGCATGCTCTTCCGCGCCTGGCGCCATTTGCCTTATGACGCGCCTGATAATTTCGGAATTCTTGGCTCCGATTCCATCATGCAATTGTGGCATGACCTCACCAAGAACATCGCTTTCGTGGCCATGGCCCTGGTCAGTATTTTCCTTGTGGTTGGCGGCATCGTGATCATGAACATCATGCTTGCCAGCGTGACCGAACGCACTCGGGAAATCGGTTTGCGGCGCTCGCTGGGCGCAAGGAAAAAGCACATTTTGCTGCAATTCATGACCGAATCCGCGGTCCTCGCTGCCGTTGGCGGAATGATTGGCATCCTTGCGGCTTATGCCGCTGTCTTTTTTGTGGAAGAGGTTTTTTCCTTCCCGATGCATACGCCGGTTAGCGCGGTCATTTTGTCTTTGTGTCTGTCAACGGCGGTTGGTCTTTTCTTTGGAATTTTTCCGGCGATGCGCGCGGCCAAGCTGGACCCCATCGAAGCGTTGCGCTCGGAGGGCTGAGGAACGCACATGGCACAGGCTTACGGTGAAAACCTGAGACAAGCGCTGGACACTTTGCGCTCCCACAAGTTGCGCAGCGCCCTGACCGTTTTCGGCGTGGTCCTGGGCGTCAGCGTGATCATGCTGGTGGCCGCCCTGCTCACCGGCTTCGACCAGAAAATCCAGGAAAGCATCAATCAATTCGGAGCCGACACGGCGTTCATCACCAAATGGGACCAGGGACGCCACGGTGGCCCTCCACCTCTCGAGGAGCAGCAGCGCAAGCCGCTCACCATCGAAGATGCCATAGCCATTCAGGAGCGCTGCACCGCCGTAAAGAGCGTGACTGTTTTTATTCAGACCAGTTGGAGCCACAACCACGTCGTGCGCACCAAAGCCGGCGACGTCACCGCGATCGATTTCCGCGGCGTGCAACCCAATTTCGGCGAAGTTTACGCCAACGCCGCCACCATCGAAGGGCGCTTCATCAGTGAAGGCGACGATCTCCACAAAGAAAAGGTAGTGATGCTGGGGGAGAACGTCGCGCCCGTGTTGTTCCCCGAGGGACATCCCATCGGCAAAGACGTCATGATCGACGGGTCTCCTTTTCAGGTCGTTGGCGTGGTCGAAAAGCCCAAGGGCGGTTTCGGCATGGGCGACGAGGACCGCCGCGTTCTCATCCCCTACAGTACCTTCAAGAAAACCTATCCCGACGCGGACGAAATCGAGATGCGCGCCCAGGCGTATCCGAAGATGCTGGATAACGCCGTGGACCAGATCCGCGAAGTCCTGGAGCGGCGCAGAAACGTCCCCTTCGGCGGAAAAGACAATTTCTCCATTGATACTGCGGAGCAGGAAGTTTCCGAGTTTCACAACATCATGATGATGGTGTACCTGGCCATGATTGTGCTCAGCGCGATTGGATTGCTGATCGGCGGCGTGGGCGTGATGAACATTATGCTGGTCAGCGTCACCGAGCGCACCCGCGAAATCGGCCTGCGCAAGGCCGTTGGCGCCAAGAGCCAAGACATTACCTGGCAATTCCTCCTGGAGGCCATGACGCTCACCGGCATGGGCGGTCTGATCGCTCTGGTGCTGGTGTTTGCACTGGTGCTGCTGATCCGCGTGACCCTGGACTGGCCGGGCGTGGTGCCGTTTTGGGCGGCCGCGGCGGGCATCACGGTCAGTGTGAGCATCGGCCTGATCTTCGGCGTCTGGCCCGCCATGAAAGCCGCCAAACTCGATCCCGTCGAAGCCCTGCGCTACGAATAATCCCGCGACTTTGTGCCTCCAACTCTTGTGGCACAGTCACTCCTGACTGTGTTCCTGGGTTTCTCTTGGCTATGTAGGGCCCGTCCTTCTGAGGCGGGCCGCAAGATTCTGCAGAGAGAGACATTTTCGTGAAGGTGCTCAGCGCGCAAAAGCGGCGGCAAGCCGCCGCACTCCAAATTGTGCGGTGTGCGTGCGGGAACGCGAATGTCGGTGCGCCGACATATTTTAGATACGTTACTATAAAGGTACCCAACCCCCTGTTTTTGCGTATGTACGGGAATGATTGGACTTAGGGGAAGTTTGAGGCCGGAAAAGCGAAGGAAAAACAAAGAGCGGGGGCAAAAGTGGTCTAGGATTGGACCGGGAGCATTTTGTTCTGGGAGTCGCGCGGGTGTGTGCCGAGTGTTCACAAGGCATGATACTACCTTATATACCAACTGTCAATGATTATTCATGAGGTACCACACTCAAAATTGCTACTCCGTGGCATGATGTAGAGAAGTCTCTCGGCCTGAGAAACTTGAAGAGGGGCCATGAAGTGGGAAGCAAAAGTAACGAGCAAAGGGCGGATCACAATTCCGGCTATGATTCGGCGCGGATGGAGGCTGGGCGCCGGAGACTGGTTGGAGTTTGAAGTAGATCGCGGTGGGGTGTGGGTGAAGGTGGTACGGAGGGAGAGCCCCTTTGAGAAGTATCGGGGAATTGGCAATCCAGGGATTGGAAAAGGGAGAAAGGGCATCCAAAAGTGGTTGCGGGAGTTGCGAGGGGAGTAACGCTGACAGCCGGCCGGCACGACCGGTTGCTTGGCGGCAATTCATCCAGGAGGGTGACGTTCTTCTGGCGCAACGTGGTATAGAATAGCAGCGAGAGGCGGGGGATAGCAGGAGATGAGCACGCGATTCAAAGACACCGAGTTGTATGAGGAAGCCGCTTACGGCGTGTCCGAGGCTGCCGCCTATCTGAAGCTGCCGTACAACACTTTGCGATACTGGCTAACGGGATTCAAGCGTATGCCGCCAGTGGTGGTACCCGTGCAAGCCGACCCCGTGCGTCTTTCTTTTTTAAATCTGCTGGAATGCCACGCGCTCGCGGGAATGAGGAAGCTGTACGATCTGAAGTTGCCGAAGGTGAGGGCAGCACTGACGCAGGTGAACGAAAAGCTGGGCAAACCCCACCCTCTGATATCACAAGTGTTTCTGACTGATCGAAAGGACCTGTTCGTTGAAAAGATGGGCGAGATCATCAATGTCTCGCGGCCGCAGCAACAGATGGGTTTTGATTTCTACAAGATGTTCCTGGAGAGAGTGGAAGTTACTCCGAAAGGAACGCTCCGGTTTTTTCCGTTCGTGATGGTGCCGCACGAGAAAGAGCCGAAGACCATCGAGATCAACCCACTCGTCGGGTTTGGAAAGCCGGTAATCTCCGGAACAGGTATTTCCACTGCTATAATCGCCTCACGTTTTAACGCCCGTGAGTCCGTGACGGACCTCGCTGAAGAATATGGGTGCACGCCGGGACAAATCGAGGAAGCGATCCGCTGGGAGCGGCCATTCCTCATGGCCGCCTGAAGACTTCGTTCTGTATCTCGATGAAAATCTTTGCAATGCGAAGGCGATACTCGGCCTGCTTTCGCGGATGGGCGTGAAGCATGAACGCCATCTGGGTCATTTCCCTCGCGGCACGCCGGACCATGATTGGTTGCCCATGGTTGGCCAGAAAAAATGGGCGCTGCTAACGGCGGACAAGCGAATTCGCTACAACATTCTGGAGAAGAAAGCGCTGGCCGAATGCGGCGTGAAGGAATTTGTGTTTGCGTCGGGAAACCTGTCGGGAGAAGAGATGGCCGCGGCTCTGGAGAGAGCCTTACCCAAAATGGTTCGTATGGCGAGCCGCAGCGGGCCCCCGTTCGTGGCGGCTATCACGCGTTTGGGAGAGGTCCATCTGCGTTGGCCGAAGTAGCAGCTTCTTTGAAGGAAGACCCAACGGCGCATTCTGGCGGATTTCTTAATTGGGGCGCACGCGCTGTTGAAGGGGTATACGTTGCTGACGCTGGATGAGGGGATGTATCGAGCGGCGCATCCGCGGTTGGGGATTGTGACGGTGTGAAGTGGAAGCCGGCCGCTTCGTGCGCTCCGCGTAATTTTCTGCTTGCCTGGGGAAGCAAACAAAATGTCGGCGGGCCGACAGTGCACGTGTTTTTGCGTAAGTGCGAAGGGGAAAGGAGTTAGTGAAATCGAGGCGCACAAGTGCGGATTCTGAAGGGGATATAGGTGCTTTATTTTGAGAATGATGTGCAAGTGTTGATTACGCAGTAGTTATAAGCCATGTACCTTGTAAGTGTTGATTCTGTATGGTTTAGTGTCGATCTGTGGAGGTCGTACATCTTTAACTCAGGGTTTGCAAGTACAAAGCCTGACAGCCGGAGAGAGGGCGAAGAAGATGGGTAAATCAGAATTGCTGCCGCCGGTGCATCCGGGGGAAATCCTGCGCGAGGATTTCATGAAGCCGCTGGGGTTGAGTGTGAACAAGGTGGCGCTGGAGCTGCACGTGCCGGCGACGCGCATAGGGGAAATCGTGCACGGGCGGCGGCGGATCACGGCGGAGACGGCGCTGCGGCTGGCGCGGTACTTCAAGACGAACGCGGAATTCTGGCTGAACCTGCAGAATTTTTACGATTTGGAAGTGACGAAGCGGCTGGGAAAAGTTTCGGAGATCGAGCGGCAAGTACAGCCAGTGGGTGCGGTTGAAAGTTAGAGGTTCAAAGTTCAAGGAAAGAGGCAGAGGACAAACCCGCCCTCCAGAAATCGGCGGGCGCAAAAGGCGCGCACCCTTAAAAGGCAAAGGGTGCGGTACCCGTAATTCGATTCACACTTTCGCGTGTGGACCTCCCGCCCACCTAGCCCCTCACTACGGGATCAGAATGTTATTTGGGCTTGAGGCGGTCCAACTGCCTTCTAATTCTGTCAGCGGGGACGGTAAGCCTTATCTCTACGTTGGTGCTACCGGCTCGCACGCTGACCTTGGAAGTCTTGTCCAATTTCAACCACACGCGATTCTTTCCTCTTGGCATTCCATGCTCCTTTCGAGAAGGCTCAACTATGGCAGAAGTACCCTTTCGTTCCAACGGTTTGTCACTCGGCGGCAGCCGAATCGCGCCCACTCATCTCGAGTCGGCCACCCGCGTGCGACTTAAGTGAATTTCCAAATTTGGCCGTAGCCTTCTTTGGCCATGTCGCGCGCTCGATCCTCAATTGCTTGCTCATCCCATGTTTCAGCCTTTGCGCCGTACTTCTCCACGAATTCCTTAACGTAAGGGAGGTTTTGGGTTTTT
The DNA here is from genome assembly GCA_002478115.1 of Candidatus Acidiferrum typicum. Taxonomy (GTDB): domain Bacteria; phylum Acidobacteriota; class Terriglobia; order Acidiferrales; family UBA7541; genus Acidiferrum; species Acidiferrum typicum. The sequence continues at coordinate 9,956 of DLMH01000042.1, read as the reverse complement.
CTTGATAAGTCACCTTTGAGTTTTTGGATTTTCTTGCTTGGCGAGAGATTCCCTAAGCTGGAGTTGGCCCTAAAGCTGATGACAAGAAGATTGCCGATGTTGTCCAAGACTTCCTGCGTGGCAGAGTCCACCACTGTTTCTTTGTCGGGCTTTTGTGAGAGAAAATGCTCGACGTTATGGTTTTTTCTTTTCACTCCCGTTTGTGGATCATAAATGGCAACGCGCTCTCCCGGGGCAAGGTTGTAGTTGTTGAATCGATCAAAAATGTAGGCGATGAGCTGTATGGGGTCGGAGTCGTATGAGATTTCGCAAAACCGCGACGTGAACTCCTCTTCAGACGCTAATTTGCCGCGTAGGCTTAGGATGAGATCATTGGTTGTTTTTTCGAAGTCTTTAGACTCGCAGAATTTCTTGCAGAAGTTGGCATAGAGTTTTTCGACCTCATTGCCGACCCGTCCGCATACAGCACTGTTTATAAAATGATATTTCTCCAGAGTGTCGAGGAGCTTGATAAGCACCTTCCCTGCACCGCGGCTGCTTGAGCCTCCGGTCCTAACGAGTGAGCCGATGGCTGCATTAATCAGTGGGTAGGTTTGAGATACTTTGAATAACCGCAGGGCCTGAAGGGAAGTGTGAATTCGCTGGTATTTGTCCGGGTCTCCCGAAATTGTTTTGCAGTCAACAGCATCAAAGTAGTCCTTTATTAGGCCAACGTTTTCCTCCTTTCGGGCAATGTTGTAGAAAGTGGAAAACTGACAAAGCTCTTCTACGAATTTCGCTGCCCCGCCGACGTTTTTGCAGTAGGTCTTGAGCTTGGGATATAACTCCGACTTGCTGACGTAATCGTTCTTTGATACGTAGAAGTACTTCAGCATTTTTAGAATCGTGCCGTCAGCATTCTTGACGATTTCGTCCCATTTTTCATCCAATTCGGGAACCTTCTGTTGGTACAAGTAGGTCTTTAGTAGGTCGGAGACTTCGAGATCCATTCCTCGGGCATTGGTTCGTTCGAATATGTTAAAGGCTTCTTCATCTCCGTCAATGTCGATGCGAATGACCCTGGTCTTGTAAATCGCGTCCAGCAGTCTGCTCAGTCGTGGCTGGTCGTAATCCTTTATTCGTTCTTGGAAAGCCTCAAAGATGGGTTTGACGCGCTTGTTTTGTCTCTTAACTGGTTTGGTGCCGACCTTATGTGGAAAGGTCCCACTCCATTGGGTCTCGGTCATATGATTGAAAATATCCCTTATCGACCCCGAGGCGACCAGAAGCGAGCCTTCCGACTGCGCAGTCGCGGGATTTGTGAATGTGATTCTTTTCTGTGTCTCGTGCGCTATCCCATCCGCTTTCAGCTGCTTAGCCAAAATCCTGCAAGCAATCAGTAGGAGGAAATGGTAGTAAGTCTCTGCTGGCCGTCAACGATGGTGATCCTATCCTGCGACTCCTCCGAGACATTGAAAATTAGGGTCCCGAGAAACAGGCCGCGTCCGGACTCTGACTCCATCTCAAGGTCGGTGAAGAACTCGGCAGCTTCATCGGATTCCCAAGCATAGCCGCGCTGATATGGAGGAACTACAAAGTGTTTCGAGAGTGTCAAGATTTCGCCGATTGTATTTGGGCGTGGCTGGATCATGGTCGGGTGCTCCCTGGGTAAGTATTCCGCTTGCTCCAGGAGTAACGTACACAGGGGATTAGATCACGCCTGGATCGACCTGGGAAGGGGCGCAACGGTCTTGAGTTGATGCGCGCGGTCCTCAGGGGCTGAAGCCCAATTCATGGCCGGGCTTTATGTCGGAGCTGAAGCTCCGACCCCCTGAAGAAAAAACGACCCCAAGAAAGCTGGCATGGATGCCAGCGTTACACATGCGAGGAGCGGCCCGCCTCCCCGACCGGGTCGGGGTAAACGCCAGGACGGGCCCTACATAAGAAGGAGAAAAGCAAGAACCGACCTGAAGGTCGGCCACTACAAACCCAGAGAAAGGCGCCCGCCTCAGAAGGCGGCCGCTACGAAGGCGGCGGAATCAGGCCAGGAAGATTTGGGTTTCGGTTTTGATGATGAAGAGGGCGTCGGAGTCGGAATGGCCGTGGGAGCGGAATTGTTGGAGGGCGTCATCGAGGGTAGGAGCGAGGACGGAGAAGATTACGGCGCGGTTGTGTCGGCCGATGAAGTGGAAGCGGCACTCCTGCTGAACGAGTTGAAGCTTTGCGGACACGTGGTCGAGATGGCTGCGTAAAGGCGCCCGCCTCGGAAGGCGGCCCCTACAGGATCGATCCACAGGATCGGAGACGGGATCAAGAGAAAACTGAATGGTGGTGAGAGAAAGTGCGACGCGCACTAGCTCGGAGGAGAGGCGTTGCACGGTGAGAGTGAGGTATTCGTAAGAGAGTTCTAATGCAACCGCGGTGCGGCGGGTGCGCAGGGCGGCAACGACGGTGGTGCCGCTGCCGGAGAAGGGGTCGAGGACGAGGTCGCCTTGGTTGGAGGAGGCTAGGAGGATGCGTTCGAGGAGAGCGACAGGTTTTTGCGTGGGATGCTTGCCGAAGCGTTTTTCCCAGGGCTCGGGCGGCTTGATTTCCCAGACGGATTTCATCTGCTTGCCGCGATTGGTTTCCTTCATGAGTTTGTAGTTGAAGGTGTGGCGGGATTTTTTGTCGCGCGCGGCCCAGATGAGGGTTTCGGTGGCGTGGGTGAAATAGCGGCAAGAGAGATTGGGAGGCGGGTTGGGCTTAACCCAGGAGATGTCGTTGAGGAGCTTGAAGCCGAGCTGCTGCATGGCGAAGCCGACGGAGTGAATGATGTGGGCGGTGCCGCTGACTCAGATGGAGCCGTTGGGTTTGAGGACGCGCTGGCAGGCAGCGAGCCAGGCGCGATTGAATTCATGATTGGCATCAGGGCCCTTGGATTTGTCCCAATCGCCTTTGTTGACGCTGACCATGCGCCCGGCGTGGCAGGTGATGCCGCCGTTGGAGAGGAAGTAGGGCGGGTCGGCGAAGACGAGGTCGACGGAGGATTCGGGGATGAGTGCGAGGAGTTCGAGGCAATCACCCTGGTAGAGGCGGAGGTGGTGTTTGGGGTCGTCGAAGACCGGGGCTGGGAGTTTGATGGGGGATTTGGTCATGGAGTGTTGATCGATCAGGATAGTTGATCAGGTGGGAAAGGGTGTCAAGGAGGGGGAGTGTGTGGGGAGTTCGCGGGAAGAGACGGGACGGTGTCCTCACGGCGCGCCGACATTACCATTTCGGCCCGCCTCAGAAGGCGGCCGCTACAAAGGCAGGAGAAAAGGAAGAACCAGCCTGAAGGCTGGCCACTACAAAGGAAAAGAAGCAATTAGGCGGAGCGAAGGAAGCGGGCGGCGCGGGTGCGGAGGGTGGACTGGGGGGCGATGGATTGCGGCTGGAGCTTGCGGCGCGCGAGGGGGTAGAGCTGCTCGGCGAGGTCTTGGGCGGAGTCGATGCGCTGGTCGGGATCCTTGGCCAAGCAGGCGGCGACGAGGTCGTCCAGGGGAGTGGGAATGGAAGGATTGCTGCGCGAGGGGGGCTGCGGCGAAGACGAAAGAACGTGGTTGCAGACAGCCTGGAGGGATTCGCCGGAAAACGGGGAAACGCCGGTGAGCGCTTCATAGAGCACCACGCCGAGGGAGAAAATGTCGGAGCGCGCATCCTGAGCGCGGCCGATGATCTGCTCCGGGCACCAGTAGGCGGGCGTGCCGAAAAGCGAGGTATCCATTTTGTCGTGGCTGGCGAGGCGGGCCATGCCGAAGTCCGTGAGCTTGGTGTGGGATTCCTCGGTGATGAGAATGTTGGCGGGCTTGACGTCGCCATGGATGACGCCGCGGCGATGCGCGACGTGCAGGGCAACGGCAACTTCCGCGACCCAGGCGCAGGCGGTGGGGAAGGGGACGCTGCCCTTGTTGAGCAGCTTTTCCAGCGGCTGGCCTTCGACCAGCTCCATGACGAGATACGGCGTGGAGGTGGATTCCTCGATGCCCATGTCATGCAGGGTGACGATAAAGGGATGAGAGAGCTTGCCGACCACGCGGGCTTCGCGAAGGAAACGCGCGCGGGCCTCGCCACGGGCGAGCTCGGGGGAGAAGAGCTTGATGGCGACGGGGCGGTCGATCAGGGGATCGTAGCCGCGAACGACGCGGCTGTGGGCGCCAGTGCCGATGGACTCGAGAACCTGATAGCGGCCGACTTGCAAGGCAATCCTCTCCATGCTGCGGAAACTCTGACCCAATGCCACCAGAGAAATGGTAGAGGAAGGGGTGCGAGAAGGATATGAAGCAGGAGTCACGAGGAGAAGAGTACGAAAGTACTGGGTGGGACAGGGTAAGGCGCGAGGAGATTTGGCGGGCTGGCTGGAGCGGCAGGCGGCTAGGGCGCGGAGAGAGCGGCTTTGAGGGTGGGATCGGATTGCAAGCGAGCCGGGAAAGCGCGGACGAAAGTGATCATGGCGGGATGCCAAAAGCCACGGAAGCCAAAGGCGTACATCTCCGCGAGGGCTTGCTCGGCGGTCCAGTGCTGAAAGGCGATGCGATAGGAAGCGATGAAGACGCCGGTGCGGTCTTCGCCGAATTCGCAATGGACAAAGATTTTTTGCGGAGGGGTTTCGCGGAAGAGCGAGAAGAATTGCGCGAGCTGTGCGGAAGTAGGATTGGAGAAGCCGCCGACGGGAATGTGCACAAAGCGCAAACCGAGGGATTCCGCGCGGTGCCGTTCCTTTTCGCGGGTCTGCGGCGATTCGCGGCGGAGGTCGACGATGGTGGTGATGCCGAGAGTCTGGAGTTGCGGAAGTGAAGAAAGCGTGGGCTGCGCGCCGCGAAAAAGCTGATCGGAGACTTTTCCGGCGTCGTGAATACCATTGAGAGAGATTTTCTCGGCGAATCCAGGCGATGCAGACGCCGACGCAGGAAATTGCGCGAGAGCGAGGATTGGAGCCAAAGCGAAACAGAGAGCGGCGAGCAGAAACAAAAATAGGCGCATAGAGAGCTGCACGCAAAGAGTTTAGGGAAAAGAAAGTGGCGGAAGAAGAAGAAAATGAGAAGGCCACGCAGGGAACCTCACCACAAGATATAGGCATGTAAAGAAAAAGTTATCCAGATTTAGCGATTTTCTCTTGACAGCACCCGCGCGCGGGACAATACTGCACTTCCAGATTCGGGGGACGTGGAAGCGCCAGACGGACCAGAGTCGGGGAGTTGCCTTGGTCCGGCATTTGACCCACGAAAGCAGCCCGGGATCACCGTAAAACAACGAGCGCGAAGAGAAGGCTCCGCGCAGTTCCGTAAGGCGCGGGGTGAGCTGTTCGGCCGTGTGGAAAACACCGGCACCGGGCAGCGCATTCGCTTTTTTATGTTTTTCCCAGGCAGCGTCTTCCACGAAACCTGGAATTGAGTGGCGCGACCACGGAAGTGGCGCGCGACGCCCTGTCGAACAGGGGAGTAAAATAGAGAGGTTCCCCGCTGGAACACGGGAACCTGCAGCGGGGAGGAACTTGGATGGCAACGGTGAAGCCAGCATTAAATGGCAAAGCGGTGGAAACGGCGAGCGCGACGAAGAGCGCAGGCACGAAGAGCGGCTTGAGGTTTGAGCGTTACTTCACCGACGGAAGAACTGCCCCGTTCGACAACGTGGAATGGGAGAAGCGCACGGCGCTGATCAGCAACGAGAAGGGCGTGGCGATCTTCAAGCAGGAAGACGTCGAGGTGCCGAAGGGCTGGTCGCAGACGGCGACGAACATCGTGGCCAGCAAGTATTTCCACGGGAAGCATGAGACGCCGGAGCGGGAAAGCTCGGTGCGGCAACTGATCAGCCGCGTGGTGAAGACGGTAGTGCGGTGGGGCGAAGAGGGCGGATATTTTGCGGACACGGCGTCGCGCGACGCCTTCCGGGACGAACTGACGCACCTGCTGGTCGAGCAGAAGATGAGCTTCAATTCGCCGGTGTGGTTCAACGTGGGCGTGCAGGCGAAGCCGCAGTGCTCGGCGTGTTTCATCAACTCCGTGCAGGACGACATGGAATCGATCATGCGACTGACGCGGACCGAGGGGATGCTGTTCAAGTGGGGCTCGGGAACGGGCACGAATTTTTCGGCGTTGCGCGGGAGCAAAGAAGCGCTATCGGGCGGAGGGATCGCGTCGGGACCGGTCAGCTTCATGAAGGGATTTGACGCCTTCGCGGGCGTGATCAAGAGCGGCGGGAAGACGCGGCGCGCGGCGAAGATGGTGATCCTGAACGTGGACCACCCGGACATCATGGAATTTATCGAGTGCAAGGTGAAAGAAGAGAAGAAGGCGCACGTGCTGATCGAGCAGGGTTATAACAGCGCGATCGACGGCGAAGCGTACAGCTCGATTTTCTTCCAGAACGCCAATCACTCGGTGCGCGTGACGGATGAATTCATGCGCGCGGTGGAAGAGGACCGCGACTGGTGGACGAAGAACGTCACTGACGGGCAGCCAAACGATAAGTACAGCGCCAGGGAGCTTCTGTGCAAGATTGCAGATTCCACGTGGCACTGTGGCGACCCGGGAATGCAATACGACACGACAGTGAACCGCTGGCACACGTGCAAGAACACGGCGCGGATTAATGCCAGCAATCCCTGCAGCGAGTACATGTTCCTGGACGACACGGCGTGCAACCTGGCTTCGCTGAATTTGGTGAAGTACACGGCGGGGAACGGGCAGTTTGACGTGGAAGCGTTCCGGCACGCGGTGGACGTGACCATTACGGCGCAGGAAATCCTGGTGGACAACGCCAGCTACCCGACGCCGAAGATCGGGGAAAACTCGCACAACTTCCGGCCGCTGGGGCTGGGGTACGCAAATTTGGGCGCGCTGCTGATGTCCATGGCGCTGCCGTACGATTCGGATGAGGGACGCAACGTGGCGGCGGCGGTGACCGCGCTGATGTGCGGCGAGGCGTACGCGCAGTCGGCACGCGTGGCGGAAAGAATGGGACCCTTCCCGGGCTACGCGGTGAACCGGGAACCGATGCTGGAAGTGATCCGGATGCACCGCAACTCAATGTGCGGGATCAAGCCAGAGCACGTGCTGCCTGAGCTGTTTATGGGCGCACAGGAAGCGTGGGACGACGCGCTGGAACTGGGCGAGAAGCATGGCTACAAGAACTCCCAGGTGACGGTGCTGGCGCCGACGGGCACGATCGGGTTCATGATGGATTGCGACACGACGGGAATCGAGCCGGACCTGGCGCTGGTGAAGATGAAGAAGCTGGTGGGCGGCGGCGTGATCAAGATCGTGAACAACACGGTGCCCGAGGCGCTGATGAGGCTGGGGTACACGCCGGAGCAGACCAGCGAAATCGTGAGCCACATTGATAAAAACGGGAAGATTGACGGGGCGCCGTACTTGAAGGAAGAGCACGTGCGGGTATTCGATTGCTCGCTGGCGCCGGCCGGCGGGGGCCGTTCGATCGCGTGGACGGGCCACGTGAAAATGATGGCGGCGGCGCAGCCGTTCCTTTCGGGGGCGATCAGCAAGACGATCAACATGCCGGAAGAATCGACGCTCGAAGACATCATGAAGGCTTATATTGAATCGTGGAAGCTGGGGCTGAAGGCCGTGGCGGTTTACCGCGACAATTCCAAGAGGTCGCAGCCGCTTAGCGCCGCAGGGAAAAAGGAAGAAAAGAAGGTGGAGGCGGCGGTGGTGGAACCGGAACAACGAGAAATGTTTCCGCGGATGCAGCGGGAGAAGATGCCCGTGGAACGCGACTCCGTGACGCACAAGTTCAGCGTGGGCGGCCACGAAGGGTACATTACCGTGGGTATGTATCCCGACGAGAGAGTGGGTGAACTCTTCATCAAGATGGCCAAGGAAGGCTCGACGCTATCGGGCGTGATGGACGGATTGGCGTTGACGATTTCGCTGGGCCTGCAATATGGCGTGCCACTGAAGGTATTCGTGGACAAGCTGGTGAATACGCGGTTTGAACCGAGCGGCATCACGGCGAATCCGAACATCCGGTTCGCCACGTCGGTGCTGGACTACATCGCGCGGTGGCTGGGTGGAAAGTTCATTTCGGCGGACTACCTGAAGCTGAACGGAGTGACCGGAGGGGACAGGGTAGGTTTTGGTGGAACGCACAACACCTCCGTTACGGCGGCGACGGCGGTGCCGCCGCGGACGAGCGAGCCGATGAGCTACTCGCCGCGGGACGCGCACGAGGGTGCGCCAACCTGCTCCGAGTGCGGCATGCTGATGGTGCCGAACGGAGCGTGCTACAAGTGCGAGAACTGCGGCAGTACGAGCGGCTGCAGTTGAAGCGGTAACAGGAAAAAGGAGAAGACGCCATGAGCGCACTCCCAACCGGAACCGCATTAGCCGCAAAACTGGCGTCGAATCAACCCAAGGCGCGGGGATTCCTGCACATCGTGAGACACGGCGGAGGGCTCAACGCCTTCTACATCGTGACCTATCACCGGCTGGACAAGGTGGGGACGCGGCCGCGCGCGATGCTGGCGGAGGGAGCGCAGTCCCTGATCGATTTGTTGGGGAAAATCGGCGTGGATTTCCGGCTGCGGGAAGTGCGCGGCGCGCTCGAGGATATCCTGCGGCTGGGTTCGGCGAATATTCCGGACCTGTGGCTGAGCGACGAAGAGATGCTGGAGAAGGGGTTGGTAGAAACGTAGGGCAGCTCAAGAACACTTTGCAAAAGCCGGGGCAGAACTGCTCCGGCTTTTGTTTTTGGGAGCCGCAAGAAACCCCAAGACCCAGGTAGAAAATCAAACCTGGGGCACCCAAGAGAAGAGCGTCCCACCCTTGCAAAAACCAAAAGCGCAAGGGTAGGCCACCCGGAGTTACCCCAGCGGGTCAAGGGTGTGCCGCCCGGCGGAAACCCCAAGACCCAGGTAGAAAATCAAACCTGGGGCACCCGAATTCCTGCAGGCCACTGACCATGTGAAATCAACGGCACGAGGTGTTGGGGCAATCGAGAGGACTACCGGAAACTGGCGGCGGCGTCGCGGAGGCCCTTCTCGTAGGCGTCGATTACCTTGTCCAGAGCCGCGTTCAGAGTTGCGTCAATTTGTTTTCGAGACGGGTCCGCGTTAAACCAAGCCAGGGTTTGGCGAATGCCCTGGGCGAAAGTGGTTGTCGCGCAATAGCCGGGGACGAAGCGCTTGATCTTGGTGTTGTCGAATACGACGCTCACCGACTTGTCCCCGATCAGGGTGCCTTGGAGTTCCGGCATGCAAGCGATGAGGAAATCAGAGGGGATGTGAACGATCCGCGGTTCTACGCCGATGGCGTCACCCACGATCCGATACCACTGGTCCCAGGTCATCACTTCCTCCGAAGTGATGTGAAACGCGTGGCCAATCGCTTGCGACTGTCCCAGCAATCCCACAAGTCCCTTGGCGAAATCGCTGTTGTGCGTGATCACCCAGAGTGACGAGCCGTCTCCCGGCACCACAACTTTCTTCCCCTGGAGCATGCGGTCAATGATGGTGTACGGCTTCTCCCAACTATTGAGCACGAGCGGGATCTGCGTGTCGCCATAGGTGAGCGAGGGCCGAATGATCGTCACCGGAAAGCCAGTCTCGCGATACGCTTTCATTAATCGCTCTTCGCAGGCAAACTTATTGCGCGAGTAATCCCAGTAAGGATTTGCGAGCGGCGTGGACTCTGTAATCAGGTAGTGCGTGCCGGGTTTTTGATACGCGCTAGTCGAGCTGATGAAAATGAACTGCCTCGTGTGTCCCGAGAAAAGCTCCAAGTCGCGCTCTATGTCCGCCGGGACAAACGCAATCCAATCCACCACGGCGTCGAACGACGCGCCCGCGAACGCGCGAGCCGCGGCCGCCTTGTCTTGAATGTCCATGTTGACGACTGTAACCCCAGGAGGAACGGTGGCTTCGTGGCGCCCCCGCGTGAGGAGCGTGACCTCAATGCCGCGCTGCGCGGCTAGCTTCCTCATGCTTATCCGGTTGTTTC
>DLMH01000067.1 GCA_002478115.1 Candidatus Acidiferrum typicum | reverse complement strand
AACAACCGGATAAGCATGAGCTTTCTAAGGCGAAAGCGTTTCCACTACCCCACGTTCTTGCGCATAACCGCTTGTGGCTCCTAGAGTACTTATCCTCCCTGGCCAGGATGAGGGATAGTGCATGCGTCACAAGACCTTAGAGGGCCGCCTCCGACGTGCCTCAGTGCGCAACCCGCTGGTGTGCCACGTGCCCTTGCATTCGCATGAGGCCTCTGTCGTCAAAAGACAAACTTTGCCGCGAGTTGCACAAGTCGCGGCGGCATGCTGTTGACCACTTGTCCGAACGTCGAATCGCTTATGTTGCCATCCACCGACGCGGCACCGAAGAACTGCGCATGATTGAATGTATTGAACGTTTCCATTCGGAATTGCAGCGATTTCGACTCCGTGAGCCGCAGATTCTTTTGCAGCGCCACGTCAAAGTTCAGCATTCCGGGGCCGGAGAAGAATCGCCGCGCCGCCGTGCCGAATTGCCCTAGAGCCGGAAGCGAGAAAAGTGACGTGTTGAAGGCAGTGAGTCCGTTGCGCGGGTTGTTGTTGATGTGCAAATTGCCCGAGGCGCGGTCGGGTGTATCCAGGCCATTGTTGTTGATCCCGTTCGGAATGCTTCCGAGGAGCGAAGTGTCATTATTGTTGTAAAAGGTTATGGGCAGCCCTGTCGCCGCGCGTGTCACGCCCGAAAGCGACCAACCGTCGGTCCAGCGATTTTCGCGGCCGAATACGTGGCTGGGTAAGCTGTAGTTGTAGGAGACCACGAAATTGTGACGCAGGTCGAACGCCGAGAGCGCTTTGCTTAACCCCGGATCGATGGGATTGATTTCCTCGGATAGGCTCGAAGAATCATCGAGCGATTTGCTGTAGGTGTAACCCGCCAGAATTTCCAATGACTTGCTGTGGTGGCGAAGATTAACTTCCATCGAATTATAATTCGAACTACCCATGGTCTTCTGATAAGTAACCGCGTCAAACTGCGAGCTGAACGGCCCGCGAACTTGTACCACTTCGCCGTCGGCTTTTGTGAACAGTCCTCCTTCGCTGAACGGGCCGCACGTTGGGCTGCCGGGCGCGACCTGGGAAAGTTCGCTGACGCTCAGGCACAGCGCCGCGTTTCCAGGGTTCGCCGGAGTAATGACAAGAAGGTGGTGTGCCTGCGAAACCACGTAGCTCATGGTCAGCAGAGTATCCTTGCCGAGCTGGCGTTCCACGGCGAGCGTATACGTCTCCGCATACGGTGGAACGTTCTGCCGATCGAACGCCGGAACCCCTGTGATCGGAAGATACTTGGACCAATTCACGCTAGTATTTGGCTGGCTCGGCGAAGCGCCGTACGCCGGAATCGGTGAAGGAAACGGCTGAACAAATGCGTCCCCGCTAGCGGCGGAAACGAACGGTGTGGAGAACAGCACAGGCGCGAGACTCGTGTAATCGTAGCCGTACGGCGGATTGGCGCTCATAATGCCGGCGGACAAACCTTCAAACGCGGTGTAGAAGATGCCGTATCCGGCCACAAGCCGCGTCTCGTGGCCCGCGCCGAACAGCTTGTGCAGGAATCCATTCTGAAACTGGGGCGAGTACGCTACACCGAGCCGCGGCGCAAAATTGGAATATTTTGTCGGAGCCAGCGTTGACGGAACCCCAGGATCGCCCGGATAGACCAGGCCCTCGGGAGCGCCGGGAAACGTCAGCGACTGCTCGCCAAGTTCGAGTCCCGGAAACTGATTGTATTTCTCCCGCCACGCCGGCAACACATCCCACCGCAACCCGTAGTTCCACGTGAGATTCGGCGTAATGCGCCAGGCGTCTTGTGCGAATAGTCCCGCATACTTATTCCGCGGGTAAAAACTCTTGGAGTCCGCTTGCGAGTAGCTGCTCGCAACCCCCAGCAGAAAATCTGCGAAGTCCAGCCCCGTCTCCGTGCCGCGAAACGCAAACGACCCGTTCGAAGCCGTATCCGGATTCGTGTTGATCTGGTCGAGGTGGAACGAGGCCCCGAATTTCCACGTGTGCCGCCCAATCACTCTCGTGAAATTGTCGGACCACTGATACGTATTGCTCGCCTGCGTCAGGCCGGTAACGTCCACGCCAAACGTCAGATTGTTCAGCGAAGTGTTCTCGATGCCCTCAATCGAAGCGTTGAGCGGCACGATCCCCACCGTGCCCTCCCCGGTAAGAAATCCCTGCGACGCCAGCGACGGCCCCACGCCGCCCACCGGCGCGCCAATATTCTCGGCGTTGCGCATATAGCTGAAGTGGAACTCATTGATCGCATTCGCGCTGAATATCTTAGTGAAGCCCAGGCTCAGGAGTTGCGCTCTTCCTTCGGAAATGGCGTTAAACCCCGGCACGTTCGCCCCGCCCTGCCCCGTCGGGTACGGATTGTCCAGCCGGTAGTCATCCGCAAAGTAATACGCAGAAAATATTCCCCAGCGCGTCGTGGCGTCCATCCGCATCGCGCCTTTGTCGTCTCGCAGCGCCTCGTTTTCCGACGATGACGAGAAAATCGTCGCGCCTTGATTCGCTTGCGGGATGTATTGCAGCAGCGCCAACGCCGGTGCCGACCACGCGCTCTGCGGTATCTGCGCATTGGGAAAAACACACTGCGCAGCGCTCGTGCAGCCCGAAAAGTAGTACCGCTCGCCGGAACTCACCGCGTAGCCCAGCTTCTGCGCAAGCTGCCCCGCAAGATACGGGCCGCTCACGCTTCCCGAGAGGGAACTTGCCCGGTCGGAGAAATCGCCCGTGCGCTCCAGTTCCGCGGGAACAGAGATCCGCCCGGTTTCGATCCCCTCGGCCATGCGCGTTCCCTGATAGTCGGCAAAGAAATGGATGGCTTGTTTGCGCACCGGACCACCCAACGTGCCGCCGAATTGGTTGCGATCGAAGGCCGCGCGGTCCGTTGAAAAATAACTCTTCGCGTCCAGATTGGTGTTGCGCAGAAATTCGAACGCGCTGCCATGCAACACATCTGTGCCGGACTTTGTCGTCAGCAGTACCTGCCCACCGCTGTAGTTGCCGTACTGCGCCTCGAAATTTCCGGTCAGCACGCGAAGCTCCTGAATCGAATCCAGGTTCGGCACAATCGCCGTACCCATGTTCACGTCTTCCTCGACGTCGCTGTCATTCACCGCAAACCCGTTCGAAGTTTCCCTTTGGCCGCTCACGGAAACATTTCCCGCAGCCAGGTCCCCCGAAGGTGGCGTGCTCGTCACGCCGGACATCACCACTGCATTGGGCTGGGCGCTGCTCGTGGGCACGATCCCGGGTTGCAGGCTCATCAGGTCCGCAAAATTGCGCCCGTTCAGCGGAACCGAAGAAATTTTCTTTTCTGCCAGTTCCTGGCCTAACTCTGTGCAGGAAGAATCGAGCATAAAGCCCTCCTCCACGACGGTGATACTCTCCGCGCGCGATTCCAAAGAGAGCTTTGCGTCCACGCGCGTGGGATTCGCGGCCCCCAGGACCAGTCCCACCTGGTGGAACGGTTGGAAGGAGGGGGCCGAAATTTCCAGATCGTACCGGCCCGAAGGGGCTATGAAAAAGTAGTAGCCCTTGAGATTCGTCTTGGCTGTTTGCTGCTTGCCGGTATCAAGCCCGCGAAGCACAACCGTGGCAGCCGCAATCGCAGACCCGCTCGGATCGGTCACCGTCCCAGAGAGGGAAGGAGTGTCAGCCCCCGCGGTGACCCCGGTAAGGAGGCCTAGCAAAAAGAGCACTGCGAGAAATCGCAGGAACGGTGTTCGTGTTGGTGTAGGTACGGGCACTTTGCTATCTGCAAATAATTTGCAATTATACTTGCAAACCATTTTCAACTGCAAGTCAGGGGGGCGTCTGTGACGCAGGTCACGGAGGTGTGATCCATGAGTGGCAGTTGCGCAGTGGTCGGTACCTTCCACCACAGGCTGTTAGTACTACTGTGTCATAAAAGACGTGAGCAGCAGAATGGGCAGCAGCTGAGTTGTTTGAGCAGAAATCTTGCAAGCTGGATTCGGAGTGTGGCGATCGAGTGTGGATTATGCCGTTCGGCGCGAATGCGACGAGCCGCGGGGTTGGAAGTCGGGCGGAATCTTCTGGGTGCGTAGGTCCAGGTGGCCGGCTCGAGCAGAGGGGGAAAAACGACTTCTCTCCGCTACCAGGAAGCCGTATGCGGCGATACACAGCGTGGCGTGATGATGAAATCCTCGCCAACCGCGACCTTCATAGTGTCCTAATCCCAGTTCTTGCTTCAGCTCTTCGTAATCCCGTTCAATGATCCAACGATGCTTGGCCAATTTCACCAACACCGCGAGTTTGCTATCGGCCGGCAGGGTGGCGAGCCAATACTTTGTCGGTTCGCTCTCCTCGGTGGGCCATTCGATCAGCAACCATTCTTCCGCAGGGAGTTCGCTTCGCCAATAATCCCGATGAGCAACGCGAACACACAGCGCCGTAAAGCGGGAACGGAGTTTCTGTTTGGTCCCCTCACGCCAGAAAACATGTTTCCAAGCGCTTGGTGGCAAGGACTCCGCCAGTTGTTTCAGGGAAATCGGTTGATGTTGTTTGTCCCGGCGCAGCAATTTCGGCCGGCGTCCCATCCCCTTCCAACGCTTTGCGGGCAGCGGAGCTTTTCCAGCCCTCCAGACGGTTGTGGATTTCTGAACACCGACGACATACTCTAAACCCAGTTCGGTGAGTCCTTCTCGAAACCGACTATCGTTGCCATAGGCGGCATCCGCCAACACCGGCGCTGTTATGACTTCTTCCTGCACTGCTTTCCGAACCTGCTGAAGCGCGATTGCCGGCTTGGTGGCAAAGGTGATCTCTCGCGGAATGCCCGTCTCCTTGCGTCGCTTACGATCCTTTGCCCAAATCTCTGGCAAGTACAGACGCCACGCGATCGGGAGACTGGCTTGTTCGGTCGCCAACGACAAACTCACGGCCACCCGGCAATTTTCTTGCTTGCCCACCTGTCCGCAGTACTGTCGCACGACCCCAACGGAGTGAGTTCCTTTCTTGACGAAACCCGTGTCGTCCACGATCCAGGCCACCACCGCTCCGTTTCGCTTCATCACCGGCAGGACGGAGTGCAGCACCTTCTCGAGCAGGGCCTCATCACTCCACGGCGCGTTCGCTACGAAATGATGGAGAGATTGATGCACGCGTCGCACGTCCTCGGGAGCCAATCGCGCGGCCATAGGCTCGACACTCTTGCGTTCGCCGGGGAGTAGTAGACCCGTGCAGTAGGATTCCAGAGGTACGGCTCGATCGGCGTGCCCTGCGGCTCGCGCCAGGCTATCCAGATAGGCCGCAAAGCGTTGTTGCATGCCTGGCGCCGAAGAAGAAGCGCTCATGCCCACAAGACTACCAGGCTAGGAAGCAACCCCGCCGCTGAAAAAATAAAGCCCGTGCTATTTTATGACACAGTAGTACTAGGCCGTTCGTATTATTTTGTTGGTGCAGATCACCACAGGAAACTCAAGGTCTATGCCGAACCTCTATTTCTGCGAGTCGCAAGACCAGAGCCCCTGGATGCTGCGGGCCTTGTTGTCATGGGATGACTGCAATCGCGTGGTCAATCATGGATCGGCGATTTACCTTGGGGACGAGTTTCCCAGTGGACCGACCAATGGCAGTTGCCGATCTCCGGTCGCCATCCTGTACGTTCGCCCCTAAGAAGCCAACGTGGGCCACGAATGGAGGATGAAGTTCATCGAAAACCCAATGGAAGCCGAGCGATTCCTGGAAGCATTTCGGGAACGATTGGCCAACTTTGGACTGGAACTACATCCGGAGAAAACCCGGCTGATCGAGTTTGGACGGGTCGCCGCACAAGACCGGGAAGGGCGTGGTGAACGAAAACCGGAGACCTTTACGTTCCTGGGCTTCTCGCACTACTGCGGGAAGCGCCGGAGCAATGGAGCATTCACCGTCTGGCGGAAAACGGCGAAGAAGCGCATTGTGGCCAAGCTGAACGCAACCAAGGCGGAACTCCATCGCCGAATGCATGAACCAATTGCCGAAGTCGGTGTATGGGTATAGCTACGAAAGGTTGTTACCGGCTATTACCGCTACCATGCGGCTCGGGCAACATCGACCGGCTGAGTGTCTTCGGGCAACCCTTGCAGCGACTGTGGTGGCTCATTTTGCGCCGACGCAGTCAACGACGCCTGTCGTGGGATCGGCTAATCCCGATCTTCACGCAGTGGCTTCCAGTCCCCCGCGTTTTGCATCCTTAATCCTATAGGGCGATTCCTCGCCACTCATCCAAGGTGGGAGCCGTATGCGTAGAAGCGCGTACGGATCCGTCCGGGGGAGCGACCAGTCATGACCGTCCCTACGGCGTCCGCTAGAAGGTTGGCTGGTTGCTGCTCGTCAAATTGCCTTCGAATGGCCGACGACTCGCGAAGTTACCCGCCCATTAAGGGCTGTGCGTGTTATGGCGAAACCGCGCCAATTATCCACACAATCCCTTCATTTCGGGTTCAATCTGGCGTAAACTCAGAGCACGATGGAAGCTGTGATCTCAATTTGTTTTGTTTGCGGTTGCTCTCGGCTCATCACTTTCGTCGGGTCAAGATCAAAAGTAACCTCTCAAGCCGACGCTGTCGGTATCGATAAGAAGCGCAGAATCGTCGTTCCGCATCAAGGACAATGTTCGCCTTGAGATTCAGCTTGAGAACGTCGGCAACGAAATCGCTACTCGAAAAGTATTTTTTCTCGCAATGATGCGGACTTCGCTCCTCAAACGCTTCAAGACGACGGAAGAAGTCGCTGCAGTGGTCATTCTCGTAGCCAGTGCCCAGACCACAGCAACCGATGGTGCCGCCGTGCGCGACGAAGGCAGCGTCATCCGCAGCATCTTTTAGTCTGTCGAATAGCAACGCTGCGAATAAGAATGGGGACATCGCTCCACATCGAGGCTGCCGCACCGGATGACTATGAATGGTGCGCCCGCGTGATGGCTTCGACCGAGCCTTGGATCACGCTATGCCGCTATCTTGAGGAATGCCGCGCGGCGCTGGTGCGTCCTGGCACTGAGCTTTTTGTTGCTCGGACTGAGGATCTGCCGGTCGGTTTCATTCTGCTGGCCTCCTACGGTCTGGCGGGATCGCCTTACATCGCTTCCATCGCCGTTGCGGGGGACGCGCGCGGGCAAGGCGTTGGATCACGACTTCTGCGCTTTGCCGAGGAGCACTTTGCAGGCCGCGGACACATTTTCTTGTGCGTGTCGTCGTTCAACCAAGGAGCGCAGCAGCTGTATCGCCGTCACGGGTACGAGTTCGTCGGCGAACTCCACGATTACGTCGTGCCGGGCCACTCGGAACTCATCTTGCACAAAAGCCTCCCATGAGAGCAGTCCGTGCGACAGCACCCCTACTGGCATCCATGAGTAAACGCCTCGTGCTACTACTGATGGCCGTGACTTCCGCGGGGTATTTATGCCGCGTGGCCGTAACCGTAGTGGCTCCCAACATGATGAGGGAATTCGGGCTAACACAGGCGCAGATGGGGACGGTGTTCAGCGCGTTCCTAGTTGGGTACACCTTATTTCAAGTGCCCTCGGGCCAACTAGCAGACCGCGTCAGTGCCCGCAAGATCTTCCTGGTCCTTTGCACGGGATGGACGCTGCTTACCGCTCTAACGGGGTTGATCGGATGGCGTGGATTCGGGCTAGCCATGTTTATTCCGCAACTATGGCTCATCCGCACAATGTTTGGCGTAGTTGCCGCGCCCACTTACCCCACGTCGGGCAGAACCATCGCCATCACCATGCCGCCGCGCTTGCAAGCGAGGGCTAACAGCCTGGTGCTGGCGAGCGTCGGCGTGGGATCGGCGGTCGCGCCGCTGCTGCTGGCGCCCATCACCAGCCACTACGGCTGGCGCACAGCGTTAGGCGTGGCGGCTTCAATTAGTGCTGCTGGCGGGTTGCTGTGGTGGCGGTTCGCGCCGCGGCAACTTCATTCGCCCGGGCTTTCAAATGGACACGAGGCAACCGCGACACCCGTTGGTGCCGGATCATTGAACGAGTTCGCTCAACCGTTGCGCTCACGAAGTTTCTGGTTCCTCTCCGCCAGCTACCTGCTGCAGGGCTATCTGGGATACATCTTCGTCTTCTGGTTCTATCTGTATCTGGTCCAGGTGCGTCACTTCGAGGTGCTCAAGGCTGCCAGCTTCACCGCACTGCCATGGATAGCGACTATGTTCGCCATCCCGCTGGGCGGTGTTTGCTCCGACGCGGCTGTGATCCGATGGGGCGCGAACTGGGGACGTCGCATCGTCCCGCTCGTGGCCCTCTGCGCCGCGGCCATCTGCCTTGTGATTGGCGCTCGTACGCCAAGTCCGCTGGTTGCCGTGGCTGCACTCACTGCGTGCACTGTACTGGTGTTGTGCACCGAGGGCCCCTTCTGGGCAACGATGACCCAACTCTCCGGTGAACGGAGCGGCATCGCGGGTGGCACGATGAACTTTGGCAGTAACCTTGGCGGCATGGTTTCGCCCGCGCTCACGCCATGGCTCGCGGAACGTATCGGCTGGGAAACTGCATTGTCGCTCACCGCAGGACTCGCGGTGGTGGCGGGAATGTTGTGGCTGGGCGTGCGCGTCGAGTCCCAAGGAGAGTGAAATCCTGTGTCTCGACTTTACCTTCTACGAAACCCACTCCGTCGGCTGTCGCAATCAGGCGTTTACACCTACGAACGGGAGAGCGTGTCTCGGTCAACTCCCGATTAGTTCTATAAAAGCAATTGACCGCGGCTGCGGGACAGACAGTGGCGAACCCTTCCTGCTCGCTGTTCATTGCTTGCCGTTTCCAGGTCCTTCATCGCCCCTTCTCCTTGCCTCCCAGGCCACCCCCAACAAATTCGCCTTGCCCCCCAATCGGCTCGCCACTACGCGCACCCGTTTCCCCGCAATCGGCTGCGCCCGTTCCTTCATGGCTTTCCGCAGTGCATCCAGAAACAAGTCGCTCGCCTTCGCCAGCCCTCCTCCAATCACCACTATCTCCGGATCAAACAAGCTCACTAGATTCGCCACGCCATATCCCAGCAGCCGTCCGGCCTCAAGATACACCTTGATCGACACGCTATCCCCGCGTCGCGCGGCCTTTGCCACTTCGTAGGCGTTGATCGCCTCCGCCGGAATCTCTTCCAGCAATCCGCCGACCCCCTCCGCTAACTTCTTCTTTGCCGCGCTCGCGATCGCCGGTCCCGCCGTCAGCGCTTCCAACTGTCCAACGCCTTGTACCTCCGGTCCATGCTCGTCCGTTACCACCATCCATCCCGCGCACCCGGACAATTCATGCGCACCCCGCACCAATCGCCCTCCGCTCAAAATTCCCGCGCCAATCCCCGTTCCCAGCGTCAGCACAATCGCGTCGTTCTTCCCGCGCGCTGCCCCGCGCCAGGCTTCCCCCAGCACCGCCGCGTTCCGATCGCTCTCCACCACCACCGGCACTCCCAGCGCTTGATGCAATCGCCACGCCAGCGCCATCCTCTTCCATCCCGGCAAATTCGGCGCCCACACAGTTCCGTCCCGCCGCACCAGTCCCGGCACCGCCACTCCTGCCCCCGCAATTTTTCCTCGAACACCCTTCCCGCCCACCAATTCCCGCGCCAATTTCACGATCTGCCTCACCGGCGCCAGCGTGGAACTCCCGTCCACAATCGCATTCTTCTGCGTCAGCACCTTTCCCTTGCGGTCCACGAGCGCCACCGCCAGTTTTGTCCCGCCCAAGTCCACCGCCAATACGTAATTCGCCGCCATCTTGATCTTCCCAATTTCCCGATCTTGAACCTCGCTCACCCGTTTGCTTCCATTGGAGTGTGACTGTTCTGCCGCCGCGTCCTGGCGCGCAATTTCCCGAAGCCCCGCTTCTGTCTCCTGATATCCGATATTTCATATCGGATATCCATTCTTCTATTCACTACCCTCTCCTTGCCTCGCCGCAACGAATGCCTCACTCCTCAAAATCCTCCACGCCAAAACGCAAATCCCCGCCGCTCCCGCCAGCGGTACCACCATCCCAAATCGCACTCCCAGCCCCTGCGAAATCTGTCCCACCGCCCATGGAAACGACATACCTCCCACCAGCGCAATCGCGAACAACAACCCAAACACCGTCCCCGCCATTTTCCGGTAGGCATCCCCGGCAATCGCCAGCGCCGTCGGAAACACGCCCGCGTACGACAACCCGATCACCAACACCCCTGCCACCAGCATCCCTTCCGAGCGGTTAGTCAACAGAATCCCCGCTCCCATCAGCGCTCCCACCCCGCTCGCCAGCACCAACTGCCGCTTTCCCACAAACTTCAGCAATCCCGAAACCGCCAGTCTCCCCGCCATCAGCGCCGCCCAGTAGCCCGCCAGGATCAGCGTCGCCGTTCGTGCTCCCAGTCCCGCAGCGCCCACGTACGTCGACGTCCACCCGCCGATGCTCGCTTCATTTCCCGACTGGCAGAACAACAAAAATCCCAGCACCAGCACGCCGGGATACCGTGCCACCCGCAGCGCCTCGTGCCATGAAAAACTTTGCGGCGCGCTCGCGGCGGGAAAGTGCATCGCCAGAAACAGCAGCGCGCACGCTGCTGCCAGCCCCGCACAAGACAGTAACTGCGGCGCAATCGCGAAATGTCCTGCAATCACCGCTGCCAGTAAAGGGATGCACAGTGCACCAATTCCATAAAAAATTCCCAGCAAGTTCAACATCGGCCCGCGCTTCTCGCCGTACAAATCGGACACCAGCACATTCGTCGACGTGTTCAATCCTCCACCGCCCAATCCCAGCAGCACCGCCGGTATCGCGGCTCCGCCAAAGGAATGCGCGTACGCGAGCCCCGCCATGCCCGCCGCCACCAGTACGGACGACGCTACCAAAATGACCTTGTTCCCAATCGCATCAATCACCGGCCCGGCAACGAGCGTTGCCAGCAGGATTCCCACATAGAGCAACAGAAACACATTCCCCTGTTGCGCCAGGTCGATCTTCAGCCGCGCCCGCATCTCCGGCAATCCGAACAGTGTCCCCAACACGGCCATCACGATGCCAAACACAAAAATACCCGTCGCCGCTCCGCCGAACAGCACTCCCCGCCGAATCGTTTCCGCCACGCTTCACCTTTTCCGTTGCCACTCGAATTGGAAGCCTATGCCGCGGGCTTTTACGCAACCATCTTGTCATCCGGATGCAACTCACAAGAAGCTGCTTTGTTTGTCAAATATGTTGTTACAGCCCGCTGCCATGTTTGGCCGAGATTCTTAAGTCATCAGGCTACACCATGTTTTGGAAGATCTGCATGTCAACGTTTGGCACAACAAAACCGATCTTCGAGCAGTGGCGCTGATGCCGGTTCCCGGAGAGTATCGAGAGAGGCCAGCGCACTGCTTTACGGCGTGCGAATGTGCTGGACACGCTGTTCCGCGGAAGACATCAATGCCACGGCGCGTTTGAAATTGCTCAAGCAGCCGCGCTCAACGGCAAGGCTGCCATAGTAATCGTTGTAACGGAATCCCGTTTCGCCGTGCCACATCGGGAATGCACTGCATGCATTCAACCAACCGTCGCAAACAGCAGTTATGTCCAGATACGTGTCTGCGGTGAAGCCAGTTGCATCCTCCCAGTTGTCGGCATAAAAGAGCTTCCTTACCCCATGGGCCGGTTCTTTCCGGACGATGCCAGGAAGTCCCGCATAGAATATTGCATCTTCGACGATGTCATAGCAGGCGCGATGGTCCTTATGCCAGCTTCCTTTCCAGTGGGTCACGATTGTCAACGGCTTGTATTGTCGAATCAAATCACAGACCGCAAACTTTGCCTCTTCGTTTATTGGAATTTCTCCATCCGGATACTGCAGAAATAGGGCTTTTGCACCGATCAAGGCCGCGGCTTTCTGCGCTGCCTCCCGTTGCGATGCTCCGTATTGTTCCGCGGGAATTGTGGGGGAGCCCTTCTCTCCCAACGAGAGACTCAGCAGCGACCCTTGCCCTCCGAAATGCCTGGCGACAGCCACGGGAGCACCCATCGCAAAAAAAGCGTCGCCGGGATGCGCGGCAATCGCCATCACATTTGAAAAGCTCTTATCTTGCCCACCGGAATTCTTGCTTGGTGGCTGTCCTGGCAATTGTTTAGCGTTTGAGGGTTCTGGATTCATTGAAAGAGCAACTGCACTTCCGCCAGCCAACGCTAAGAAGCTACGCCGTGTAGTAGGAGACATGATGCACCCTCTCTTTCATCGGTTCAGCAGCCTCTCGTATTCCGTGTACACACGGTTCGTATTGTCCGCGGGAATTCCCGGCACGTTGGGCGACACAAACACGGGCGGTGTTTGTCCCTTCGCCGCCAGATTCGCGGCCACCTGAGCGATGATGGACATGGCGATCGTAATAAACGCTACCGTGGACCCCGCCGCCACCGGAGCCTTCCATCCCTCAATCGAAACCAGCGCATCTTCCGCCGGGGTGCAATTGTCGATCACGATGTCCGCCACGTCTGCCAGTTTCTTCCCCGAAGAATGCCTCGCCTCTCTCTTCCGGTAATTATCCAACGATGTCACGCCCACGGTCGCCAGCCCACGTTTCTTCGCTTCCATCAATACTTCTATCCCCACGGCGTTCAAACCTCCATGGGAGAACACCAGCATCACGTCGCCCTGGCGGATCGGTTCGTTCTCAAACAGCACTTGCGCGTATCCCTCTTCCCGCTCCAGCCATAGCAATCCCTTGGCTCCCCCGCTGCCGATCACGTTCGTCCACATCAGCCGCATATCCATCAGCGGCCGGAATCCGGGAAACGACCCGTAGCGCGGAAACATGTCCTGCACCGGCAGCACCGAGTGCCCGCTCCCGAACAGGTGCACTAGCCCGCCATTCGCGATCGTTTCCGCCATCGCCGCCGCCGCCTTCTCGATGTTTCCCATCTGTGTTTCCCATATTTTCCCCAGCACTCCACCGATCCGCTCCCGATACACGCTCGCGCTCACAGTTCCCCTCCCGTAATTTCCTGGCCGCTCTTCAATAATCGATCCGGTAAATTCGCACCGCCTGCGCTGGCACGTCCGTCTTCACCGTAGATCGTTTTCCCTCTGCTTTCTTCATCTCCCCGGTCACGATTTCCCGCACGCTTGCTGCCGGCCTCTCCAACTCCTCCGCATACTCCACTTCCGCTTCCTTCTCTCCGTGATTGAACAAAAACACCAATTTCCCCTCCGGCGATTCCATCTCCCGCAACTCCACCAGCGCCGGCGCCTTCAACTCAACCTCCGTCAATCCCGCCCATTTCGCCAGAATTCCTCCCAGCGGATGCATTGGCGTCGGCTTGGCTTCGTTCTCCTGCCCTGCGAACGTGCCTAGCAGCATTGCGCTTCCCTTTCCATAAGTATGTTCGTACGCCGCCGCCGTCCCATCCGCAAACTTCGCTACCACACGTGCCTTGCCGTCCAGCACGGTAAAATGCTCCGCGAAGTTCTTCCCCGAGAACTCCTCCGCGCCCCACTTCACTGCGATTTCCTTCTCGGGATCGATCGAACTCTCTCGCACGCCAAACATCTCCGTCCATCCAAATCCCGGTATCGCTCCCTCGGCGTGTCCGTCTTCATTCACCCACCCCGGCCGCGCCTCCACGAACAGGTGTCCACCCTTGCTCACGTAATCCTTCAGTGCCTCCGCCTCATCGGTCGTCATCATCAACGGATACGGCAGCACGATCAGCTTGTATTTCTGCAGGTTTCGCCCAGCCAATTCCCGCGAACTCAACACCTCCACCGGCAGGTTCCTCTCGAAAAACATCCGGTGATAACCCGCAAGCGCCTTGTGCATCGCGTTCCGCATGTCTTCCTCGTCGTACCCGCCCAGCAACGGCACAAGCGGGCTGAAAATAATTGCGGCTTCCGCCTGTTTCGGTTTCGCCTGCAACAGCAAATCCGCGTTCGCAGCGATTTTCTTGGCCGTCTCTCCCGCTCGCTGGCTCCGCTCCGTCAGCGTACCGTCCAGTTGAATCAATCCGTATCCGCCGCTCTCATATCCTGCATTCATCGGGTAAAACGCATAGAAGTTGATGGCCCGCGCCCCGCGCGACACCATCCCCCACGTCCACATCTCCAGATCGCTCGCCGTCACTTCCGACCCAATCGTCGTTCCATGCACGCCGAACCCGCTCTGCAATTCCCCGACGTAAAATCCCCGCCCTCCGGTCATCGCCGCCGTCAAATCCATGGCCAACACGCGCCGGTTTAGCTTCCAGTTGTATTCCACGGCCGTCAGCTTCGGGTAAAAGCTCGTCCCGAAATAATCCACGGAATCCTTCATCAGGAAATCGTCCGTGGGGTCGTACGGATCCGCCAACGTGCGTGCCAGCGGCGAAGGATCCGGCGCATGGCTCGTCGTCACGTGCCAAGGATCGATCGCTTTCACTGCGTCGTTCCTCATCTTCAGGTCTTCCGCCAGCTTGTACCCGTAGTATACCCGCCAATCCATGAAGTCCGTGTACGTCAGGATCGTTCCATACCGCGGCGGCTCTACTTGTTTCCAGTCCGTGAACGTCCGGTGCCACGCCGCATTCAACTTCTCCAGCGTGCCGTACTTTTTCTTCAGCCACTCGCGGAATCGCTCCATGCTCGCCGGGCAATAGCAGAACATCGGTTCGGCCTTGTAACCCACGCGCGCCCAGTTCAGCGCTGCCGGTTCGCTCCACAAATCCCATCCGTAAAATGCCGCGCTCTTCTCCGCGTGCCGCGCCACTTCCTGGAAAAATTCTAGCACGGCCTTCCGAACGTTCTTATTGTCGAAACAGAATCCCGGCGCCGCTTGCGATGGAATCGGCTGCCCGTCCTGCGCCGCATAGCGCCCTTCCGGATATTTCACGCCCACCCACTCCGGAGCGGAATCTACGTATACCTGCACAATCACCTTCAGCCCAACTTCGTCCGCCAAGCGCAGTAACAAATCCAGATTCTCCAGGTGGTATTCCCCTTCGTTCGGCTCGCCGACATTCCATTCCACCCATGTCCGCACGGTGTTGAATCCGAGACCTTTGATCTTCTGCAAATCCTCTTTCCACAGCCGTGGCGAATCTGCGTTGATCTGTTCCAACATCGGCGCGCGCGCTTTTCCGCCGCTGTACCACACCGACACGGGATAGAAGGAAGGTTGCCGTTGTCTAGCCTCTTGTGCAGGCAATGCGGCGCTCAATACGAGAGTTGCAACGGCAATTCGAGACAGTTTTGTACGCATAGGTCCATGGTCCCGACGGGCAGACTAGCTGCTCTTGGCATCCTCCTGCACGGCAAATCTGTGTTTGACCCGCACGAGACGGTTGACGATCTTGTAGCGGTCGGCTCGATAGGTCGATTTGACATACTCGACAGCTTGGCCCTGTTGAACGTACGAGATGCGCGTAAAGATAAAAACTGGGCTCCCTTTTGCTATCCGCAGCAGCCGGGCTTTCTCTCCCTTGGCTAATCCCGCTTCAACCACCTCGTCGGCTATCGCTATTTGAATGCCATATCGCGCCGACAGCGTTTGATAAAGGGAAGTGCGCGGATCGAACGTAGCCTTGAGATCCGGGCACAACTTTTCCGGAATGTAACTAGACTCTATCCCCAGGGGAACGGAATCGGCGATCCTGAGCCGCCGCAACCGGATGACTTTCTCCTGCGGCTTCAGACTAAGCGCCAGGGCCACTTCACCTTCCGCAGGAACGATGTCGAAACCAAGAGGGCGAGACTCAGGTCGCCGTCCGCTTTGCGCCATCTCTTCGCTAAACGAGAGGACCTGGCGGAAATTCTTCTCCAGCTTCAGGCCCGAGACGAAGCTTCCCTTCCCCTGTTTGCTGTAAACAATGCCGACTTCACAAAGGGATTTGATCGCCAGTCTTGCAGTCATGCGGCTCACTCCGAGCCGTGTAGAGATCTCCTGCTCCGACGGAAGAGGATCTCCAGCTTTCAGTTCGCCTAAGCGGATGCGTTCAAAAAGCTGCTGCTGAATCTGGTAGTAAAGCGGCTCGACTCCGCTGTGATCGATACAGGTTAACTCCATCCACCTACCCCCATAGAGAGATTAGAAGAAAAATCTGGCGGCAAATTGCAACTGCCTCGGTGTGTTCGCCGTGCTCGTCACCTGGCCGAATCCTCCCATGTTGGCTGGTGTCGGATTCGGATTCCAGAACACGTTAGGATATCCATATTGTACGGAATTGGTCACATTATACGCAGCAAACTCTAGTTGGAGTTTGGTGCGCTCGGTCAACGGAATGATCTTGAAAATGGAAGCGTCCCAATTGTGGCCTCCATCGGTACGCACATCCGATAAGTAAGCCGGTGCTGTTCCCGGAAAGAACTGACTCGTGGGTTCAGAAAAGCAGGTGTAACTGAACCACTGGGCTGCCGTATGGGGCGCGTTCTTACCTGGGTTGCAAGCGATGTCGGTACGTTGGCTGAAGTAAGGATCCCCGGTCCCGCTAGGAGAAGCGATGGGAGTGCCGCTGCTGAAAAACACGATCGAATTGAGCGTCCATCCGCCGAATATCCGGTTGCCCCATCGATTCAGATTCAAAAAACGGTCTCGGCCAATCGGCAAATCGTAGGAAGTCTGCCACGAGAACACGTAACTGAGGTCTTGTGAGCTGATGGATCGCTCCAGGTTCAGATTCCTCCAATCCTGGACTGTTTGACCGTGGTAGCCAATGAACGACAGCGGGGAGCCGGAATCGTCGGTCAGTAGCTTGCCCCACGTAAAGGCCGCCAGCGTGGTGAAGTGCTTGGCCAATCGCTTTTGGAACTTCAGTTGGAGCGAGTGGTAGATGGAATCTCCGCCGCCATAACCGAATGCCTCGACACCACAATTCATGGCGCCGCAATTGAATTGTGGGTACGGTTCGAGCGCCAGGTACTGCGGGACCGTCGCCTGACCATAAAAAGGCGAAGTGGTCGGCCAGATGGATGCCCATTTGTTCGGAATGGGGGTAACCAGCGCGGACTGATATTGCGCGATTGTGCCGAGCGAGAGTTGGTTCAAATCAACGCCTCCCAACGGCAGGAAGAGCCCACGGCTTCCTACCCAGGCAGCCGAGATAATCGACTCATGTGGCAATTCGTATTGAATACCGAGATTGAAGTCGTAAGTAGTCGGAGTCCTCTGTGAACGTAATGCGGTTAACAGCGTGCTGCCGATACTCGTTGCCGGCCCGAGGGAGCTGCCCGTTGGCTGCACCAGACCAGAAGGAAAAGGATTGCTCAGCAAATTCACCGGGACCGTATTTCCATCTGCGTTGTAGGCCGTAGCGTTCCAAGACGTGACTGCGAAAAACCCGTCGCTATTGAGCGCGGAATTGGCGACCATTTGCGTGCTCGGCCCGTAATAGATGCCAAAACCGCCGCGAATGACTAACCGGTTGAACGGCTGATACGCCAAACCGACGCGGGGCCCGAAATTCCTCAGGTTCGTGGTGAACGAACTCCCGCCTTTCTTGACAAACTGCTCGCCGCCAACTAAGGGCATGCCGCTGACGCTATACTGAACGTTCGGGTCAAAATATTCCAACCGGTTGTACCGCTCGGTACGTCCCCCGAAAATATCCCATCGCATACCGAGGTTCAACGTAAGTTTGCTCGAGAGGTGATAGCTGTCCTGCACGTACGCCGCATAGTACGGATTGGCTTCGGCGCCAAAGATGTCATGCGTGAAGTTGTAGTACTCATAGCCCGGGGCTGAGCCCATGCCAAGCAGAAAAGAAGCAAAATCGTAGCCGTCGCCCGCGAAGGTGGTGGAACTCGTGGCGGTATTATCGAACTGATACCAGCCGCTGGGAGAGATTGGCTGACCCTCGTTCATGAACTGCTTCTGGAACTCGAAGCCAATGCCCAGATCGTGTTTGCCTTTCACGGTTGTAAGGCTGGCGATCGCATCATGAGTCATACTCGCGAAGTGAAACGTCGTATAATCGGGTGCACCCAAGTCCGCCGTGGCGCCGCCAAAGGTAATGAGGGGAATGTCTTTGTAGACTTGCTGTGACGCAAGCGATGACGGAAAACCCAGCGAAGTCATGTCAAAGCCTATCTGCCGCGGGTCGCCAGTCTGATTCTCGTAATGGCGGGTGAACGAATACCGTAACTGCAGAATAGTGGTCGGACTAAAGGTGACATCGTCGGCCAGCAGAATGTTTCGGCCGTTTGTGATGTTCTGATAGTAATTATAATCGTAAATGTTGCTGCTGCCATACAGATCGGAGTTGCCAAACTTTAGCCGGTCGAACGAAAAGCGGCCAAAGATGTGTTGTTTTTCGCTGAGGTAGTAGTCCATTCGGATGTCGAATTTCTGGGCATCGTTCGGATTCAGGCCTGTGGCAAAGTAGTTGTTGACGTGGTACTCCCCTACGCCCGCCTGATTCGGCAATGGAAACTGTTGGGCGTATTTCAGGGCGATTGAATTAAGATCGCCTGTCGGAATGATATTGCCGGCAAACGGTTGTCGCTGGCCGTTGGGCAGGTCCGGAACAAGTGGATTGTACACCGTGAACGTATCGGCCGAGAAGTCGCCGGTGCGTTCAGCGGTTGTCGGCACGGTGTAAGTGCCGGTTTGAAGTGATCGCTGCTGCGTGACCTCATAATCGCCGAAGAAGAATAGCTTGTTGTGCAGGATCGGCCCGCCGATGGAACCGCCTTCTTGATAACGATGAAAAGCGACCGGCTGGTTCGGCTCGCCTCCGGCGAGTTGGCTGGCCTTCACGAAAGTGTCGTTCGCTGCAAATTTGTCAGGCCGAATGTAGGCGAACGCGTCGCCATGGAACTCGTTGGTGCCGGATTTCGTCACCAGGCTAATCACGCCCGCGCCTCCGCTCTGATACGTCGCGGGGACGTTCTGCGTTTCTACGCGGTACTCTTGAACGTCATCCAAGGGTACTTGGAAAGCCGGAATGATCGCGGCCAGATTGTTTTCGGCGATGCCGATCGGGCTGCCATCAAGGAGATAGTAAACGGACCCCTGCAGCGCGCCGTTCAGCGTGTAAGCGGAGACGTCGGCACCTGGACGGGCATTATAAACCGCCGAGGTATCGGCTGCATTCGGCGTGCCGTTCGTCGGGTTAACCCCGGCGCTCAACTGGACCAACTCATATACGTCGCGGGTGATCAGCGGCACACGATCGATCATGGGCGCAGTGATCAGCTGACCGACGGTTGAGTTGCTCGTCTCCGCCAGTTCCGGCGCCGCAGTGACCGTAACGACCTGATTCACGGTGCCTGGCTGCAACGTGAGGTTTAGCGTGGTCACCTGATCTACCGTCACGATCACGTTCTTTTCAATCACGGTTTTGAATCCCGGATAACTGATCTTCAATTGATAGGTCGCTGGTGTTAGAGAAACGAAGGAGTACAATCCCGCGCTCGTCGTAACCGTCGACACGGTCACACCTGTTCCAGTACTTTGCAGCTCGACTGTGATCCCGGGGATTACGGCGCCCGTGGCATCGGTTACCAGTCCGCTCAAGCCGCCACGGCCTGCCTGTGCAAACGCCATCGTTACAGCCGCGAAAAGCAAGAACCAAATCCTAAGAGTTCCCAGTACAAATCGTCGGTTCACACTCCGGCTTTCCATGTAACCACCTCCACCTTTTAAACAACTGTACGCCATCTTGTATAGACAACCAGATGAGC
>DLMH01000113.1 GCA_002478115.1 Candidatus Acidiferrum typicum | reverse complement strand
TATGAAGCGTAATCCTTCGCCTGTGGATAATAAGGGGAGGTTCGGACGTGCGTCATGCCCGAGATGCGAATGAACTCCTTGAAGTCGCGAGCGATGAACTGCGGGCCATTGTCGGAGATGATTCGCGGCTTGGCTTCCAGGTACTTCTCCTTGGCTCGCTGCAGGATCACTTCGACATCGGTTTCTCGCATAGACTCACGCAGATCCCAATGCACGAGGAAACGACTGAATCCATCCAGAATGCTGCACAAGTAATAGAAGGTGCCGCTCAGGTTGATGTAGGAAATGTCGATATGCCAGTGCTGATGGGGCTGCAGCGGCTGCTCGAAACCGGTTCCCTTGCGCGATGGCTTGCTCTTCCACCGGGATAATAATCCAGCTTGCTTCAACACCCGCCAAACACTCGCCGGACTGACGGCCACAACGTCAGCGTCGAGCATCATGAACGTCAGCCGCCGATAACCTTCCAGCGGGTTCTTCAGATGGAACTCGATGATTGCTTCTTTCTCCCACGGTTCCAACCAGAAATCACGGGGAACCCAACCGTTGTGCTCGTTGACGCACCCGTACCGCTGCCGCCAGTCATAGAACTTGCTGGCGGTCACGCCCAGCCACGGGATGAACCGTCCGACGCCGATCTCGGCCTTCTCCGACCAGCGCCGGACGAAATCCACGACTAGATCCCGTACATCATGCGGCACCCAGATCCCGGTTAGAGTTCCCCAAGACTTTTTTTAGCGCGATGTGCTCAGCCATCAGCTCAGCCAGGACCTCGTCCTTGGTCTGCACCTTCTTCTCCAAGAACTCGATCCGTTTCTGCTTCTCCTCCACTTGGCGGTGGGGACGCCCTTGAGACTGAAAAGCGGCGGCTCCGTTCTCGAACAGTTCTTTCTGCCAGCGATAGAACATTGTTGGCCGCAGGCCTAATTCTTCACACAGCTCCGAGACGGGTACTTTGTCCACAAGATGCCGCCTCAAGATGGCTACTTTTTCTTCTGGTGTGAAATGCTTCCGTTCCTTCCTCATACGTTCGCTCCGTTATCTTAACGGAGGAACGCTTTCTCCAGTTCCAACTGAGGCGGGACAACATGCCGCAGATCTCCCCAGGTAAGTTCGACCGCCTTCGACGCGCAACCGCCGGATTTACCACCCGTGAGCTTGATGGATATGGGCTTCGCAATTACTTGCCCGCTCGCCCGCCACCCTAGGCCTCCTATCCGGTTCTTGTTCATCGGCTCGCGCCTTTGCTCCACGCTTCTTTCAGGCCCCGCCTCGCGGCGAGTGTGATTTCACCCTTGCGCTTCGCTATGACTTCACCTCCATCAGGTTGTCAAAGGGACTTTCACCCTCGAGCTGTCGAACATGCTCGGCACACAAGAAAAAGCGCGGCCCATGGGCCGCGCCTCGTTTTCTTAAAGTTTTAGCTTATAGGTTTGTTATATCAAGCCGGGAGGGGTGATTGGGACATTTTCCGCCACCCCCCCAAGAATTAGTTGAATAATTATACACTTGGCATAGGATTGGATTCGGCCTACTAAATCGTTTTAATAAGCTAATTGCAAAGGAGGAAAGGGAAAATGAATGGTGACCGACACCCGATCACGAGTTTCCAGTTGAGGAAAATGGAATGTATTGGCCTACGTTGACGTTTCGTGAGGATCAAATAGTGGCGTGCTATCCGCTCCCTCAAACTCGAAAAGATCATCCGAGCCGTACAGGTAGCTGCCGCCACAAGCTTTGCATGGAACGGGCGCGAGCGGTGTTGTGTAGAAAGTCCGAGTAGCCTGCGAGTGAGGATCGCACCTACCGAGTGCGATAGTCTCGCCGCACAACTTGCATTTAACTCCGTAGTATCTTGCCATCGGTTGTACAGTTCTGTACAGAGTATAATGCCGAATGCTTTCACGCGGGGACGAGGCGATAATCAGGGCAGAGATTGAAAGACTGGAAAAGGTGTGCAGAGAGTGTACTGATAGTGGCATCCGACAACGGATTGAGGCTTGGATCGAAGCAGAGAAAAGGAAGCTCGCGGACGATAAATGCCCGAAGAAATCACAGTAGACAAGAAGAAATTCGATGCCCTGCTTCGCAAGATGCTGGCGACCCCGCCTCTGCCCAAGTCAGAAGTTAAGGTAGCGAAACCAAAGCCTAAGAAGCGGAAGAACTCGGCGGCGTAGTCAATCACCTACCGAGCATACTTACGGTTATATTGACATTTGCCCGCTTTATTTTTAGGAACTGACGGGTCTTTTGGCCGGAATCTTTCAAGATGCCGAACAAAGCCACGATGTTTTAAGTCTTGAGCGGTTTTGCCATTACAGGCGGGGCATCTCCATCCATTTTTCTCGGCTTCTCTGGTTTTCATTGTTTCTCCCGTTGAACCGGGGCCAGACCTCTGCTTTGTTGCTTGAAGTAACTCAGCGGAGAGCGCCCGTTCGTTCCACCTGCGCCCGTATTGCTAAGGCTGCCAGCAGCGCGGCGGGAGTCTGACCGGCCCCGCGCAATTCTAGAACACTTCGCGGGTTAGTTTCTTGTAGGTGAGGGGTTTCCTGGTGACCAGTTCCTTCGCCAGCGTCTCAAACATATGCGGTTGCATGTGGCGGCGATTGTAGCACCAGCAGAACTCTTGCAGGTAACTGTCTAGGTGGTCCTCGGTGAGATGATGGTATGAGCCGATTACGCCACGTTTGAACAGTGAGAATGCGCCTTCTACAGTCTTGGTAGAAAGTTCGCCCTTGGTTCTCAGTTCGTCCTTGTGGCTAGCGATCTCATCCTTTTCGGTAGGAAAAAGCGAAAAAGCCATCGGTAGGTCGGCCCGGAATCTGTAATAACTTTGCTCGCCTCGGGGCTGAGTTTTTCATCAAAAATAGGTTTGAGAGATTCCGCCTTCACGTTACCGATTCGCTGCAAGTCGGCGCATCCTTCGTGAGGGTTTGCCGAGCGTAGCGACCGACTCCGCACACATGGCAAATTTTTGGAATTCCGTCATTCAATAGTTGACCACCCTCCCTGATACTCTCAAGATTGGTGTTCACTACAAGCAGCAAATCGTCGGCTGAGCTAAAGCACTTCTCCTGTCTTTCAACGACGGAGTGCTCCAAGATGACGTTAATCATGTACATGTGTGGATCGCTAGGGAAGAGCTTCGTTACGTCGTTGACTGGCTCATCCCAATATTCTCTGCCCAGTTTCGGTTTGCCGGTGACCATGCACCATAGATCTTTCCCCAGCATGTACACATCAAAGTTTGTATTAACGTTATCGGGCCTAACGCCCATGCCTCTCCACGTTGGCGGCGGTATGAAATCGCCCGCTCCTACAGTCTCCCCTTGGTAAGCGGTTATACGCGGCGGTCGGTTGGGGACGAAAACCAGCCCAAAGTCGCCGAGAATAAGCTCGTGATCTTTTCCGATAAAGATACTGGCAGGCTTAATGTCGCGGTGGACAATGCCTTCCTTATGAAGCTCAGCAACGGTGTTCACTACTGATCGGAAGGCCTTTAGCGCGAGAGCCGGGCTACCTCTGTACTCCGAGAGATGATCTTCCAAAGTCCCGTTGGAAAGGTATTCAGTCACCATCCAGCGTTCGTTTATGTTCGCACCCAAGAGTTTGGACAGTCCCGCTCTATTCTGTTGTAGAACTTCGATTTCCTGTTGCAGCTGCCTGAGACTCTGTTCCTCGTCGTCTCGGAGCTTGAACTCTTTCATCGCTCCGAGCTCTGTGGGTAGGTCCGGACGCGTGTAATCTCGAATGGCCTCAGCAAACTGAGTGTTAACACTCGTCTTTTCTTCAGCCGTCGTAAAGCTTATGGCGGTGGGGACGTGAGAGTTGATTGTCGTGAGCTGCGGGCACGTTGTTTCGTTCTCTCGGGCGTTCGCACGAGGTAGACCTCGCTCTGCCCACCTTCGCCTAATTTGGTTGGACTTACTCGTTCCCAATCAGACTTGCGGCTTTCCATGCCACGGGATTATAGACCTTGATGGTTATCGATCCTCGCTGGGGCTGCCGGTCTTCCCGGCAAACCGAAATCAGAATTATTTCAAGCAAAATCCACAGCCTCCGTCGAACCCTCTCGGTCAATTACTCTAAGCCCGCCGTCCGGCGATAATCGAAAGACGATAATCTGCAGAGGACTCGCCTCGCGCAACGAACGTTCTTAATGATAGCCAGGGCCAAACTTCGATGAAGTCTTTGCTCACTCCAGCCATCTGGATTGTGGCGGCCGCGATCCTGCTGCACACAGGCTTGGTCACACCCAGTGCCACGCTCGTCACGTTTGCCATGTACGCGGCGTTGATCGCGGGCCTTCTGATCGCGTGGCGATTCCACTCCAGCCGCATCCTCTTCGCCATGCTGGTTCTGTTCCTCGCCGAGCGCGCAATCTCCTATTTCTCTTTCGTCTCTGGCGGTCATGGCGCGAGCAGCGCACCGGGAAGCACTGCTGTAGCAGCGGTTGGCTTGCTCTTGCCACTAAACTTTGTTCTGCTCTCACTGGCGCAGGAAAAGGGATTCACCTTCTCCAGCATCGCGCCTCCAGCCTTGTGGCTGTTCGTCGAGTCCGTCGTGGTTGCCGTGCTCTGCCGGCCTGATTCACTGGCGACGACGGCGCGGCGCGCTTTGCACCATCCTCTAACTCCGCAGCCCTTGCCTTTCGCCACACTCATAGCTTTCGCACTCGCG
Organism: Candidatus Acidiferrum typicum; assembly: GCA_002478115.1. Classification (GTDB taxonomy): domain Bacteria; phylum Acidobacteriota; class Terriglobia; order Acidiferrales; family UBA7541; genus Acidiferrum; species Acidiferrum typicum. The sequence goes on along the minus strand of DLMH01000113.1, from coordinate 5,586 downwards.
GCGGTTGTGCTGCTCATTCGATTCCTGCTTTTCCGCAAACCAGCGGAGAGTGGATTGCTCTGGGCCTTGGCCGCTTCATTCCTAGCACTCCGCTTTGGAGGCGCTGGACGCATCCCCTCCGCTTACTTCGCCACGGCGGGGTTCATCCTGACAGTTTCTATCGTCGAGACTTCGTACCTGCTCGCCTATCACGATGAACTCACGACGCTGCCTTCGCGGCGCGCCTTTCACGAGGCCTTGCTTCGCCTTCAGCCACCTTATTCCATTGCAATGGTCGACATTGATCACTTCAAACGATGCAACGACACGTACGGGCACGACACTGGAGATCAGGTGCTGCGTCTGGTCGCGTCGCGCCTTGCACGCGTAACCGGCGGAGGACAAGCTTACCGTTACGGTGGAGAAGAATTTGCCATCATCTTCTCCGGGAAGACCGCCGGGGACGTTTTGGATCATGTGGAACAGTTACGCGCCGACATCGAGGCCAGCAGCTTTCGCCTCCGCGGCCGTGACCGCCGTATCGGGGCTCGCGGTCCGGACCGCCGCAATCCGCGTGTGCGTGCCCGCGCGCAAACTGGCTTCGCCACACGGCAGCTCTCGCGCGTAGCCTCACCCATTGAACTTTCGGTTACGGCGAGCATCGGGGTGGCGAGTTCCAACCGTGAGCATTCATCGGCTGACGCGGTCATCCAGGCAGCTGACAAAGCGCTCTACCGCGCCAAAGCCGCTGGACGCAACCGAGTCGAAATTGCTTCTTCTCCCCGGCGCCGAACCCGCAGCAGAGCCGCTGGCATCGCCTGACGATCTTGCAAGTTTCACGTGAGTTTCTGGGGCGGGAGTTCAGACGCCAACCCAAACGACGGTGGAACGTCGGGCCCGGAGCGTCATTGAGGGCGGGAAACATGACGGCCCCGGGCTCGTACGTTTCGCAAGCACCACAGGCCGTGCGGTCAGCCCGCAGTATTGGGTGGAATCGAGTTTTTCCGTCCACTGCCACCGCAAGCCGGGCACTGCACTCGGATAAATGCGATGCCCTCGGACTTGCCACTGATGTCCACAGGCTTGGCAATGTATCCGGTACCGCCGCAGCGCGGACAGTCCTTCGGATCCACTCATCCCCCTCAGTTGCGACTGAGTTTTTCATCAAATCCCGTTCGCGGCGCCAAAAAGTGAATTGTGTTACGAAACACGAACACGAGCTCGCGCAATCGCGTGTCTGTCCGAGTGCGAGGGCTGGTTCATTATGCACACAGGGCAGCGTGAATACTGCGGAACTTTTCTGCAAATACAAAACCGGACAGTTGTTCAAAATCTTCTAAGCAGCAACGATCAGTTCCACGCCCAACGTAGCCAGAGCGATGTCTTCATTCGACGACAAGCCGCTCACCGCGACGGCTCCAACTACGTCGCCATTTTTCCAGACCGGAACCCCGCCAGCCCACCCCACATATTTCGGATCGCCGTAGTAAGCAATGTCGTGGCCCTTTTCCGGATGTCTTACCTTTTCTCCGATCTCCTTGGTTGGTTTGCGCTCGCGGGCCGCGGTCCACGCCTTATTCGTGGCGACGAGGATAGAGGAAACAGGAGCACCGTCCATTCGTGCAAGACAGATGAGGTCGCCGTGCGAATCGGCAACGGCCACCACTACAGCCTTTTGCATCTGCGAAGCTTTTTCAACGATGAGATCGACAGCCCGCCTGGCTTCGGAGTAGTCAATGGATTGGAGGGTCCTCATACGTGGGAAGACAGGATATGACAGGCTGGAGCGCATGAACTCGACAAAATAAATGCTGGCCATCGCTGGCCAGCACGCAGAGCTTGCAAACGAAGTTGCCTCCGGGCCAGGAGCGATTTCCTGGCCCGGAGAGTCCCTTAGAACACAAATTTCAGAGCAAACTGAACCAAGCGTTCAGGTGAAGCTACACCGCCTTGAACGGTTGAGTTGATCACGCCGAATCCGTTGGATACTCCGGTGCCACCGAAGCCAGTGGCCGGCATGGAGAAGTACGGATGGTTGAATATGTTAAAGAACTCGGTTCGGAATTCGATGCCCATTCTCTCCGAGACCTTGGTTTTCTTGAAAACCGCGAAGTCAAAGTTGTTGATTCCAGGTCCGCGAAGTGTGGAATCGACGCGCGACTCACTGCCCGGACCGTAATCTGGCGGGTTCGCAAAGCAACTGGTGTTGAACCAATTGGTAAGGTGGCCGCCGCCGGATTTCTTGTCGCATCCGGGAACGACATCAGGCCGGATGTTTCCGACTCCAAGATTTGCCGCTTCCAGCGGGGTTGAGCCAGAGTAGGTAATCTTCAGCGGGAAGCCGCGTTGGAAGGTGGTGATACCGTCGACGCCCCAGCCGGAAACCGCGCCGTTCGCGAATCCGCTGAAGTTATTTGCGAACGCCTTTCCGTGGCCGAAGGGAAGGTCGAGAACGTAACTGATCACCAGCCGTTGCGAAACATCCTGCGAGGAGAGCGATCTTTCTCCCGCCAGATTGCTCCAGTCCTGCACGGCGCCAACGCCACCGGTTGGTCCTTCGAGCCAACTGGTCAGAGTGTCGGTGTTGCTGAGGAGCTTGGAATTCGTGTAAGCCACCAGCAACGTGCCACCGCCTTGGAACCGGCGGGTTAAGGTGGCTTGCAGAGAATTGTAAGTGCTGCCGCAGCAACCGTAACCACCCAAAGACAACCCGTTGTATTGCGGGTAGGGACGTTCCAGCTGACCTGCTGCAACCGTAGCCCCGTTCAGGGACGGATTGGGATTCGTGCCCACCATTGGGTTGGCAACTTGCGTCGTGAGCGCAGCGCCCTGAGACCAGAGGGTATCAGGAAGCTGGTCAACGTTAGTTGAATACTGTTCCAGATGAACGCCGTGCGAACCCGCATAGGCCACATCCCCGAAGAAGCCCGCCGGGAGTTGACGCTGGATGTCGAAGTTCCATTGCTGGACGTAGCCCCATTGCGGATTGCCGTGTCCGGTGGCCCCGTAGTACGGAGCCAAGGTCGGGTTGCCGTTGAAGGCCGCAAAGCTTGATACGTTGGCAGCAAATGGAGCCAGGGTGCCCGCCAAGGGTGCGAAGTTGCGTCCGGGCGGCGGCAGGATTCCAGAGTTCCCGAAGGGACCCGACTGTGCGCAGCCGAAGGCGTTTGGTCCCCTCACGGGGAACACCGAGTTGGTCGCGTTATATGAGCATTCGTCGCCGTCCAACATACCGACCGGAGTGACGAAGGAGTCCGTCGTAGCATGGAGCGGCGTGCTGGCAAGATTCACAAAATCGTTGTCGGGGTTGAGTCCGAACGAAACGTAGTTGGGGATGTAGAAAATGCCGTAGCCACCGCGGATGACGGTTTTCGGATCCGCGCCGTAGGCGAAGCCGAGCCGTGGAGAGAACGCCTTCTTATCCATTGGGATGTTGTTGCCGCTGGAGTTCCGGCCCGTTCCAACGAGGAAAGCATCGCCCGGGCATGCATCTCCTGCCACTCCGCCGCAGCCAGAGACCGTAGCATTGGTTGCTAACGGATCCCAATAAGAGAGGCGCTTATAGGAGTCAGACCAGGTGCCCTGCAATTCATAGCGAAGACCCAGGTTGACGGTCAACTTAGGCGTCAGGTGCCACGTGTCGTCCACGTAGAAGGCACGATAGACCTGCAAGCCCTTGGTCTGCGCGGGAACCTGAGCCACGCCTTCGGTCTGGTTGACGAAGCTTCCTTCATTTTGCGACAGGCCGAGCAGGAAGTCGGCGAAGGCGTAATTGGGATTGCTGGCCAAAAGAGGGTCGGCCGCGACTGCGGCTGAGGTTGATGCCAGTGCGTATTGGGTGGTCCAATTTCCTGGAAAGCCGAATGCGCCGCTGGCGATGTTGGTCTGGAAGTAGTTATCGTAGCCCCACTCGAACTGGGCGCCGGTCTGAATGGTGTGCTTGCCGCGGATCAAAGTGAACGCCGGGCTCAGGTTGTATTGCGTGTTGTGATCGCCGATGGCGCTGTTGCCCTGCGACTTTCCGACGTCGTTGGGGAACGGGAAGGCAGGGGTGGGAGGGGTCCGCATCGTGCTTGGCGGACTGTTGTAAGTTGAGGGCCAGCCCAGGGTCGTGAGGTCGAACCCCGAGAGAAGCGGCTGACGTCCGTAGACGAAGCGACTAGCCGCGAGGTTCACGTCGAGAACAGTGGTTGGAGTGAAAGCGTGGTTCAAACCGATGGCGAGCAACTTGCTGTGATATTTTTCCGCGCAGCGGTCGAGGCAGAGGCCAGTGCCGAAGGGATTCACCGGCAAGTCAAGCAATCCGAAATAGGCAAATCTTCCGAACAGGTGCGTGTTGTTTCCAATGTTCTGATCGCCGCGCGCGACGAACTCGTTGGTGTTGCCGCCGCCTGGTGCCGAACTCAGAAAATTATTTACCGTGGCAGCGCTCGTAGGCAGCGGGAAGTAGGTATCCCACATCTTGGTGGTGGCCGTGCTGAATTCCGTGGTGGGAATTACGTTGTTCGGGTAAGGCGCGCGTTGCAGCGTTGTCGCATTGATGCTGTATGGGTCGTAGAGCTGATCGGTGGTGTTTCCGGCAGCGTCTTTGTCTTGACAAATACCGCCTACGAATCCAGAGACGCAGAGTGCGGCGAAATTTCCCTGGCGCTCGTTGGCGGCAGGAACGGTAGTGGTAAAGGGAGAACCCGTGCGCTGCCGGTATTGCTCCCAACTCACATAAAAGAATGTCTTATTCTTGAGGACCGGCCCACCCAACTGGAATCCGTACTGGTTCTGCGTCCACGGTGGAGGCTCGTTCTTGGTGCCGCTAGCGATCTCGCTCGCCTTGTTGAAATATTCATTGGCGTTCAGCACCTTGTTGCGGAAATATTCGTAGGCGGATCCGTGCCAATTGTTGGTGCCGGATTTTGTGCTGAGGTTCGTGACGCCGCCGGAGAACTTGCCCCACTCGGCGCCCAGGTTGCTGTATTGGACTTTGAACTCGCCAACTGAGTCCTGGGTTGGGATGATGATGGGCAAATTGATGTAGCCGATGTTCAGGGGTTGACCATCCAGATACTCTGCACCCTGATTGGCGAACGAACCGCCGACCTGATAGTTGCCCCAGCTGAAGGGGTTCTGGCCCACTGGCGATCCGCCCGAGCCACCCTGTGCGACGGCGGCAGGAGAAACTGTGATCAAGTTGAAAATATTGCGGCCGTTCAAAGGAAGTTCGTCAGCCTTGCGTTGCTCGACGACCTGACCGAGTGACGACGATTCGGTCTGGAGCAGCGGCGTCTCGGCGGTCACTTCCACGACTTGGCTGACCTCGCCGACCTGAAGCTGGGAAGTGATGTGAGTGTCTTGCTGAACTTGGACCGTGATATCGGCGCGGACAAAGTGCTTAAACCCTTGCTTTTCCACGTCAATCCGGTACTGGCCGGGGAACAGGTTCACAAACGTGAAAAGCCCGTCACTGCCGCTGGACTGCGTGCGCTTCTCTGACGTGCCCAAGTTGGTCAACGTCACTTTGGCGTCCGTGACGATAGCCCCCGAAGTATCGGTGACCGATCCGGAGATCGAGCCAAATGTGCTTTGGCCATAGAGAGAGAGCGAGGCAGAGAT